>JAAEOH010000319.1 GCA_024244645.1 Hyphomicrobiales bacterium
GGTGAATATCCCCAAACCCTCCCATCAAATGAAAGGGCAAAAGTGGCCGACTTTTACGCCGCCCGCGACAACACAAAGCCGCCGCTACCGTGGCCGAGTATTGCTCCGCCGTTCACATCGAGTCCGATGAAACTGCGCAAGAGATGCTTGATATCTCTGAGCAAACCTGTTTCCTACATGCCTTTTGCCGAACCGATCTCAAAACGAAACTGAGAATCGTGAGGATATGAGCTATGACTCAACTAATGGACGGAAAGACGATCGATTACACCTATGCTGGGGGCTTGAGGTTTATCGTTACTTTCAGTGACGGTGCAGCTTCATACAGGGCCGTCGGTGAAACAGGCGGGGTATCGGGTCAGAATGACAACATCCCCTACCGGTCCCAACAAATACGCCCGGGCCTGATCCATACCGTCTGGCATGAGGAGGAAATCGGCGATATTGTCTCGCTTGTGATCGATCTTGATGCATCAAAGGTTTATTCGGCTGCCCTGCTTGGCTATCCAGCCGATGATCGGATGCTGCATTTCGAAGACGGGGTGATCGCCAGTATTATAAAATGTTCCCAAAATGCGTACAGAAAATCGCCCGGCCCATTCATCTCTGAATGTCAACAACATCGTCCTTTCAAGGGTGGCGGCAAATCGGCCCATCGGCGTTGTTGCGCCGCTTGCCCGATGCACCACATCGCGCTGCGCGACGCGCCTGGCCGAGTGAACCGATTTTCCGCCATCAAATGCTTCCATTTGAACCAGACGCGCTCTAGTAGTTTCCACAACCCATCTGAGCCGTGTCATGCGCGCAACCACCGGACGTCCTGCTTCGGCCGCGATAGAGAAGCGGTTGATCCTGGAGGGTCGCAGAAACTTGGCGTTTTCGAACCTACCAACTCAGCGGATCGCCTGTCAGCTGGGTTTCGACGACCCTTCTTATTTCAGCCGCTTTTTCCCGAGTGACAGGCCAGAGTCCACGGCGCTTTAGAAGCGCCGTGGACGGCAGCAATTAGACGGATCAGCTTATCAGGCGCATTCCAACAGCAAGGTGCCGGCAGCAGTGTTGGAAATCGGAATATGGTAGTTTCGGGTGATCTCGGTCACGTCATCGCCAAGCGCACCGCGCATCATCATCCACATCAGGAATTCGGTGCCTTGCGCACCCGCATTCTTGACCAAATCCTGTCGGCTAACCTTGGTCAGCTCATCGGGATTGCTAACGATGTTGTCCAGACAGTACTTGTCAAATTCCTTGTTGATGAAACCAGCGCGTTCACCGTCAAGCTGATGCGACAGCCCTCCGGTACCAAGCACCACAATCTTGGCATCCTCGGGGAAGGACAAAAGCGCCTTGCGCAGGGCCCGCCCGAAGTCCAGTGCGCGTTTCAGTGTCGGGATCGGGTGCTGCACTGTGTTGGCCGAGATCGGCACGGATTTGGGCAAGTCCGCATGATGCGGCGCGCCCGGCCAGAATAGCTGCATCGGCACAACAAAACCGTGATCGACCGGCAATTCCTGACACGAGGTAATGTCAAACTCGTCTGCTACCATGCTTTCGATGATATGCCATGAAAGCTCGGGCGCACCGGGGAACGGATCCAGCGACGGCAGGCCCCAGCCTTCATCCTCGACGGGGTACTCATGGGCAGCACCGATCGCAAAGGTCGGCATCCGGTCTAGAAAAAAACCAAGCCCATGATCGTTGTAGATGTTGATCACATAATCGGGTTTGCTCTCTTGTAACCATGCGTGAACCTTTGGATAGCCATCAAAAAAGGGCTTCCAGTAGGGATCGTCATAGAGCTCGTCCTGGATCGCATTGCCCACTGCCGGGATGTGTGAACTGGTGATTCCGCCAAGTATTTTTGCCATGACTATTTCTCCTCACGCCTGACTTTTCAGAAAGTCTTTGAATTCATCGGTGCTCATCCCAGTCTGCAATCCACCCACATCCTGAACATTCAGTTTGAAGATGCCCGCGAATTTCGCGAGGTAATAGATATTGCCTCCCGCCGCGATCAAACCCAAAACGTTGCGTTCACGGATCGCTTGTTTTTGTTCGTCATTCAGATGGAATTTTTCCATAAAGGCCTCTTCATCCTTGACGAATTCGTCGCGGTTGACCTTTTGGTTGAACGAATAGCACATCTTGTTCAGCGCATAGCCTTTCATGGCCTGTTTGCCGTCAAAGATCGTCGTTCCGGGAATGTCAACATGATAGTCGAAGGCAGGCCGGTCCATTGGATTTCTCCTTTGTTGCGCATCGATCAGCGGCGATCATTGGCCCCAGTAAAGACGCATCGGGTTGTCAATCAGCAGCTTTTGCTGCGTTTCCTGTTCGTCCGTAATTTTCGGGATGTAATCCACAAGAGTCCCGTCATCAGGCATGTGGGTTTTCATGTTGGGATGGGGCCAGTCGGTGCCCCACAGAACGCGATCCGGGAATTGTTCTATGATAAGAGCGGCATAATCGACCACATCATCGTAAGGCGGACCAGCAACTGTTAATCGTTCTGGACATGTTACCTTGGTCCAGATGTTTTCGTTGTGCCCCATCAGGCTGACGAAACGCTGGAAATCGGGATGGTCGCCCCCCTTGGTCACATCAGGGCGGCCCATGTGGTCGACCACGATGATTGTCGGCAGGCTTTCGAGAAACGGCACAAGCTCTTCCAGATCAGATGCCTCGAAATAGACGACGATGTGCCATCCCAGTTTTGCAACGCGCTTAGCAATGCCCAGGAACACGTCCTTGGGCGTCGCATCCACCAACCGTTTGACAAAGTTGAAACGCACCGCACGCACCCCGGCCTCGTGCATCTCGGCCAGCTCTTTGTCCGTCACGTCCGGGCCAACGCTGGCCACACCGCGCGCCATGTCGCCTGCTGCGCGGCAGGCATCAACAAGGGCGCTGTTATCTTTGCCATGGCAGGTTGCCTGTACGATCACATTGCGCTCAAACCCCAGAAAATCGCGAAGCTCAAAGAGCTTGTACTTGCCTGCATCGCAGGGGGTGTATTTCCGCTCGGTTGCAAATGGAAACTCAGTCGCCGGCCCGAATACGTGGCAATGGGCATCGACCGCGCCTTTTGGAAGAACGAAACGAGGCTTCGTCGGGTTTTGGTGAAAGGGGATCCAATCGGCGTCCATCATTCATCCCCGGCAAAGACTACGCCGTCCATCAGCTTGCGCGCTGTACGCAGAATGGCAGCAGAGCAAACGACGCCACCGCTCAAAGTTGCAATAACCGTCATTTCACCCGTCGGATGTTCGATTTTCAGGTCTCTTCTCAGCCCTTCCCCCCGATTAGCCAGAACATATGCCGGAGAGCCCTCCAGCAGGCAGGCCGTCGCCACGCTGACTGCCCCCAGAACGCCAATCGCCTTGTGGCAGCGATGCGGGATGAAAGTTCGGGTTGCTATTGCGCCGCCGTCGCGCGGCGAAGAGACCATTGTCATCTTTGGAACAGTTTTTTCTGTCACATCACCAAGGTTCATCATCGGCCCACAGGTGAGACGGATCGCTTCTAGCTTCTCGCAAAGGCCCACGTTGGCCTCCAGATCAGCCGGGTTTTCATCGCCAGCAATTCCCATTTCCGAGGCGCGCATCACCCCGCAAGGCATGCCGTTATCGATCATTGTGACCTCAACACCGTGCACCAAGTCCACCACATTTCCCGTTGGTAGAAGTGCGCCGCAGGAGCTACCAGCTGTGTCCTTGAATTCAATTGGGACCGGCGACGAACTTCCCGGCACGCCGTCAATGCGGGCGTCGCCCTGATAGGTCACGTACCCACCCGGCGTTTGCACCACCGCCACCGCTGTCTGTCCGGTGTTTTCCATATAGATCGTTACCGGCGTCTCACCGTCGTGCGCTGTGACCAGCCCGCGTTCAATTGCGAAGGGAGCCACGCCCGCCAGGATATTTCCGCAGTTCTGCGCGTCTGTCACGATGGGCTGGTCCACAAAGACCTGAAGGAAGAGATAGTCCAAATCCACGCCATCGCGTTTGGATTTTTGCACTATCGCCACTTTTGAGGTCAGAGGGTCAGCCCCGCCCATACCGTCGATCTGGCGCGGATCGGGCGAGCCAAATATCGAAAGTAATACAGTGTCGCGGGCGGCAATGTCAGTTGGGAGGTCGGCGGCCAGGAAGTAGCCACCTTTAGACGTGCCGCCTCGCATCCACGTGGCCCGAATGCCCTCAGACATATTTCAGGCCCCGATCAGCAAGTCGGGTCCGCATTTCATAGATATCAAGGCCAAGTTCACCTGCCTCAAAGCGGGCACGTTTTTCGGCTTCATTGGCTTCGCGCGCGAGGGCTTTTTCCAGCACCTCGGCCGCTTCTTCGCGGCGTACAACGCATACCCCGTCGTCGTCAGCGACGATGATATCTCCGGGGTTTACCAACGCATCTGCACAGACAACCGGAATGTTCACGCTGCCAAGTGTTTCCTTGATCGTACCTTGGGCGAAAACCGCCTTGGACCACACCGGAAATCCCATTTCGGTCAAATCACGTATATCGCGAACGCCTGCGTCGATGATCAGCCCTTTGCAGCCTCTGGCCATTGCGCTGGTCGCCAGAAGATCGCCGAAATAGCCCCCGTTCGAAGGCGAAGTTGTTCCCAAAACCAGAATGTCACCGGCCTGCAATTGTTCAATCGCCACATGAAGCATCCAGTTGTCACAAGGAGGGGCGAGGATCGTCACAGCGCTCGCCGCCACGCGTGCACCGGTGTAGATCGGGCGCATATAGTCAGCCAGCAATCCCTTTCGCCCCTGCGCCTCGTGCACTGTTGCAACGCCGCAATCCGCCAGTCCGTCAATGATGCTTTGATCCGCGCGCTCGATTTCTTGGACGACGATGCCAGTTGTGCCAGCGGGGTAGCTCATACCAGCTCATCCACAGTCTGCGGGAAGATCATCTCGAATCCTTCAGCATATTCTGCTTTGCGCCCGCCAGCCATCCCGCCGGAGTTGCGCCGGAAGTGGTTGCCGCGGTTTTCAGCTACGTTGGTATAAAAGTTCCAAAGATGCTCTTGTCCCTGCATGCATTCGATAGCCGCACGTTTTTTGTCCCAGACCGGGGTGATGTCGAGGAAGACATTGGGCTTCCAGGCCATCTGCTCAGTCTGATGCGGCTCGAACAGGTAAAGCTGCGGGGCACCCAGCACCTTTTGGCCCGGATTGTGCCCCCAGGCCTGCGCGATCATCCGGCATTCAAGTGCAAACTGGGTCGTGTTCATATGGTCGGTGTTGTAGGGATCCCAGCGCGAATGGGACATCATCCATTTGGGCTGCACCTCGCGGATGATGTCGACCATCTGGTCCCGCGCGTCACGATCCAGCTTCAGCGGGTAATCACCAAGATCAAGGAACCGGATGTCATTTACCCCAAGAGCATCAGCAGCGTGTTGCGCCTCATCGCGTCGCGACTGCTTAACGCCCTCAAGCGTCATACCCTCCTGCTTCCACAATTTGGCGCTTTCTCCACGCTCACCAAAGGACAAACAGGCCACCGTGACTTCATAGCCCATGCTCTGGTGCAGCGCGATCGCACCCCCTGCACGCCAGACAAAATCGGCGGCGTGGGCTGATATGACGAGGGCAGTCTTTTTGCCAGACATTGGTTAGCTCCGGTCGGTTGAATGGAGGTTTCCAGCTCAATATTTGAAAAAAGACTAGCCTATTCGACGTTGAGTCGGCCATTTCAATCAATGCCGTTTGGTATTAAGTATAGTTATAGACTTCGATTCAAAAATGCTGTTGTATTTTTCTTAGGTGCTGAAATGCCAACAGAATTCCCGAACCTAAGACATCTCCGTGCATTCAAGGAAGTAGCGGAACGCAAGAGCGTGAGCGCAGCCGCGATAGAAATCCACCTAAGTCAACCCGCTGTTACCCAGGCTATAGCAGGGTTGGAAAAAGCCCTTGCGCTCCAACTATTCGACCGCAAGCCTGAAGGGATGTTCGTCACGCCGCTTGGTCTGGATTTCCTGTTTCGCGTACAACGCATTTTTTTACATCTGGAAGAAGGCGCGCAATTGGCCGTTGCCGCCGGAAGAAGCAGCCGAAAGTCAAATGCGCGTTTCCATAAGAACGTTTCGGCCAGCCAGCTAAGAGCGCTGGTTGCGATCCGTGAAACCGGGAATTTCTCACTTGCTGCGCGAAAACTGGGAGTGTCACAACCTTCGGTTTATCGCGCAGGCAGGGGACTTGAGGAACTTGCGGGCGTACCGTTCTTTTCCGTTGCACCGCAAGGAATAGAATTGACGCAGGCTGCCGAACATTTCGCACGCGGGGTCAAACTTGCTGCCTCTGAACTTAAGCAGGGATATGACGAAATCACGCTTTCCAAAGGCCGCGACAGCACGGTTGTCACCATCGGGTCATTGCCGCTATCGCGCACCTCCATTCTACCCGAAGCAATCAACGCCCTTTTGCGCAGGAACAGCGGAGTGCAGGTGCGAACCATCGAAGGGCCTTATGATGAATTACTCAGAAGCCTTCGCTATGGCGACCTGGATTGTCTTATCGGCGCCCTGCGAAGCCCCGCCCCAGCCGAAGAATTGGTCGAGGAGCATCTATTTAACGACCCGTTGAACCTGGTTGTCGGCCCCAGCCATCCGTTGCTGGAACAAGAGGTTGTATCATTTGAGGATGCGCTGGCATTCCCCTGGATCGCGCCGTCAAAGACCACTCCGACAGGCTCTTATCTTTTTCACCTTGCCGGGATTGGCAATCTTGAGACGACCCCGGTGCGCATTGTTTCCAGCTCTCTGGTCTTGATACGAGGGCTGTTGGCAAGAGGGGATTTTGTGACCATCATGTCCCGCCACCAAATGGCTGTCGAATGCGAGCGGGGCCTCATGGTACCCCTCGATATCGACCTTCCCGACAGCGCGCGCCCGATCGGACTGACCTTTCGCGAGGGTTGGCATCCGACCCCGACCCAATCCCATTTTGTAGACCTGATCCGGGATGCTTCATGTCGAGAGTCCGAGTAGGGTTATGCCTAAAACTTATGAACTCAGCCGGCATTCAATTTCCCAATTCAGGCTCGCAGGGATAGCCTAAGTAACTGAAGGGCTTGAGCGGCAGCATGAGGGACGAAAAATATGCGTATCTGCGTGGCCGGCGCTTATGGCGCCTTTGGCATGAAACACCTGGACGCTCTGGCAAATATCGAAGGTGTAAAAGTCACCTCGGTAATGGCGCCGGACCAGGCCAAAATCGACGCTTTCGCGGCCGAGCGCGGCATTCGGCATGCTGGCAGCACCTTGAACGAATGCATTGCGCGTGATGACGTGGACGCGGTGATCCTGTCGACACCAACCCAGTTGCACGCCGAACAGGCCATCGCCTGCATGGAGGCCGGCAAGCACGTGATGGTAGAAATCCCAATGGCCGATACTCTGGCCGACAGCCGGGAAATCGTTCGCATCCAGAAAGAAACCGGGTTGATCGCCATGGCGGGCCAGGTACGCCGTTTTAATCCCAGCCACCAGTGGATACACAACAAGATCGAAGCGGGCGAGCTGAAAATCCAGCAAATGGATGTGCAGACCTATTTCTTTCGCCGCTCAAACATGAATGCCAAGGGCGAGCCGCGTTCTTGGACGGACCATCTTTTGTGGCACCATGCCTGCCATACGGTGGACCTGTTCCAGTATCAGACCGGCGAAACCTGTTCCGAGGTCTTTGGGCTGCAAGGCCCCCACCACCCTGAGCTTGGCATCGCAATGGACATGTCGATTGGCATGAAAGTACCGTCAGGCGCGATCTGCACCCTTTCGCTTAGCTTTAACAACGACGGCCCACTTGGCACGTTCTTTCGTTATGTCTGTGATAACGGCACCTATATAGCGCGGTATGACGATCTTTTTGACGGCAATGAAAATCAGATTGATCTGTCTGGCGTGGCCGTTTCAAACAATGGAATTGAGCTGATCGACCGCGAATTTGTCTCTGCCATTCAGGAGGGTCGCCAGCCTAACGCGGCCGTGGCTGAAGTTCTTGGCGCAATGGAAACGCTGGACCGGATCGAAAGATCTTTTGGTAGCTGATACATTGGGCTGCTCATATATCACGGTTCGCGTGCCGGACCATTCACCGGAATGGCGGAACTTTACAGGACCCTCAATCAGACGGCCAAGCGCATTAACCGAATAAAAGTCCGTAAAGCATGTATTGTATCCCTCAAGTCCAGTCGAATGCAGTTCAATAACGTCCGCGAGATCCAATGCGCGCAGCGCCATGAGTTATCTGACCAAGCCGTTCATGGACCAGTTGCGCCGCGCGTTTCGCGAAGAATGACGGCGCATGCATGACATTCGGCGATAGCAATTGCGCGCGGAAAGCAGATGCACACAGAGCACGTCGCGTCACTGTTGCCGGCGAAGAACACAATGGTTAGGCGACACCTCTTTCCAATGAGCTGCACCGCTATACATTAGTATTATGAGTACGCGCGGCATGATTGCTTAACATGCAACACAAATTCTAAGTGTGGGTTGGCGGACTTTGTGAACAACGCACAACGGATTTTGACTTTATTGTGATATAGTTATTCCGAATCATATTGCCCGTACTTTCGACAAAGATTGAGGGAAAGTTGATTCAGCGGCTCTCAATTTTGGCGAAAGCACATGGCGCTTAACGTGTTGGACAGCACTGCTTTTCAACTTGAATTGATTCGCCAAACAGACGCATCGACACCACTTTAGAAACTGTAAGCGAGCCAACAAATGGGGAAGGACCTAAGGACTAGGAAAGGACGAGGATCATGGACGTGTTTTCTCTGCAATCTGAGGTTTATGAAAAAACCAAGGTAGAAGAGATTACCCTGCAGGACTATCTATTGGCATGTCGCGACGACCCGGGGATGCGCGCGACAGCGGCGGAAAGGATGATCACTGCAATTGGAGAACCGGAACTGGTAGATACCAGCCAGGACCAGCGGCTGAGCCGCCTGTTTCTCAATCGTACCATCAAACGCTACCCGGCATTTACAGAACTCTACGGCATGGAAGAGACGATCGAGCGGATTGTCGGGTTCTTCCGTCACGCTTCTCAAGGGCTGGAAGAACGCAAGCAGATCCTTTACCTGCTTGGGCCGGTCGGCGGCGGCAAATCGACCGTAGCGGAAATTCTCAAGCGGCTGATGGAGCATGAGCCGATTTATGTTCTCAAGGCCGGAGATCAGATCAGCCCGGTTTTTGAATCGCCGATGGGCCTGTTCAATCCCGAGCGCATGGGCGATCTGCTTGGCGATAAATACAACATTCCAAGACGCCTGCTGACAGGCCTGATGTCGCCCTGGGCCGTCAAACGTCTGGACGAGTTTGAAGGCGACATATCCAAGTTTTCGATTGTCAAGATCTTCCCGTCGAAACTGCGGCAGATCGGTGTCACCAAAACAGAGCCGGGCGATGAAAACAACCAGGACGTTTCCTCGCTGGTCGGCAAACTCGACATCCGCAAACTGGAGCATCTCAGACAAAGCGATCCCGATGCCTACAGCTATTCGGGCGGTCTGAACCGGACGACACAGGGCATGCTTGAATTCGTCGAGATGTTCAAGGCGCCGATCAAGGTGCTGCATCCGTTGCTGACGGCCACCCAGGAAGGCTCCTATGTGGGAACCGAGAATATCGGCGCCTTCCCCTATCAGGGTATCATCGTCGCTCACTCCAACGAGGCCGAGTGGCAGCAGTTCAGAAACAACAAGAACAATGAGGCCTTCCTCGACCGTATCTCGGTGGTCAAGGTGCCCTATTGCCTGAGTGCGACCGAAGAATCTGAAATCTACGCAAAACTGCTGCGCGAAAGCGCCTTGCGGGATGCCCAGTGCGCCCCGGAAACGCTCCATATGATGGCCCGGTTCTCGGTGCTGTCACGCCTGCATGAGCATGAGAATTCAACGCTGCACTCCAAGCTGCGCATCTACGACGGCGAGACGCTGAAGGACACCGATCCCAACGCCAAATCGCTGCAGGAATACCGCGACGTCGCCGGCGTCGACGAGGGCATGACCGGAACATCGACCCGGTTTGCCTTCAAGGTGCTGTCGGAAACCTTCAATCACGACACGGAAGAGATTGCAGCCGATCCGGTGCACCTCATGTATGTGCTCGAGCAGGCGATCAAACGCGAACAGTTCAACGACGATATCGAGGGACGCTATCTGGAATTCCTCAAGGCCGAACTGACGCCGCGTTATGCGGAGTTCATCGGCCACGAAATCCAGAAAGCCTATCTCGAATCCTACTCCGACTACGGGCAGAACCTGTTTGACCGCTATATTGCCTATGCGGATGCCTGGATCGAGGAACACGACTACAAGGATCCCGATACCGGTCAGATGTTCGACCGCGAAATCCTCGATCAGGAGCTGGCAAAGATCGAAAAACCCGCAGGCATCGCCAATCCGAAGGATTTCCGCAACGAAGTCGTCAAATTCGTGCTTCGCGCCCGCGCTGAAAATCAGGGAAAGAACCCCGACTGGCGCAAATACAAGAAGCTGCGCCGCGTGATCGAAAAACGCATGTTCGGTCAGGTGGAAGACCTTCTTCCGGTCATCAGCTTCGGCGCCAAGCGTGACAAAGAGGCTGATGCCAAGCATCACGAATTTGTCGACCGCATGATTGAGCGCGGCTACACCAAACGTCAGGTGCGCCGGCTGGTCGAATGGTACATGCGGGTCAACAAGGCCGGGTAGACCCATGCCTTGCTTGATGGAAAGGGTCTAATCCCATGGGGCATTTCGTCGACCGTCGCTTGAACCCGAAAGACAAGAGCCTCGGCAACAGGCGGCGGTTTGTCAAGCGCGTCCGTTCGCATGTCAAAAGATCCGTGGATGAGGCCGTTCGTGAACGCGGCATTGCCGATGCGGATCGCGGTGAAAACGTCATCGTACCCTCGGGCAGCATTTCCGAACCGTCGTTTCGCCATTCCACGAAGGCCGGTCGCCGCGAATATACATCCACTGGCAACAAGTCCTTCAACACCGGAGACAAGATCAAAAAACCGCCCGCCGGTGGAGCCGGCGGGGGCGGAAAGACCGGGACGGATACCGGCGAGGGCGAGGATGACTTTCTCTTCGTGTTGTCGCGCGAGGAGTTTCTCGATCTCTTCTTCGAAGACATGGAGTTGCCCAACCTCGTCAAACGTGGCCTCAAACAGATTGAGGTGAAGAGACCCCACAGGGCCGGGTTTTCGATCACCGGCTCGCCTACCAACATCAATGTCGAGCGGACCATGCGCAATTCCCTCGGCAGGCGTATGGCGCTGAAACGGCCTAAGGACGCTGAAGTGCGCGAACTGCGCGAAGAAATTTTCAGGCTGGAAGCGGTCTCGTCGCCGTCGCTTGAGCAGCGCACCGAACTGGCAATGCTTCATGAAATGCTTGAGCAGCTGATGCGCCGCCAGCGTGTCATCTCCTATATCGACCCGCTCGACGTACGTTACAATTATTTCGAACAGCGGCCCGAACCGCGCGAACACGCCGTCATGTTCTGTCTGATGGACGTGTCGGCCTCCATGGGCGAGCGCGAAAAGGATCTGGCGAAGCGTTTCTTTGTCCTTCTGCATCTGTTTTTGAGCCGCCGCTACGAATCCATCGATCTGGTGTTCGTCCGCCATACCCACAATGCCCAGGAGGTCGACGAGGAAACATTCTTCTACGCCAAGGAAACCGGCGGCACTGTCGTCAGCACGGCGCTTATCGAGGCCGGGCGGCTGATCGAGGAGCGCTATTCGCCTTCCGAGTGGAATATCTATATCGCCCAGGCTTCTGACGGTGAGAACTACTCCGGCGATTCCAAAAAATGCGTCACGCTGCTCAATGAGGAGCTGATGAAAAACTGTCAGTACTTTGCCTATGTCGAAATCGTCGACGAGGCTGAAGCCGAATTTCTCAGCAGCGAGGAAAACGGCATCGAATTGTGGCGGGAGTATCGCCGCGTTGCCGCTCGCTGGCCGAACTTTGCAATGAAGCGGATCGCCCGGCCCGCCGATATCTATCCGGTCTTCCGGGAGTTGTTTGCCAAGAAATTTGCGGATGGTGGCAGTGGCTAGAGCAGCGCGCAAAAAGAAAACCGAACCGTTGTTTGAAGGTGCCGACTGGACGTTCGACACGCTCAGAACCGTTTACGACTCGATCGAGACCGTGGCACGTGAAGATCTCAAACTGGATTTCTATACCAACCAGATCGAGATCATTTCATCCGAGCAGATGCTCGACGCCTATTCTTCGATCGGCATGCCGCTGATGTACCGGCACTGGTCGTTCGGCAAACATTTTGTTTCCAACGAGCGGCACTATCGCAAGGGCGCGATGGGCCTCGCTTATGAAATCGTCATCAATTCCGATCCCTGCATCAGCTATTGCATGGAAGAAAACACCATGGCGATGCAGACGCTGGTCATGGCGCACGCTGCCTTCGGTCACAACCATTTCTTCAAAACCAACCATCTGTTCCGGCAGTGGACCGACGCGGCCGGCATTCTCGATTATCTGGAATATGCCAGACATTTCATCACCCAGTGCGAAGAGCACAACGGTGTCGCGCAGGTGGAGGCTCTGCTCGACGCCGCCCACGCACTCATGCCGCACGGCGTTTTCCGCTACCGCCGCCCGCGCCAGCCTTCGCTGCGGGAAGAGCAGGAGCGCCAGAAGGACAGGCGCGAGCATGAGGAGCGCGCGGTCAATTACCTATGGAGCACCTTGCCGGGCTCGCCGCTGTCGGCCAAGGCCGATGCAGAAGTGCGCGAACGCAAACGCGAATTGCATCTGCCGGAGGAAAACCTTCTTTATTTCCTCGAACATTACAGCCCTGTTCTGAGGCCATGGCAGCGTGAAGTGTTGCGCATCATCCGCAACATCTCCCAGTATTTCTATCCGCAGAAACAGACCAAGCTGATGAACGAGGGCTGCGCCACCTTTGTGCATTTTCACATCGTCAATGCCCTGCACCAGAAGAACCTGATCAGCGACGGCGCACTGCTGGAAATTCTGCACAGCCACACCAATGTGGTTTTTCAGCCGGAATTCGACAATCCCCGTTTCAGCGGCATCAACCCCTATGCGCTCGGCTACGCAATGATGCGCGATATCATGCGCATCTGCGAGGAACCGACGGAGGAAGACCGCGAATGGTTCCCCGATATTGCCGGCTGCAAGGACTGGCGTAACGTGCTCATCGAAGCCTGGGCCAACTATCGCGACGAATCCTTCATCGAGCAGTTTTTGAGCCCCAGCGTGATCCGCCAGTTCCGCATGTTCGCCCTGTCGGACAATTCGGATGACCCCTTTTATCTGGTCACCGGCATCCACGACGAGCGCGGCTTCCCCCGCATCCGTGAAGTCTTCGCGCAGAATTACGATCTGGGATCGCAGGAGCCCTTTATCCAGGTGGTCGACGTTGACCTTCTGGGAGACCGCTGCCTGAAACTCCAGCACGTCAAGCGCAACGGCGTTCCGCTCGACAAGGAGCTAAAACAGGCGACCATGGCTCATATCGAAACCCTGTGGGGTTACGAGGTCAAGCTGGAAGAAGTGGCTGCCTGAAACCGCTTGTCCGCACAAACGCTACGCAGTCTCAACCGTTACCGGCGCAGGCCGGTACAAACGTTTCGAAAAAATCACCCTGATAAAACAGCGGATCGAGACCTAGGACAATGACGCCGAGGCCATAAAGGCTGTGCTCGACCCAGACCGCGGCAATGGAGCGGCTATTTCGATAGGTGCGATAAAACGCCAGCCCCGCTGCAAAGCTCAAGCCGACCGAAAGCCACGCTCCGAACAGGATGTGCACCCATCCGAAAAGGATTGCCGATATCAACATGGTCGGAAGAAACGAAACTCTCATACTGTCAAGCCGCCATCCTGCGTAACATCGGAATACAAACTCCTGGGGCAGCACAGAAATGAACGTATATCCAATTGCCACACCGGCCATGATCAGGGTACTGTTGAGCGGAAGGCACAACAGCCGGCCCGGATAGAGCCACAGAACGAGCCCGAGGATCGCCAGCCAGGCGATGCAGGACCGCAACAAAATGCCCGGCAAAGCTGTGCTGCAGGCGGGCCAGTCAAATCGCACATACGTCCGCAGGGCTCCCGCCCGCGACAGACGCCAAAGGCAGTAGCCGGCCAGCACGAACAGTGCAGGGAAATGCAATTGCCGATTGGCACCATGGGCAAGAAGCGGCGGCGCCGCGAGAATGACACACAGCTCGACGAGCAACAGCCGGTCTGCACTTGCCATAGCAGTCAGCCGTGGGAACCGTGGATCTGGCATCCGTTGTTGAAAGCCTATTCAGGCATACAGCCGGTCAGGACCCGCCTTTTTTTGCCTGGGCTGCGAACTCCATTTCCAGCCGCTCTTCAAGTCTGACCAGATCCTCCGGCAACGGTTGTCCGGTTGCTTTCATTGTATTCAGCTCGAGGCGAATTTGCTCCAGCAGCTGCGTTGCGTCCTCCGGCTGGTTCTCCATTTCAACGAAGAGCATGTTTATGCGGGTGATCAGATCGTCAAAAACCATGTGCCGGCATCCTTATCATTCTGTTTGTTCGCCATCATACTACCGGACGTTCAACCATATTTTGACCGGCGTCAAACGATGATCGCGTCTTTTGTCGACCGGACAATCATCCTCATTCAGCCGGCACGTGGCTGAACCGCATCGCCCGCGATTTCCGGTAGATGGCAATCGCGGTTGCGACCAAGACACACGAAACAATGGCAGTCACAAATACGAAGGCTTCAGAAAATCCCTTTTTTGCAGCAATTTCAACTATTTGATGATTGGCTGGTGAAAGCGAACGCGCTGCCGTCAGCGCTTCCTCGAGGCTATCGCGGGCAACGGCAGGGAGCTGAACGCCCTGCGGCAATGCAAATGACAGCGAATAGGCGGCAGACATCAGCCCGCCGAAGACGGCAACCCCGATCCCCGCACCCATGTCGAAGGCAACCGATTCCGTCGAGGCCGCCATGCCGGTTCGCCGCACCGGAGCGCCGTTGATCACCGCACTCGACGCCGCCGTCATGGCAACGCCAATGCCAAACCCGACGACCATCAGAGCGGCAATCGCGAGGCCCTGATGGGTGTCGAATGCAGCCAGGCAGGCCGCCAGACCAAGCCCGCCCGCCAGCGTGCCGCCCCACATCAGCGGCTCAGGACCCCGCCTCGGGATCAGGGCGCCCGCCACCGGGCCGGCAGCAAGGGCGGCGAGCGGAACCGGCAGGATATAGAGGCCGGCTTCGAGCGGCGAGAACCCGTCGACCAGCTGCAGCCGCTGGCTGAAAACAAGTTCAAATCCCGCGACGGACGCCGATGTAATAAAGGCGATCAGGATTCCCGATGAAAAACGCCCATTGTGAAACAGGCTGAAATCGATCATCGGATCTGCCATCCGCATCTGCCGCCGGGCGAACAGCACCAGCGTGAGGACACCCAGAAAACCCGCCAGAACCGCGATCCCGAACGACGGATCGCGCTTGACCAGCTCCTTGAAAGCAAAAACGGTCGCAATGATCCCGACCATGATTTCGAGCGAACCACGCCAGTCCAGCGGACGGTGGCTGCGTTGCTGTTTGTTGGTCACGCAAAGGGCTGCAACCACCAATGCGACCAACACGATGGGAACATTGACGAGGAACACCGATCCCCACCAGAAATACTCAAGCAGCACACCGCCGATAATCGGCCCGGCCGCAGCGCCGCCAGCCGCAACCGCCGACCATATGCCGATTGCCATCGCCTGTTCGCGCGCGTCTGTAAAGGTGAGCCGAATGATAGAGAGTGTCGCCGGCATCATCATGCCGCCGCCCAGTGCAAGGACCACCCGCCCGGCAATCAGCATCTCCGGGTTGGGTGCATAGGCGGAAAGCAGTGAGGCAGCGCCAAAGACGACTAGGCCGGCGAGAAAGATATTGCGGTGACCCCACCGGTCACCAAGCGCACCAAACGTCGGCAATACACCGGCAATCACCAGCGAATAGGCGTTGACGATCCACAGCTTTTGCGAAGCGCTGGCACCGAGCGCATAGGTAAGGCTCGGCAGCGCCGTATAGAGGATCGTCAGATCCATGACGATCATCAAAAGCGCCGATGAGACGATGGCTAGTATGAGCCACTTATTATTGTTAGGCATTGACGGCTCCTGTGAGCTTGGCAGTTGCTGGAGTTTTCGGGTTTATTGAGTTTTCAAATACGATCGTATTATTAAAAACGCAATAGTAAAATGCGATCGTATTCAAAAAAATGAGCACTGCGACATGGGCAGAAAAAGGACGATCGATCGCAATGAGGTGCTGGATGCTGCGGAGACCGTGGTTCGCGCTAACGGCCCCTCGGCACTCTCGATCGGCGCAGTCGCGCGGGAGGCCGGCATTTCCAAGGGTGGCGTGCAATCAAGTTTCGGAACCCGTGATGCGCTGATCGACGCCATGTTCGATCGCTGGGACCAGGATTTCGACGCACAGCTCGCCGCGCAGCGTGGCGATGACCAGTCAGGCCACGGCGAGGTAAAGGCCTATGTCACCGCAGTTCAAAAAGACATGTCCGAACGACAATTGCGCAACGCGGCCATGCTGCTTTTGCTGGCGCAAACCGAAGCGCACCGGATCAAGGCGCGGCAATGGTACAGAAACTATTTCAGCAAGCTGGACCTGAAGACCGAACAGGGACGGCGCCTGCGTGTCGCTGTGCTCGCAATCGAGGGCGTCTTCATGCTGCGCTCACTCGGCCTGACCGATTTCAGCAAAAAGGAATGGGACGATCTGTTTGACGACATATTGGCGCTGACGCAGTGACCGTCAGGCCTTTGGGCGCTCAGTATTTTGAAGCAAAGGGCACACCCGGCTCCGGCAAGCACCTTGTGGCGCCATTCACCCGTTTCAGCCGAAAGAGCACCTGCACTGAAACCTGCTTATCTTCCCATGGCGTTGATCAGCGTTACCTGGACGGTCGATTCGGCTTCGCAAGGAGTCCGCCCCAGCAGACGCAGGATGGCCTTGCAAGTTTCCGACAAGGTGCCGTCTGCCGCAGAGTTGTTTTCGGCTTTCGATATCGCCAGAGCCTGAATTGCCCAGGTCCGGCTGACGCAGGAACGCAACTCGGGAACCTGAAACGGGAGCTGAAGGAGGCACTGGATCGATAGGCAGGTTTACGGACAGTTCGGAACGCATCGCAGGAGCTAAACCGTGATCATTCTTTCGCACCCACGCCGGCACGTTGGCCTTGGTTCAAGACAGTGGACGTGGTGTGGGTGTGACAGGACCGTTTGAGCCAAGTCAAAGAAGATGGCGTCAGTATGTGAGATAAGCAAATAGACATATACTTCAAACTTGTCAGCGGGAGTCCAGGCCATGTACAAAAACATCCTCGTACCCGTCCTCATTGATGAAGTTCACGACACACAAGCATCCTATCTTGTGGCGCGTGCGCTGGCGGATGAAGGCGCCAAATTCGCCGTTCTGCACGTCATGGAGACGATACCGAGCTTTGTCGCAACGCAATTGCCCGATGACGTTCTTGCAAAGTCGCGCCATGAGGCTGAGAAGGCCTTGAAAGAGTCCGCTGCGGCCTTGCCGGGAGCGTCGACTCACCTCGAGTCCGGGCATGCGGGACGCTTCATTGTTGATTATGCCAACGAGCACGAAATCGACTGCATCATTATGGCTTCGCATAGGCCGGGAATTGAGGATTACTTCCTTGGTTCGACCGCTGCCAGAGTGGTGCGCCATGCCCAATGTGCAGTGCACGTTATCCGTTAAAGCGGTCGTGGTGGCCGGAAGGTGCGTGAATCGCTTATTGGCCGGATCGCCCAGGCGACGAGACCACGGAAATAGTGGCACTCCGGTTCGGCGATCTGGTCGATGTCCTTCCTGTATTTTTCAGCGGTGCCCATCATCAGATACAACTTGAGTTCGACCGTGTCCCGGAACGTCTCGAGGCGGTGTATTCGTTCGGTTTCGATATTCCATGCGTGACCCATTGCGAACTGATGCGTAGTGCCGATGATTGTCATACGTGAATTGGGGACCTGACAGAAGCCTTGCAGATTTGCAGTGGGCGCCTGTAAATTCTAATTTTTTTGCCCGGAGGAGCCGTCATGAAGCCGAGAAACCCGATCTCAGAACTGCCCACCCATGATGTGTTCAACATGCCTCCGTATATGGATGATCAGAATCTGTGGAAGAATGACCGGGCGTTGCGACAATGGACCGGACTGCTGGGAGGGCACGATCACACGCCACATCTGGGCCGTGCCGGAAAATCTGCTGGATCGGAAAAAACCTTCGACCTGGCCAACCAAGCCAATCGGCACGAACCTGAACTTCGCGCCTTCGACCGCAATGGCATGCGCATCAATCAGGTCGAATTCCATCCCGCCTACCATGATCTGATGCAACTGATGATATCCAACAAGGTTCACAACTTCGCCTGGCATTATGAAGGCAAGGCTGGTCACGTTGGCCAGTCGGTTCTGACCTACATGTTCAGCCAACCTGAAGGTGGCGCAATGTGCCCGATGGCTATGGCATATTCGGTCGTGCCAAGCTTGCGCACAACGCCACAGGTTGAAGCAGAATGGATGCCTCGCATCCTGTCCACCGAATATGACCGGCGCGACATTCCGGTGACCGAGAAAACCGGTGCGATGGTGGGCATGTTCATGACCGAGAAACAGGGTGGTTCAGACGTGCGGACCAATTCGACGGTTGCCACACCCATGGGCTCTGCAAACGGAATCGGCGCGGAGTATCTGCTGACCGGACACAAATTCTTCTGTTCGGCTCCAATGTGCGATGCCTTCCTTGTGCTGGCGCATACCGGCGACAAGGGCATTTCGTGTTTCCTCGTACCACGTTGGCGGCCCGATGGCAGTCGCAATAATCTCTTTATCCAGAGGCTCAAGGACAAGCTTGGCAACCGCTCCAACGCATCTTCCGAGATGGAGTTTCAGGACACATTTGGCGTGATGATTGGTGAGGAAGGCCGCGGCATACGCACTATCATCGAGATGGTGACGGGGAACCGGCTCTACTGTGCAATGTCGTCCGCGGGGATCATGCGGCAGGCGCTGGTGCAGGCCCTGCACCACACTTCCCACCGCAGCACATTTCAAAAACGCCTGATCCAGCAGCCGCTGATGCAAAATGTTCTGGCCGATATGGCCATCGAGGTTGAAAGCGCATTGGCGCTGGGCTTGCGGGTGGCCAGCGCGATGGATCAGACAGGCAACCCGGCCGAGGCGGCGTTGGCGAGGATAGGAACGGCGGTAGCCAAATACTGGAACACCAAGCGCTGCCCGTTTCTGGTGGCCGAGGCGCTGGAGTGCCATGGCGGTCCAGGCTATGTCGAGGAAAGCATAATGCCACGCCTGTATCGCGAGGCACCCCTCAACTCGATTTGGGAGGGTTCGGGCAATGTCGTGTGCCTTGACGTGTTGCGAGCCATGACACGCGAGCCAGAGGCCATACCTGCTTTTATGGCTGAGTTGGAGCTAGCGCGTGGCAACGACACCAATCTCGACCGCATGATTGACGATTTGCGCGAGGAACTGGATGATCCAGCGGGCATCGAGGGCCGGATGCGCGCGGTCACCGAGATGATGGCCCTCGCCCTGCAGGGTGCGCTATTGACCCGGCATGCACCTGCGGAAATGGGCGAAGCCTTCTGCAGCTCGCGTCTGGGTTCGCACTATCGAGGGGCCCTTGGCACATTGCTGAAACACTGCGATTTGGATGCCATTGTCAGCCGTGCTTTGCCTGGCTGATGCAGTGCAACATAAATAAGAGGACACCGCATATCCACTCTCATGCCACCGACAATATGACCGCTCGGAGCGGTCATTAACTGACAGCTGTGTTTTAGATTTCGATACCAAAATACAGATGACGGCTCGGAAACATCGCGGACCAGGTTATTGCCGCTCAATGGCCACTATTCCGGGGATGTTTTTCAGCTAATTTACCGCCGAAATACTCCAAAACTGCCTTTTTGGAACGAGAATGTCTCGTTGCTCAATTGCGCCAGCGCGAATGCCGATCATCCGCGCCTGACTATGGCAACAGATGTCGAGGTTTATTTTTGCGATCCAAAATCGCCTTGGCAACACGGGTCAAACGAAAATACCAACCGTCTGCTGCGGCAGTATCTGCCGCGAGGAATCAATTAGTCAGTGCATTCCCAGGCATAGCTGAGCGCAATCGCCCGTCAGTTGAACCCACCACGTTTGCAGACATGTGCGTGCCACTACCGCGGAGAGAGTGAACTGAATATTGCTATTGTGGTAGCGATGCGATCCAATAATAGCGATATTTGAGGGGCATCAGGGATGAAACATAAGAACGTACTGGTTCTCGGCGCGTCGGGAGCGACCGGCCGGTGGGGGATTCAGATTGCGACGGAGCGTGGCCATCACGTAACTGCTCTTGTGCGCTCGAAAGAAAACATTCAGGAACGCGACGGGCTTGAGATCATTTAGGGTGATGTTCTGGACGCGGCTGCGCTTGAGCACGCAATGGAAGGAAAAGATCTGTCCTATCCTGCCTCGGAATTAGGCGGAAATCAGCATCCAATCCCTGGTCGCCCTTGATGTCATCCACTGATTTCTCCGCTGCCAGTGCTCAGAGCATTGTAAATGCCATGAAAAAGCACGCTGTCGAGCGCGTGGTAGCAATCAGTGCTGCGGGCGCGGGCGATGGCAGGGAGAAGGTTGATTCAATTACCAGACTTCTCTTTTGCACAAGCAACCCCTCGATAACCCTTCGGGATTCGCAAAACATGGAGGAGGTCTATAAAAACAGTGGGCTCGACAGCCTGGCTGTTCAACCGGTGCGGTTGGTGGACGGCGAGCCAACCAATCGTGCGAGAATTGTCGAACGGTGCGGACTGTCTTCGAAGATTTCGAGAAGTGACGTCGCCGCATGGATGCTGGATGCGCTGGAGCGAACGGAGCCTTTCAAAAGCCGCTCGGAAATGATCGCGTGGAAATAGGGTGAAAGTCGTCTAACTCAAAATCCATCCTTGGGGTGAAATTCCCGGCCCTCCGAATTTCGGCATGGGGCGAATATTGGCACAAAGTGGACATACGGTCGTGAATTGAGGCCACGCCGTAGTGTATCAGCCCGTTGCGCAGCGCCTTGACGGCCGCATGGTGTTTGTTGAGGCCGTCCAGTTTGCGTGTCGCCGTCGACGCGTGGTGGTTCACGGTCGATACGGAAAGCCCCAGGATCACGGCAATGTCCTCGGCTGTCTTGCCTTCCAAAGTCCAGGAAAGACATTCGCGCTCACGGATGGACAGTTCGACCGTTTCAAGGCCGCTCAACTGCGCCTCCGCCTGCTCCTTCATCACCAGATCATGTGTGTCGAAGGCGGCCGAAAACAGCCGGCTGTGTTCCTCGCGTGTCACCTCGAAGAGGTGCAGCTTGTTTGAGGAAACCACGTTGAATACCGCCAGCTCACCTTCGGGACCGCGCACCGGAATGGCAAGGCCGTAGGTGATATCGAAGGATTTTGCCTCATCGAAAACCCGTCTTTGCGGCTTCTTGAAGCGTCTCAGAAACCGGCCCTGTCCCCAGTAGAACGGGCGGCTCATGCGTTTTGCCAGATCGGCCACCGGATCGACCTCGAAATAGCGCAACGCCATATATCTGCCGATCCATTCGTCCGGATAACTGGTTCTGAACGTTCTTTCGATTTCGAAGGCGGTGTTGTGCGGCGGGTTGAGCACCAGATAGGAAAAATAGTCCAGTCCGAGGTCACGGGCGAGCGCATCCATGCGCCCATCAATGTCCGTGGCGTCGTCGTGTTCGCGATAACTGCTTTCTTCAAGCCAGTGCATCATCGCGCTCATTCCGTTGGGCATAACCCTTCCTCTCGGTCGTACGGGTTGACCGGCTCCGACCATCGAGCCCGAAAGCCGGTTTCCACCCTGCAGACCGGGCCCAAACTACACCCGGCGGCTCGATTTTGGCAAACCTTTGCAATTGAACTCCGGTAAAGCGCGATTGTAGCCTTGCCGGACGGCCGTGACCGAGATCACAGGCATTCAATCGGGAGGCATAGACATGGGCAGATATTCACGAATTTTGGCGATAGGCACGGCCATTTGCGCCCTGACCACAAGCGCGGCCATGGCCGACCTTGTAAAGATCGGCGTGCTAGCACCGCTGACCGGGCCGACGGCCTCGGATGGCGAGGAGTTCGTGCGCGGAGCCCGGCTCGCCGCCAAGGAAGCAAACGCCAACGGCGGCATCGCCGGTCACACATTCGAGATCGTTACGGCGGATGTCGTCGATCATTCGGCCGCCAATGTCACATCCGCCGTCGAACGGCTGCTGGGAACCGAAGGCGTGCATATCATCCTGACCGGTTATGCAAGTCTTTCGATGTTCGAAGTTGAACTGATGGCCGAAGCCAACATGCCCTACATCGCCGCAGGACCATCGCCGCAATTTGCCGGCATCGTCTCCGGCGATCCCTCGGCCTATGATTGCTGCTGGTCCTTCACCGCCGATTTCAAGGGGTATGAAACCGACGTCACGCCGACGATCGAGGCGCTTTTGGCGGCAGGTCATTTTCCCCTCGACAACAAGACCGTCGCGATCATTTCCTCCGACAATCCCTATTCCAAGACCATATCGGAAGGCATGAAATCCGCCTTTGGCGACGCCGGCTGGACCGTAACTGTCGACGAACTCGTGCCCTTCGGACCAGTGGGCGACTGGCGTCCGATCCTCGCCAAGGTCCGGGAAAACCCGCCGGACGTCGTCATCAACACCGACTATATTCCGTCCAATGCGGCATTGTTCACCAACCAGTTCCGCGAGGATCCGACGGACTCGGTTGTCTTCCTGCAATACGCGCCGCTTGTTCCTGAATTTGTCGAACTGACAAAGGAAAATTCCGACGGCATCCTCTACAACGCCATCGGCGCCACGCTTGACGTCGATGCCTGGCCGCGCGGCCAGGAGGTCGCCAAAAAATACAAGGACGAATATGGCGTCGCGTCGGGTGCCTACGGTACCGGACTTTATGAAATGGCGACCGTTTATTTCGAAGCGCTGGATAAAGTCGGGGATCCGACCGACCACGACGCGGTCGGCAAGGCCATTGTCGAAACCAAGCGGCCGGTCACATCGGGCTTTCTTGAGTTCGATCCGGCAACCCATGTCGCCAGGCAGGGCATTGATCATGTACCGGTGACATTTTTCCAGATCCAGGATGGCGGCGGCGTCATGATCAGCCCGGACAAGTACAAGTCGGGTGAGTTCAAGAAACCGGGCTGGATGTCTGAATAGAGCCCGCGGACCTTCGAGCGTGACACCACTGCTGGCAGTCAGGAATCTGACCAAATCCTTCGGCGCACTGGTTGCGGTGAACGACCTTTCCTTTGACGTGATGGAAGGTGAAATCCTCGGGATTGCCGGGCCCAACGGGTCCAGCAAATCGACGCTTTTCAATCTGATCAGCCGCATACCATTCGGTGCGGACCGGGGCGAAATCACTTTCGACGGTGAGCGAATCGATGGCCAGTCCGATCATCGCATCGCAAAGCTCGGCCTCATCCGCACTTTCCAGCGCGAGGCGGTGTTTCAATCAATGAGCTGCGTCGACAACATACTGGTGGCGATAGAACAGACATCCGGCGCTCGCGGCAGGCAAGCCGAGCGGATGGCGGACGAGGCGTCGGAGCTGGTCGGCTTTCCCCGCAACTTTCACAATCTGCCTGCTGCCACACTGCCGGTGTTTTACCAAAAACAGCTGATGATGACGACCGCGGTGGCCCAGAACCCCAAATTGCTGCTGCTCGACGAGCCCGCCTCCTCGCTGGTGGAAAGTGAGATCGGCTGGGTACGTGAAACGGTGTCGGAGCTGAACGCCATGGGCATGACGATCATGCTGATCGAACATGTATTGCCGCTGTTGATGTCGGTGTCGAACCGGCTTCTCGTGATGGAACAGGGCAACATTATCGCCCTTGGCGATCCGGCCGAGGTGACGCGCAATCCGGCAGTCGTCGAAGCCTATCTCGGACAGCCGGCATGAGCGCGCCGCTTCTCGAGTTGCGAGGCCTCAGCGGCGGCTACCCGCCGGTCTCGGTCTTTCGCGGTGTCGATATGACGGTTGGCAACAATGAGGCGGTCGGACTGTTCGGACCGAACGGACACGGCAAAACGACATTATTGAAAACCGTCGCCGGACTGATCGATCCGAGGGACGGCGATATCTTCTTTGCAGGCGAACGGCTCAATACGGAAGGCAAGATGCGGCCGCGCACATCGAGGCACCTCAATTACGATCTCTTCCGCAGGCGCCGCATCAGCGCGGAAAGTGTCGTGCGGCAAGGTCTCATCTATGTGATGCAGGGCAATCTTCTGTTTCCCGAGATGACCGTAGAAGAAGTGCTCGACATTGCCCCGCAGGCCGCCCGTGGAAGGGGCGGCGCTGCGCAGATGCGCGACCTTGTTGACGCGGTCTTCCCGCGCCTTCGCGAGCGTTGGCACTCGAAAATCCGTTTCCTGTCGGGCGGCGAACGGCAGATGGTCTCCATCGCGGCCGGGCTTCTGGCGCTGCCGCGCCTGTTGATTCTTGACGAGCCAACGCTTGGTCTGTCGCCAAAACTGCGGATCGAATTGTGCGAGGCGATTGCAAAAATCCGGGCCGAGAACGTGCCGCTCATCGTGGTTGATCAGAATGTTGAATTCCTCACCAGCCTCGTCGATCGGCTTTACCTGTTCGATCATGGCGCCATCACCCGCGAGATCGATGGCAGCGCCATGCCGTCGCACGAGGAAGTCATGACGATGATGTTCGGAGAGGCGCACTAATGACGCTCGAAACGTTCGCGTTCCTTCTTGCGTCGGGCCTTGTGCTCGGTGGGCTCTACGCACTGATGGCATCCGGACTCGCGGTTGTCTGGACGACGCTTGGCGTCTTCAATTTCGCCCACGGCGCAATGATCGCTTTGGGTGCCTATATCGCCTGGCAGGTGACGCAATACACGACGGGCGGCGCCGGTTTCCTGCTCGGCGCCGGCGTGTCCGTGGCGATCATGTTCTGTCTCGGTTTCGCCATGCATTATGTGCTGGTCAAACCGTTTGAACTCCACGCCAATCTGGTTCTGCTCGCGGTGATCACCACGCTCGCCGCCGCATCGATCATGGAAAATGCCATCCTGCTTTCCTGGGGACCGAGGGACAAGCAGATCGCGCCGCCGTTTACCGGCAATATCGAGTTTCTCGGTACTGCAATCGGGATTCATGACTTTGTCATTCTGGCCATCGCACTGGCCGCGCTGCTGGCATTGGCCCTTTTCCTTCGCAGGACAACGGCAGGACGGGCGCTGCGGGCTGTCGCACAGAACCGAGAAGCGGCTGAACTCATGGGTTTCAACGTGTCGCGGCTTGTTGCGATGACCATCGGCCTTTCCGCGGCAACCGCCGCGCTTGCCGGCGTGTTTGTCGGATCGCTCCGTTTCATCAGCCCGACCGTCGGCACCGACCCGCTGATGAAATCGCTGATCGTCGTCATCCTCGGCGGTGTGACCCGGTTTACCAGCCCCATCTATGCCGCGTTCATCGTCGGACTGGCGGAGGCCTTTTCGGCCTATTTCCTCGTTCTTTACTGGGCGCCGGCGGTGCTGTTCGCCATGATGATCATCGTGCTTCTGATCAAGCCGGAAGGCCTGTTCGGCCGCCGGACCAGAACCTTGTAGGCGGGCCGATACAATGAAATACGCGCCTTCCTTTCAACGGACAAACGGCTTCTGGCCCGTTGTGATTGCGCTGTGTATCGCCGCTGCCCTGCCGTTCTTTTTCACCGAAACCCATATTCGCCATATCCTCATTCTGATCTTCGTCTACGCCATTCTTGCCTCCAACTGGGACCTGTCGCTGGGTTATGGCGGTATCGTCAATTTCGCCCATATCGCATTCTTCGCAATCGGCCTCTACACATACGGCATTGCCGCCAAGATCATCGGTCTGGACCCGTGGCTGGCGCTGTTGCTGGCGCCTGTCCTTGCCATTGCATTTGCAGCACTGCTCGCCATTCCGGTTCTGCGCCTGGAAGGGATTTACGTCATCCTGGTGACCATCGCAGCGGCGCAATTGCTGTTCCAGCTTGTCGTCAGCCAGGGTGACTTTACCGGCGGAACAAGCGGCATGGTGCTGATCCCGCGCCTTGAAATCGTCGGCTACCGCTTATCCAGCGACGGCCGCATCGGCTACTATTACCTGTCTCTCCTGCTGGTCGTCTTCTCCACCGTCTTTTTGTACAAGCTCGAACGCTCCGCTCTCGGACGCGCCATCAAGGCGCTGCGCGACAACAAGTACTACGCCATTTCGCGGGGCGTTTCGGAAGGGCGGATCCGTCTTTTAACCCTGTGCGCCTCGGCCATTTTCCCCGGTCTCGCAGGCGCATTTTACGGTGCCTATCTGCGCATCGCATCGCCCGATGTCTTCGGCCTCGGCTTTCTGACGATCACCCTGTCGATCCTGCTGCTTGGCGGCATCTCGACAATCTGGGGACCGTTGATTGCGGCGGTTGTCATAACCGCCTTTGCCGAAATCCTTGCAGACTATGGCGCCTCGCGCAGCATCATCATCGCGGCGATGATCATCGCCGTCGTTGTTGTTTATCCGGGCGGCCTTTATGCGGCCATGCAGGAGATATGGGGACTTGGCACACGCCTCAGAACCAATGTCACCGCCGCCTGGCGCAGGCGATTTCAGGCCTCTTTGCGCCAGGAAGCCATGGGCGTGAAAGACCATCTTGTCGAAACCCGGCACGGCCCGGTCTCGGTCTGCGATACCGGCAACGGCGATCAGACAATCATCTTCGTTCACGGCAATTCATCCTGCAAGGAGGTGTTCCGGCGTCAGTTCGATGAATTTGCCGGGCAATACCGGCTTGTGACCTTCGATTTGCCCGGTCATGGCGTTTCGCCAAATGGCAATCCCGACGAGGACTATGCTGTGGAGGCCTACGCCGAGATCATCCGAAACCTGGTCGACAGCCTTGATCTGAAGACACCGATCGTTTTCGGCTGGTCGCTCGGCGGCTATGCTGCACTGGAATATGCTGCGCGGGGAACCCCATAAAGGCGCTGGCGATTTGCGGCACCTCGCCGATCAACAAATATCCCGACGACATGCCGCGCGGATATATTGCGACACCGCACATGGAACTCGCATGCAAGCGCTTCCATTCGCCACACGAAAAGCGCACCTACGCCCTCCATACGATCGGCGAAAATACGCCGGATGAGCCCCTCGCGCGGCAGTCAGTCTGGCGAACTGACGGTCTGGCTCGCGAACAGGCCTTTGCAAAGCTCAAGACCGTCGACTGGCCGCGCCAGATGCGGGTGATGCGCGACGGAACGGTCTCGTTTGCCATGATCAACGGCCCGACCGATCCCTTTATCAATCACGACTATTGCCGATCCCTGGCCTATGGAAACATCTGGTCGGGCGCGCCAAAAAATGTCGGCAATGCCGGCCACGCACCGTTCCTTGAGGATCCGCAGACCTTCAATGCAATGTTCCGGGATTTCCTGAATTGGGCGCAAAAAGATGTTCAATTTCAGCAGATTGCCTGAATCGCGACGGTCGAGGCGGCTTCCTCACGAAATCGCCCCGGAAAATCGGTTTCCTTGCGTGCAGTCGACCATCACCGACGGCGGGAAACGATGGGCTCTGCCGGCTGTCAAGTGAGCCCGATTAGTCAAATGATCCGCTCGGCAACCTTGGGCGGGCAAAAAAATGTCTCCGGGCAGGCTTCGGCAGAATAGCATTTCTTTAATTCGGCCACCCAAAGCGGGAAAATGCCCGCAAAGGGGCAATTGTGCCCTCAGGGATACCGATGACGGACAGCAACCGCAGACTTTCGACCTTCCCGGCCTTCTTCAACGTCGCCGGCAACAAGGTCGCAATCTTTGGCAATGGCGAAGAAGCCTTTGCCAAGACGCGGCTGCTTGCCAACACGTCTGCGGCGATAACTGTCTACGCCGATGCGCCCGAGGTGGCCTTTGCCGACTTTCTTCGCAACAGAAACATCCCGGCGGTCCGCACGGCCTATTCAGCGCAGCAGCTCGACAACGCTACGCTTGTTTTCGCCGCTACGGGCGATGCCGACCTTGATGCCCGCATCGTCACTGACGCACGCGGCCTTCGCATTCCGGCCAACGCCGTGGACCAGCCCGACTATTGCGATTTCCTCACCCCTGCGCTCGTCAACCGCGCACCCGTCGCAATCGCCATCGGAACGGAAGGCGCAGGCCCGGTGCTTGCACAGATGATCCGCGCCCGCATCGATCAGATGTTGTCGCCCTCGCTCGGCCCCCTTGCCCAACTTGCACAGAGCTACCGCAGCGCTGCAGACAAGGTGTTGCCGCGCAGCGCGACCCGCCGGCAGTTCTGGCGCCGTTTCTTTTCCGGCCGTGTCAGCGAGGCGGTTGAAAACCACGACTTGGCCGCTGCCCAGCAGGCCGCAACGCAGTTGCTGCACAACACCGGCAAGGCTGAAGGCTACGTCTGGCTGGTTGGCGCCGGACCGGGCGCCGAAGATCTGCTGACCCTGCGTGCCCAGCGCGTGCTCATGGAAGCCGATGTCATATTGTATGATGCCCTGGTCCCCGAAGCGATCGTCGATATGGGCCGCCGCGATGCCGAGCGCATTTCCGTTGGCAAGCGCAAGGGCTGCCACTCCAAATCGCAAGGCGAGATCAACGAACTGCTGGTCGAACTTGCCGGCAACGGCAAGCGCGTCGTGCGGCTGAAATCAGGCGATCCCCTGGTCTATGGCCGGGCAGCAGAGGAAATGGCTGCGCTGCGCGACGCCGCAATCGGCTATGAAATCGTCCCGGGCATCACCTCGGCCTTTGCCGCGGCAGCCGATTTTGAACTGCCGCTGACCCTGCGCGGCGTGGCCTCGTCGCTGATTTTTACCACCGGACACGATCTCAAGAGCACCGTCCTGCCCGACTGGGCGGAACTGGCGATCTCTGGCGCATCAATCGCCGTCTACATGGGCCGCATGGTTGCAGCCTCGGTTGCGCAAAGGCTGATGGAGGCCGGACTTGCCAACGACACCGCCGTCGCCATTGTCGAAAACGCCAGCCAGTCGAACCGCACTTTGCTCCACTGCACGCTGCGGGAGCTGCCGCAAATCGAAAAACAGACGCAGTTGAGCGGCCCCGTCATGGTCATTATCGGTGATGCCGTTGCCGGCGCCAATTTCGAAAACTCCACGCCAATCTCGGCCCTGAACATACAGACCACCGCTGCCTGAAGCGGGAAAAAGGATGTCCGTCATGATGAAAGTACTCACAGCAAACCGTCTCGCCGATGGAATAGCAGTATGGCTCGGCGCCAATGGCCAGTGGCTCGAAAGCATCGACGCCGCGCTGATTGCACGTCATGCCGAAGCAGTCGATGCGCTTGATGACGCCGGCAAGTCAGCCTTCAACAACAATGTTGTCGTCGACATCGCCCTCATTGACGTTACGGAAATCGACAGCGAGATCTACCCGATCCGCTTGCGCGAGCGCATCCGCGCCTCCGGCCCGACGATCCGCACCGATCTTGGCAAGCAGGCTGAATTCAGACAGGCAACGGCTGCCTGACGGTCAAACACAAAGATATTCGAACATCCGGGCAGCATCCCTAGGAGTGACCCATGTACCGTTATGATGAGTTCGACCACGACTTTGTTCATCAGCGTGTCGGACAGTATCGCGATCAGGTCGAGCGCCGCCTCTCCGGCGAAATCGCCGAGGATGCCTTCAAGCCGCTGCGCCTGATGAACGGTGTCTATCTGCAATTGCATGCCTATATGCTGCGCGTCGCCATTCCCTACGGCACATTGAACGGCAAGCAGATGCGCCGCCTCGCGCGCATCGCCCGCGACTATGACAAGGGTTACGGTCACTTCACCACCCGCCAGAACATCCAGTACAACTGGCCGAAACTGTCGGACACGCCGGACATTCTTGACGAACTGGCCGAGGTCGAGATGCACGCCATCCAGACATCCGGCAACTGCATTCGCAACGTATCGGCCGATCATTTTGCCGGCGCCGCCGCCGACGAGGTTGCCGACCCGCGCCCCTATGCGGAAATCCTGCGCCAGTGGTCTTCAAACCACCCGGAATATTCCTTCCTACCGCGCAAATTCAAAATCGCCGTCACCGGCGCCGAGCGCGACCGTGCCGCGATCCAGGTCCACGACATCGGCCTGCATCTCAAGCGCAATGAGGCGGGCGAACTCGGTTTTGCCGTCTATGTCGGTGGTGGCCAGGGCCGCACGCCGATCATCGCCAAGAAGATCCGCAACTTCCTACCCGAAGCCGATCTTCTGTCCTACACAACGGCGATCATGCGCGTTTACAACCTGCATGGCCGCCGCGACAACAAATACAAGGCACGCATCAAGATTCTGGTCAATGAGACCGGCAAATACGAATTTTCCCGTCAGGTCGAGGCCGAGTGGCAGAACCTCAAGGAAACCGTCCTCAAGCTGCCGGAATACGACCTTGCCGCAATCGCCGCCTATTTCGCACCGCCCCAACTGCAGGACCGGCCCGAAGGCTGGGGGCTGATCGCTGCCGGCAAGAAGAATGATTCCGGTTTTGCTTCCTGGGTGCATCAGAATGTCACCCCGCACCGCCATCCGGACTATAGCGTCGTAACGATCTCCCTGAAGCCGATCGGCGGCATTCCGGGCGATGCCAGCGATACGCAGATGGAAGTGGTTGCGGAATTGGCCGAAAAATTCGGTCATGACGAAATCCGCGTCTCGCACGAACAGAACCTTGTTCTGCCGCACGTCGCCATGGCCGATCTGGAAAACGTCTACCGTGCCCTGCTCGAAGCAGGCCTGGCGACAGCCAATGCCGGCCTCGTCACAGACATCATTGCCTGCCCGGGCCTTGATTATTGCGCGCTTGCAAATGCCCGCGCCATTCCGGTCGCGCAGGAAATCTCCGAACGCTTCGACTCACTCGAGCGCCAGCGCGCGATCGGCGAACTCAAGATCAAGATTTCGGGCTGCATCAACGCCTGCGGACACCATCATGTCGGCCACATCGGCATTCTCGGTGTCGAGAAGAAGGGCGCCGAGCTCTACCAGGTCACGCTTGGCGGATCCGGCGACGAGCAGACCTCGATCGGACAGATCATCGGCCGCGGTTTTGAACCGGAAAAGATTACGGACGCCGTTGAAACCATCGTCGAGACCTATATGGGCCTGCGGCAGAATCCGGATGAAACCTTCCTTGAAGCCTACCGCCGCGTTGGTCCGGCTCCGTTCAAGGAAGCGCTTTACGGCGAAAAATTCAAAGCCGCCTGAGCCAGGAAAGAAGAAAAATGAGCGATACAAAAATATGGAAGACCGATGGCTTTGTTGCCGACGATCCCTGGCGGATCATCAGTGAAGAAAATATACCGCAGGCCATTGAATCCAATGCCAAAATCCTGGTTCCGCTACATCTCTATCTGGAGCTTTCCGACGCAGAACGGCAGCCTGAAAACACCGGCGTGATCGTTTTGCCGGACGATGATGTCAGCCGGCTTGAGCCGCATCTTCAATATCTGGCGCTGATCGCGGTCACGTTCCCTGCTTTCAATGACGGACGCGCTTATTCGCAGGCCTCGCTCTTGCGCTCGCGCCTCGGCTTCGGCGGCGAGCTGCGCGCCACCGGCGACGTGCTGATCGACCAGGTGCCGCTGATGCTGCGCTGTGGTATCGACAGTTTTGCCGTATCAAACGCAACGGCCATTCGGCGCCTTGCCGAAGGCCGCCTTCCGGGCATCAGTGCCCACTACCAGCCTTCCGCGACACCATCCAGTGCCACCGGTTCCTACGCCTGGCGCCACGTTCAGCAATCCGCGGACTAACTGTTTTCTCCTGTCTACTCCAAGGACTGCCGCCGGCTTCAAACCCGGCGGTTCTTTTTTTTGCGGCAACCGTTTGACAATGCTCATGCGCCAGCGCGCGGGTCTCGACGGTTTCACGCGCTCGACATATCTGCGTTGTGAAAGCATCAGCTTCTCATGGGCCTCGGCTATTGCCGCCGCCTGTTCGATCGTTTCGACAGCAAAACCGACACCATATTCCAGATCGCCGAACCGCTGGCTGTTGGTGCCCCCGATACCGATGTGCTGCGCACGGCTGCATCGGGCGACGAACAGCCGGATGTTTTTCTCGTAAGCGCTGTCGCAAACCCGCCAGTCCCAGAATGTTTCGGTCTCCAAACCCTCGGTAATCTCTTCAAGAACCATCGCGTCCCAGACAGTGGCCGCTCCACCGATCGAGTTCTTGCGGACCAGATCGCTGTCCGTTTTTTCGACCTCAACATGCAGGACGGAATTGTAGAGGCTGAGGATCCCGTCAGTACGCCCGAATACCCGCTCCGAGAAAATCAGCGCATCTTTCGAGACGATCATGTCGCTGTCGAGAAGCAGAACACGGCTGGCACCCCGCTGAAGGCATGTCCGCAACAGGGAGACACTATTTGCATCGCAGCCGACATTGGGTCATTGCCGATGATTTCACACGGAAACGGCACGCCCTTCACCAGTTCCGCTATGTCGTATTCTGTGCTGCAATCGTCTCCGACAATGACGCGCCAGTCGCCAAGTCCCTCCGCCTGACCGAGGCAGGATAGGCACGCCGTCAGCTCGGCACGCCGGTTAAAGGTCGGTATTGCAATAATCTGTCTTGGCGTCTGCATCATGCAGTATCGCTGCTCAACCGCGGCACCCCAACCACAACGCAAACACTCTTCGATCCGCCGGGCCCATGAATTGTTGCGAACAAGGACGAACCGAACTAGATACGCTCTACGCCTCTTTGTGGATTTCCACCTGGTGCGGGTACGGGATTGAGATGCCCTCCTTGTCAAAGGCCTCCTTGACTGTCTTTGTCATGGCAAATTTCAGGTCCCAGTAGTCGGCGGCATCGCACCAGATGCGCGTGCCGATATCGACGGAAGAATCATTGAGGTTGACCACCCTGACCCACGGTTCGGGATCCTTGTGCACGCGCTCGTCGGCATTGGCGCATTTCAGGATAACGGCCATCGCCTTGTCGGCGTCATCGCCGTAGTCGATGCCATAGGTGATGTCGACGCGGCGTGTATCATGGGCGGAGTAATTTGTGATGATGGAGCCCCAGACCTTGCCGTTGGGCATGATGATCTGGACGTTGTCGGGCGTTACCAGCTCGGTCACGAACAGATTGAGATCCTTGACCGTTCCCGCGGTGCCGCCGATATCGACATACTGCTCCAGCCTGAAGGGCCGGAACACGATCAGCATCACACCCGCCGCGATGTCGGCCAACGTTCCTTGAAGCGCCAGACCAATGGCAAGAGTCGCAGCGCCAAGCACGGCGACGAGGCTTGTCGCCTGGAAGCCGAACACCTGCAGCACGGCGATGATGGTGACAACGATGATCAGCCATTTGGCGATGGAGGCAAAGAAAATCCCAAGTGTGTCGTCGAGTTTGGGATTCGCCAGCACGCGCCGCCGGATTGTCCGTGACACGATGCCGGCGACCAAATAGCCGGCAACCAGAAAGATCAGCGCCTTGATCGCACCGTAAACAAGCGGTCCGAGCGCGCCCATTTGTGTGAACATCTCTTCCATGAAGCCATCCCCGATTCGTTTTGCGGGGAGAGCTTAGAGCCTGTCCTGTTCAAATTGAAGCATCTGGTGAGAGAAATCCAGCTGGCTCGGCCGGACGCGGTACTTTGGGCTAATCGCCTTCCAGTTCATGCAATATCGCCGCAGCCTGCGCACCACTTGTCCGCCGGATTTCGATGTGATCGCGAAGCGACGCATATGCCTCGCTGGCCATCAGTCGGTCGGCAAGGTCTTCCGGAAGCGACAGCAGGACGTGATTGCGCTCAGCTCCGCCGTCAATTCCGTCAATGCTGGTCGTACGCGCGACGGTCATGCCGCCGGCAACCGTGTTGTTGGTGTCCGGATCGATCAGAATAAATGCACCTGTGTTGCGGTTGGTCTCGTAGGGATCGAACATGGCGGCTTCGTCGAAATCGAGATGCACCGTTCCGATGGCGTTGAGCGGCAGGTTTTCGCTGCCCTCCCACTGCCCGGTTGTCAGATCAAGTTTTGTTTTCGGCTGAACGCGGACGCGCTGCCGGCGGCTTGACGATTTCAGCCAATAACGCTTTCCGGCGGTGATGCCTTCAGCCGAAAGGGCGACAAGCTTGGCCTCGAAGGCACGGCCGACAGCCGGTGCTGCATCGATTGAGGCAATCATATCGCCACGCGCCACATCCACATGGCGGTCGAGCACAAGCGTGATCGCATCGCCGGCAACCGCCGCGTTGCGCACCAGATCGAAGGTGACGATCTGTTTGACATTGGCGACGGTCCCGGCCGGCAGGATGACAACACTGTCGCCAGGCTTGACCGAACCGCCGGCGACCGTGCCCTGATAGCCGCGGAAGCTCTCATTCGGCCGGCTGACGCGCTGCACCGGAAAACGGAACCCGACCGTCTGTGCCGTTCGCTGTGTCGCAAGTTCCAGAACCTCGATTAGAGCCGGGCCGCTGTACCAGGGCATTGAGGATGTTTCCGGGTGGACGACATTTTCACCCAGCAGCGCCGACATCGGAATGGCGGTCACGTCGGTCACCCCGAGCGACAATGCGAACTGGCGGAATTCGGCGGTGATATGGTCAAAAGTCGCTTCGTCATAGTCGATCAGATCGATCTTGTTGACGGCAAGCACGAACTGGCGAATGCCCATCAGCGTCGCGATTGTCGCATGGCGGCGGGTCTGTTCGAGAATGCCGGCGCGCGCATCGACCAGGAGCACCGCAAGATCTGCGGTGGAAGCCCCGGTCGCCATGTTGCGCGTATACTGTTCATGGCCGGGCGTATCGGCAACGATGAAGGAACGCCTGTCGGTTGAAAAATAACGATAGGCGACATCGATGGTAATGCCCTGCTCCCGTTCGGCCTGCAGGCCATCGAGAAGCAGCGCAAAATCGGGCAGGCCCAGCTCGTTCTGATTGTTGCGGTTATCCCGCTCGAGCGCGTCGGCCTGGTCTTCCTTGACCGCCTTCGTGTCCCACAGAAGCCGGCCGATCAGGGTCGATTTGCCGTCATCGACGCTGCCGCAGGTGATCAGCCGCAAAGGACGGGCATTGCGGGACACCGGCGCGATACCGGCGCCGGCTTCGACGGCAATTTCAGCATTGGCGGTCATCAGAAATAGCCCTCGCGTTTTTTCTTTTCCATGGATCCGGCTTCGTCGCGGTCGATGGCGCGACCCTGCCGCTCCGACACTGTCGCCGTTTCAAGCTCGTTGATGATGTCGTCGAGTGTGGTTGCGTTCGAACGGATTGCACCGGTCAGCGGAAAGCACCCAAGCGTGCGGAAACGGATGGTCTCATCGCGTTTGACCTCGCCCGGCAGCAGTTCAAGCCGTTTGTCTTCCGCCAGGATCAGCATGCCGTCACGCTCGACAACCGGGCGTTCGGCGGCAAGATAGAGCGGCACGATCGGAATGTTCTCTGCCTGGATATAGCGCCAGATATCGACCTCGGTCCAGTTGGACAATGGAAAGGCCCGGACGCTCTCACCCTTGCGGATCATGCCGTTATAGACCGACCAGAGTTCCGGGCGCTGATTGCGCGGATCCCAGCGGTGATCGGGCGTGCGGAAGGAATAGATCCGCTCCTTGGCGCGCGAAGCCTCCTCGTCGCGCCGCGCCCCGCCGAATGCCGCGTCGTACTGGCCGGCATCGAGGGCCTGGCGCAATGCCTCGGTTTTCATGATGTTGGTGTAGACCGACGAGCCGTGTGAAAACGGCGAGACGTTCTCCAGTTTGCCGCGCGGATTGGTATGGGCGATGAGATCGAGATCGAATTCGGCAACCATGCGGTCGCGAAAAGCGATCATTTCGGCAAATTTCCAGCCGGTATCCACATGCACCAACGGAAATGGAATCTTCCCTGGATAAAACGCCTTGCGCGCCAGATGCAGAAGGACGGAGGAATCCTTGCCGACCGAATATAACATCACCGGCCGTTCGAACTCGGCGGCGACTTCCCGGAATATATGGATGGCCTCGCTCTCGAGCGCCTTGAGGTTGGGATCAAGGGGCGGCTTTGTCTCGGACATGTTTGTTCCTGTTATTGTGCGGCGTGCGTTTGTAGTTCGCCGGTTTCGGGAACATGCAGGCCGCATTCGCGTTTCTGATCGTTTTCCCACCACCACCGGCCGGCGCGCTCGTCTTCACCCGGCTTGATCGCCCGGGTGCAAGGCTCACAGCCAATGGATGGATAGCCGCGTGCGTGCAGCGGATTGACAGGCACGGCATGCGCGTCGGCATAGGCGCGTATGGTCTCGATGTCCCAGTCAGCCAGTGGATTGGCTTTTACCAGGCCGCGACCACCATCCCACTGCGCATAGGGTGCGTTGGAGCGATTGCCCGACTGGCCGCGGCGCAATCCGGTGATCCACAGATCGGCGCCTGCAAGCGCACGCGCCAGTGGTTCCAGTTTGCTCACACCGCAGCAGGCTTGGCGTGCTTCAACACTTTCATAAAACCCGTTCATGCCGTGGCGGTCGACAAATGCGGCAAGCTTTGCCTCATCGGGCCGGAAGCGTTCAATGGAAACGCCATAGCGCTCTTCGGTTTGCGCAATCAGGGCAACGGTTTCGTCAAACAGGCGACCGGTTTCGAGTGTCACGATACGCACCGTCGGCACCGTCTCTGCGAGTGCGGCTGTCAGTACCTGGTCTTCAATGCCGAGGCTCGTTGTAAAGACAGGGTTTTTCCGACCCCTGGTCACAAAGACCAGGCGCTCGCCGAGCGACATTTCCGCATAGTCGGCATCGACCGCCCTGTCCTGAATAATTGCCTGATCGGACCGCATGATTTCACCTCGGTTGATGTTGGCACCAAGACTGAACCATTATTGGCACCATTTGAAACAACCAGGTTCTATATGCGCGGAGAACGTGCAAATGAATTGTCGTGTTTTGGCCACAGGCGGGAAAAGTGTTTTCGCAAAGCAAAATTGGTGGTTCGACCCGGGCATCGGCCAAATCTGCCCGTGAGTGGCTGCCGCGAGGCCTTTAACAATCGGATGACTGCGATATCATTATAGGTGTTGTATGCGCTTGGGCGATGTCGGATTTGACCGGAGTTGGTGTGACGGATGTAAATCAGAATCAGGTAACTGAAAACGAGATCGAAGCCTTCGCTAAGCTTCAATCCGGCTTACCGCACATGTTCAGGCGCGTGTTTCCGGACCGGCTGCATCCGCGCACCGTATTGATTATCCCCAGCCTGACACTTGATGAAGAGGTCCTGTCGAAAATTTCCGGCGTCCACCACTACGAGGAGCGTATGCTGTGCATGCTTCTGCTTCTACGCATGCCCAATACCGAGGTCATTTACGTCACCAGCGAACCGATCGCCGAGTCCATTGTCGATTATTACCTGCATCTGCTGCCCGGCATTCCGCACCAGCATGCGAGAAAACGCCTGACGCTTTTGTCCTGTTTTGATGGTTCAGACAAAGCGCTGACGCGAAAGATCCTCGAGCGGCCGCGAATGCTGTCCCGCATCAAGGCGGCCCTCGGCGATCCGTCGCTTGCGCATATGACGTGTTTCAATGTTTCGGAACCCGAGCGCCGCCTTGCGGCGACACTCGGCATTCCCATCTATGGATGCGATCCTGAACTGCAGCACCTGGGCTCGAAGAGCGGAAGCCGCAAGCTGTTCCGCGAGGCAGGCCTGCCGATAGCCGACGGATTCGAGGACCTGTCGGATGAACGGGATGTAGCACAGGCTCTTGCGGAACTGAAACGACGCAACCCGGATCTCGAACGGGCAGTCGTCAAGCTAAATGAAGGATTTTCGGGCGAGGGCAATGCGGTGTTTTCCTTCGGCGATGTGCAGGGCGATACAGTAACCAGCAGTTGGATAGCCGACCGCCTTCCCGATCTTGAATTTGTCGCAAAATCAATGGATTGGGACCTATATCGCTCCAAGATCGGTGAAATGGGCGGCATCGTGGAAGCTTATATCGGCGGCACGGAAAAACGTGTACCTTCGGTTCAGTACCGCATCGATCCCGGCGGCAATATGGAAACGATTTCCACCCATGACCAACTTCTGGGCGGCGGCAACGGCCAGGTGTTTCTCGGATGCAGCTTTCCGGCCGACCGGGAATACCGGTTGGAAATCCAGGACAGTGGATTGGAAGTGGCTCGCCTGTTACACGAACACGGTGTGCTGGGGCGGTTTGGCATAGATTTCATATCCGTGCGTGATGGCAGTTCCTGGCGCCACTATGCTTCGGAGATAAATCTGCGCAAAGGCGGCACTACGCACCCCTTCATCATGCTGCAGTTTTTGACCGACGGAACCTATGACAGCGAAACCGGTCTGTTCAAAACATCGAATGGACGGGCGCGTTACTACCACGCGACGGACAATCTGGAATCGGAGCATTACCGTGGGCTCACACCCGAAGATCTCATCGACATCGCCGTGAGAAACGACATCCACTTTCACAGTGCCGAACAGCGTGGAGTAGTATTTCATCTGATTGGAGCGCTTTCCGAATTCGGCAAGCTGGGCATGGTCTGCGTGGGCGACAGCCACGAAGAAGCCAGGCAATTGTATCGCGAAACGGTCGATATCCTGGATCGGGAAGGTCGCGACTGAACGAGTGATGATTTGCAACTCAAAAACACCCGGTTCCGACCGCCAATTTGTCAGCTGCGGCAGGCAATTAAACCCTTTTCGAAACAACCTTTGGCCTATATGCAAAGCTCTGCATAATCATATAGGAGGCGATTGACATCCATGCCGCGCATTATCTCCCTTGCGGATCTCGCCGATCTTGTCGGCAAGAAACCGGTCCTGTCAAAGTGGATCTCGGTGGATCAGACGATGATCGACCTCTTCGCCGACGCTACCCACGACCATCAGTTCATTCACGTCGATCCGGAACGTGCAAAAGCCGAAACCCCGTTTGACGGCACGATTGCCCATGGTTTTCTGTCGCTTTCGCTGTTGTCGGCAATGAACCACGACTGCGTTCCGCAGGTGCGCGAAAAACGCATGGGCATCAATTACGGTTTCAACAAGGTGCGCTTCATAGCCCCGGTCAAAAGCGGAACCCGCGTGCGCGGCCGCTTTGCCATGAAAGAAGTGCGATTTCGCGGGGCAAGCATGGTCATGCTGACCCATGACGTCACAGTCGAAATTGAAAACGAGAAAAAGCCGGCCCTGACAGCCGAATGGCTGACCATCGTCGAGTTCGATGCGAAGGACCATCCTGAGGCGCAGCCGGAAGCGGCCGATTAGAGCATGTCTTGTTTAGATTGAAGCATTTGGTGGCGGAAAATCGGTCCATTCGGCTAGGCGCGTCGCGCAGCGCGATGTGGTGCATCGGGCAAGCGGCGCAACGACGCCGATGGGCCGATTTTCCCCACCCTGGGAAAGGCGATGTTGTTGAAATATCATAGCCAACGGGCCGGGCGATTTTGCCCCCTGACTGCGTTGGCTCGCGCTTGTGGTGGTTGGCACCACGGCACGCAACCCGCCTTGTCAGCGACCAAAATCGCCTCGGTCAAATGATTCGATCTAAACAAGACATGCTCTAAGCCGCTTCGCAGACAAGCACTACATCATCGGCGATCGGCCGGAATCGGCAAGAAACGCAAAGGCATAGGCCGAAAACGACCGCCAAACTTCGACCCGGAAGACATCCTCAGCCTCGCGCAGCAATATAATTTCGGTCTTGCCAAGCAGCGTGCGTGAGCAGGCCCCGACCGGAAAGACATCCATCGACAGGTTTTGCGGACACCCGGCGCTGATCGTCGCCTCCGCACCCGCACCTGAAACGATGATGGCCGTATTGCGGTTCGAAACATCGACTGCCGAAAAGACGCCGTCGACACCATCGCAGGCCGCCAACAGATCGGCGCCGTTTTCGTCGATCACCAGCCATTCGTCGGGTCCGATCCACGCCGCCCGCCGTCCCTTGGCCTTCACAGCCGTAGCCCTGGTCGACGTCTTCGGTTTTTCCGGCAGCTTGACACCGAGCGCCTTGGACAATGACGCCAGCGCTTCGGGCCGCGCCCGCAGCGCCAGCCGGCTTGCGGGCTCGCCGGGAGAAACGCTGACGAATGCCGAACCGCCCAGGCGGCCTTCGAGCGGATAGTGCGGTTGAACCGCCTCTGACTTAGCCATTGACCCGCTCCCCCTTCTCGTCAAAGAAAACCGTGCCGGTGACTTCCACCTCGATGGTCCGGTCGGGCATCGGCACATACAGCGTCTCGCCCATTTTCGCCCGTCCGCCTGCGACCAGAGCCATGGCAATCGACCGTCCGCAATTTTCGGACCAGTAGGACGACGTGACATGGCCCAGCATTTTCATCGGGATGGGCTGATTGGGATCGGCAACGACCTGCGCGCCTTCCTCGAGAACGGTATTTGCATCCTTCGTCTTAAGGCCGACAAGCTGTTTGCGGTCATCTGCAACAAGATCCGGGCGCATCAGCCCGCGAATGCCGACATAATCCGGTTTGCTTTTGGCAATGGCCCATGAGAGCCCCGCATCCTGCGGGGTGACGGTACCGTCCGTATCCTGACCTACGATGATAAAGCCCTTTTCGGCACGCAGAACATGCATGGTTTCTGTTCCGTAGGCGCAGGCGCCCAGCGGCTCCGCCCGCTCCCAGATGGCTTCCCACACGGCACGGCCAAAATCGGCAGGCACATTGACCTCATAGCCGGCTTCACCGGTGAACGAGACCCGAAAGAGACGGGTCGGAACACCGCAGATTTTTCCTTCAAGCGCACTCATATGCGGCATTGCTTCATTCGACAGGTCGATATCCTCGACCAGCGGCTCGATGATTTCACGCGCCTTCGGACCCTGCACCGCAATCACCGCCCACTGTTCGCTGGTCGATGTCAGCCAGACATCGAGATGCGGAAACTCCGTCTGCAGATAGTCCTCCATGTGATGAAGAACGCGCGGCGCACCGCCGGTCGTCGTGGTGACATGGAAGCGGTCTTCGGCAATCCGCGCGACGACACCGTCATCATAGATGAAACCGTCCTCGCGCAGCATGATGCCGTATTTGCAGCGGCCGGGTTTCAGCTTGCCCCAGCCGTTTGTGTACATCAGGTCGAGAAACGCCGCCGCATCCGGCCCGACAACTTCGATCTTGCCGAGGGTCGACGCATCGAAGACACCGGCAGCCTCGCGCACGGTTTTGCACTCCCGGTTGACGGCAGCGTGCATGTCTTCGCCAATGCGCGGAAAGTACCAAGCGCGTTTCCATTGGCTGACATCCTCGAAGACCGCGCCATGCTCCTCGGCCCAGCCATGCATCGGCGTCTTGCGGGTCGGATCGAAAAGCTGACCGCGCCCGTGATTGACGATCGAACCGAAGGTCACCGGCGTATAGGGCGGGCGGAAGGTTGTGAGGCCAACGGCAGGCATCTCCCTGCTCAGCGCATCGGCGGCAATGGCAAGGCCGTGAATGTTCGAAGTCTTGCCCTGATCGGACGCCATGCCGTTGGTGGTGAACCGCTTGACGTGCTCGATGGAATGCATGCCTTCGCGCACCGCCAGGCGGATATCCTTGGCCGTCACGTCGTTCTGGAAATCGACAAAGGCCTTTACCGTCGTGTCCGGCCCGGCTCCGTCGGCACTGCCGGCCACGCCTCCCGACCAGCCGCCTCCGCCAGATGCGGCAATTTTCAGATTGGCCGCACGCTTGCCGCCTACGGCTTTCGCGGCAAATTCGCCCGCGGCAATGGCCTCGTCAACGCTTGCCTGAAGATCCTCGGTTCCGTTGCACGCGCCGATGCTCACACAATCCTGCGCATAGTCTCCGGGCAGAAAGCGCTGCGTATCGGCGTCCCATGCGACCTTGCCGCGCGACTGCGAGAACATATGTACCGACGGTGTCCAGCCCGCAGACATGATCAGCGCGTCGACTGCAATCGTCTTGGCCCCGCCGCCGCCATTGCGCTCGACAACCATTGCAGTAATGCGCCTGGCGCCTTTGGTGTTCGTTACCGAATGGCCGGTTTTGACCGTTATGCCCAGATCGGCAGCCGTCGACAGCTTCCCTTCGCCTGGATTGTCGCGGCAGTCGACGATCGCCTCGACGGACACGCCCACGCGTTTGAGGTCAAACGCAGTTTCATAGGCCGAATCGTTGGCTGTATAGACGCCAACCTTGGTGCCGACTGCAACGCCGTAGTGGTTCAGGAATGTCCGGGCCGCCGAGGACAGCATGATGCCCGGGCGGTCATTGTTGGCAAATACCATGTGCCGCTCGATGGCACCGGTTGCGATGATCACCCTCTTGGCCCGCACCTGCCACAGCCGTTCGCGCGGCAGATCCGCATCCGGTTCGGCAAGGTGATCCGTGACCCGCTCGGAAAGTGCGACGAAGTTCTGCACATAATAGCCGAATGCGGTTGTCCGCGTCAGAACCCGGACATTGTCCATGCCGGCAAGTTCAGCAGCTGTTTTGCCGGCCCAGTCGAAACCGGCCTCGTCATAAAGCGTAACGCCGTTTTCGTATGCAAGCGCACCGCCCATCTGTGCCTGCTCATCGCATATCACAACGCTGGCACCGGATTTCGCCGCGGCCAGCGCGGCCGACAGACCGCAAACGCCCCCACCGATGACCAGCACGTCGCAGTGGACATAGCGGCTTGCATAATGATCGGTATCGGCCTCGTCGGGGGAAACCCCGAGCCCCGCCGCTCCCCGTATGATCGGCTCGTAGAGCTTCTGCCAGGCGGCTTTCGGCCACATGAAGGTCTTGTAGTAAAAACCCGCGGCAAAAAACGGTGACATCAGATTGTTGACCGCACCGATGTCGAAGGCGAGCGACGGCCAGCGGTTCTGCGACGTCGCCTTCATGCCCTCAAACACTTCCTGAACCGTCGCACGCACATTCGGCTGCCGGCGTGCCCTGTCGCGCTCGATCCCCATCAGCGCATTCGGCTCTTCTGCGCCCGCACCCAGCACACCACGCGCACGGTGATATTTGAACGACCGGCCCATCAGATGGACGCCGTTTGCGACCAGCGCCGAGGCGAGTGTATCGCCTTCCAGCGCCGTATAGATTTCGCCGTCGAAGGTGAAACGCACGGTTTTTGCGGGGGTCAGCCGACCGGCGCCGGCAATACGATTTGCGCCGCTCATTGGTTGGTTTCCTTCGATTTTGCCCGCAGTTCATCCCCGTCCGGACGCGGCTTCCCGGCCTCATAGGTCATCACGAACTTGTCGGAAACCGTATCGCGAACCGCATTGAAAAACCGCCCGCAGCCGTGCATGTGTCGCCAGCGCTCATAGGCGACACCCTTCGGGTTGTCGCGCAGGAAGAAGAATTTCATGAATTCTTCGTCGCTGATCGACTTGATGTCGGTCGGGCGTTCTATGTGGGCCTCTCCGGCATGTCGGAATTCGAGCTCGGGCCGCTCTTCATCGCAATAGGGACAATGGATCAGTAGCATGGAAATATCCCCTGTTAATGTGCGACGGCAGCCGCTGCGGCTTCGTCGATCAGACGGCCGGTGCGGAAGCGATCAAGGTTAAAGGGTGCGTTTATGGCGTGGGGCGCATCGTTGGCTATCGTGTGGGCAAAAACATGCGCCGACCCGGGTGTCGCCTTGAAACCACCGGTTCCCCATCCGCAGTTCACATAGAGACCAGGAACCGGGGTTTTCGCCAGAATGGGCGAACGGTCTGGGGTCACATCCACCGTTCCTCCCCAGGAGCGCAGCATCTTCATGCGCGAAAAGATCGGGAACATCTCACAGATGGCATCGAGCGTGTGGGTAAGAATGTGCAATCCGCCTGCCTGGGAATAGGATGTGTACTGATCGGTGCCGGCGCCGATTACCAGTTCGCCCTTGTCCGACTGGGAGATATAGGCATGCACGGTGTTGGACATGACAACGCAGGGAAAGATCGGCTTGACCGGCTCTGAAACCAGCGCCTGCAGCGGATAGCTTTCGAGCGGCATGTTGACGCCGGCCATTTCCATCAGCACCGAGCTGTGCCCGGCGGCCACGACACCAACTTTTTTTGCGCCGATGAAACCGCGTGTCGTTTCCACGCCCTCGACGGCGCCGTTCGCCGAACGCTTGATGCCGGTGACGGCGCAGTTCTGAATGATGTCGACCCCGCGATCGGTGGCGGCACGCGCATAGCCCCAGGCAACCGCGTCGTGGCGGGCGTTGCCGCCGCACCTTTGCAGCGCCGCACCCATCACCGGATAGCGCGCTGTCTGCGATATGTTCAGCGGCGGGCAGTATTCCTTGGCCTGTTCAGGCGTCAGCCATTCGTTCTGCACACCGTTGAGACGGTTGGCGTGGATGTGCCGCTTGGCGCCCTGAACATCGTGAACATTGTGGGCTAGCATCATCACACCGCGCGCCGAATACATGACATTGTAGTTGAGGTCCTGGCTTAACCCGTCCCACATTTTCATGGCGTGGTTATAGAGCCCGGCACTCTCGTCATAGAGATAGTTGGAGCGGATGATCGTCGTGTTGCGGCCGGTATTGCCGCCGCCCAGCCAGCCTTTTTCAACCACCGCTATATTGGTGATGCCGTGTTCCTTGGCGAGATAAAATGCCGTTCCGAGCCCATGTCCGCCCGCACCGATAATGATGACATCATATTGTTTCTTCGGCTCCGGCGAGGTCCACTGCTTCGGCCAACCCTTGTGGCCGCGCATGGTTTCGCGGGCAACGGCGAAAATCGAATATCTCCGCATTGGTGTGACTGGCTCCCGGTTAGAACAATCGAATGTTGGGCCCCTTGATGGCAGATTTGTGAGGCAAGCAATTGTTTCATTGCGACGCCTGACGCCGCGCCAATCGCTCCTATAGATATCTTTACGCAGTACCGCAGCAAAATAGTCAATTCAGTCGTGAAACTCTGGACTTGGTCGGCAATATCTGTTAGTGCCCACGCAGCCGTGAAGTCTGAGGACTTTCGCGAACCAGAATGTATTTGCCATCGGATATCGTCAAATTGACACGTTGGCACAACTCTAGACCGGAAGGAACGGGATCAGGTGCAGGTACTTGTCCGCGACAACAACGTAGACCAGGCGCTTCGTGCGTTGAAAAAGAAGATGCAGCGCGAAGGCATTTTCCGTGAAATGAAGATGCGCGACTTTTACGAGAAGCCGTCTCAGAAGCGTGCCCGTGAAAAAGCCGAGGCCGTACGCCGTGTTCGCAAGCTGGCACGTAAGCGTGCGCAGCGCGAAGGTCTCCTGCCGGGCCGCAGCAGCAGCCGCTAGGATCGGCCATTTTTCAAACGCAATTCATGCGTTTTGTTAAGGCGGGGCGATGGAATCGCCGCCGCCTTTATTTGTGGGTATATTGAGCCGGTTCATTTTGCGAGGGACAAACTGGTGACAGCACAAAAGACAGCGGGCGTCAGCACGAAACTTTTTCCGGTTCTCCTGATGCTGGCTGTTTCGACCATCGGTCTTGCCTCCTGCCAGGCCACCAATCCAGAAAGCGTCATCAGCATTGACCGGGCACAGGGTTCCGAAGGCAATATCACCTCGCTTACCCAGGTCATCAGGAACAATCCCAATGATGCCAAGGCTTACAACGTACGCGGCAGCGCCTACGGCCGCGCCGGCGATTTCAGCCAGGCTCTAAAGGATTTCAACACCGCAATCAAGATCAACCCGAATTTCTATCAGGCCTATGCAAACCGCGCCCTGATCTATCGTGGCATGGGTGACCTGGCCGCCGCCTCGGACGACTACAACAAGGCGCTTCAGATCAATTCGCGCTATGACGTCGCCTATATCGGCCGAGGCAATATGTATCGCGAGGCGGGCCAGTCCAAGAACGCCTTCAGCGACTACCAGCGCGCCATCAATCTCGATACGACCGACCCGCGTGCCTACAACAATCGCGGCCTGATCTATCAGCAGCGCGGCCAGCACGAACAGGCCATCGAAGACTTTTCGAAATCCATCTCACTGTCGCCGAGCGCGCCGCTGCCCTACAACAATCGCGGCCTGTCCTATCTGGCTCTCGGCGACGAGGAAAACGCCTTTACCGATATCAACAAGGCGCTGCAACTCGACAAGAACATTGCCGAGGCCTGGGTCAATCAGGGCCTGATCTACGAGCGCCGGGGCGACAAGACAAAGGCCCGCAATGCCTACGCCCGCGCCGCCCAGCTCGACCCGAAATACCAGCCCGCCAAAGACGGTCTCAACCGGGTTCGCTAGGTGTGGAGTCTCATGAGGTTGTTCAGGTCTAATCCCACTCGGCTGATGGGTGTTTGTCTTTTTATCCCGGCATGCGGGCGATGCCAATTGTAGTGGTGCAGCCAGACGGGCAGTTCGTCCTTTGTGTGTTGTGAGTTGGGA
>JAAEOH010000320.1 GCA_024244645.1 Hyphomicrobiales bacterium
CAAAATTGCCCGGCCCATTCATCTCTGAATATCAACAACATCATCCTTTCAAGGGTGGCGGACAATCGGCCGATCGGCGTTGTTGCGCCGCTTGCCCGATGCACCACATCGCGCTGCGCAACGCGCCTGGCCGAGTGGGCCAATTTTCCGCCATCAAATGATCCCGTATAAACAAGACACGCTCTAACGCTTTAAACACACAGGCAGACAATGACTGTGTACATGCCAGCGTCTAGGCTCGCAGCAGCTCTCAGGGCGTGCGATGATTTGCTCATACCGTCAAATGCACCGTCAAATTTTCAAGCTGTTGAATTTGTTGGCTTTCTCTGCTCCGTAGTGCGAATTCAATTTCGCGGATATTTGGCCGTCCCCCCAAAGAGCATATCCTGGCGCGGCGTGTGATATTGGCGCAATCAACTGTCAAAATATCAACCATTACCCCAATTTCACACAAGTCCACCGACTGGGCGACGGGACAATGCCGGAATGCCTTACAGTGCCGGGATCGATACGGGCCCCAGATTGGCTTGTTCAAGCCTGGCTGCAGTTGCGACCAGTGTTTCCCGCTCCAGGGCGGGCCAAAGGGCGGCTTCGTCGCGCACACCATGGGTGCGAAACCCGTTCAGCCGAATACGAACCGGGCTATCCAATGATTTCGCGAACGCAATCAGTGCGTCAATTTCCGTATCGCTGTCGGTATGGCCCGGGATCATCAGGTAACGCAATTCATAGAGCTTGCCCGCCTCATGCAGCAACCGCGCCGAGGCTATGCTGCGGGCATTGGCGCGTCTTGTCAGGCGCATATGCAGCTTGGCGTCGAAAGCCTTGATATCGACCATCACCCCATCTGTGACATCCATCACCGAGCGCCAACCCGCCGTTCCCAGATGCCCGTTGCTGTCAATGAACCGGGTCAGGTGGCAAAGCTTCTCGTCGTCCCCAATGGCCGTGAACAGCGCCCTGATAAAGGCCAGATGCATCGTCGCCTCGCCCCCTGACACGGTGATGCCGGACAGGAAGGTCCGGTTTTCATGCAGCAGCGCCAGAATATCCTCAACGCCATGGGTCTGAGCCATGGGATTGGCGTTGATCGGACAGGCGTTCAGACAATCGTCGCAATTTGTGCAGAACTCTGGGTCAAAGTGGATCTTGCCGCCCATCATGGACAGCGCTGATGTCGGGCAGACGGGGATGCAATCCCCACAATCGTTGCACTGACCGATGGTGTGCGGGTTATGGCACATCGCACAGTCAAAATTGCAGCCCTGCAAGAACAGCACCATCCTGTTGCCCGGTCCATCCACACAAGACCAGGTGAGGATTTTACTGACCGGTGCCTGCAAACAATTCATTTGCGACCACCCGGGGTTTGCGTTGCAGGATCGACGTGACGTCGGCGGCTTCGGCCCCCAATGCCGTTGTGTTGGTGCGTGATCCGATTTCGGCGTTGAACTTTTCAACATCCGACAATCGGATCATGAAACCCGTGACGCGCACGAGATCGTTGCTGTCCACATTTGCCGTAAACTCGCGGAATCCGATGGAGAAGGCCCCTTTGCACAGGTCCAGAACCGCCTCGGGATTGGTTTTTATGGTTTCATCCAGCGTCAGAATTTCACTGATGCCGGAAGCATAGTATTGGTGATGAGGGGCCAGCGCCCGCACATGTGTCACCGGGTCGGGCTCGGTGCCATAGGGGATGCGTACACCGGGCGTCAGGTCCTTGTCGGTTGAAAGGCCCGCCTGTGAATGCAGCATGGCGCGGCCTTGCCAGACGTTTTTCAGTGGCCGCGCCGCAACCAGTTCCGCGAGCCTTGCAGAAATCCTGTGGCCCAGGGCGTTGGCCTGTGCGTTATGGCCATAGCGTCCTGCGGCACCCATCTTGTCCTGAAGCGTGTTTACCGCTTCGGCCATGGCGAAAATACCGAACATGGCGGCAAAGCGGCTCTCGTCCAGCCAGCCTTCGGTCAAAAGGAAGCTGTCCATAAAGCCGGAGTGATTGAACAGGTAATCCACCCGCGCCTCGGTAAGACGGAAGTTCAGCTCAACATAGTGCGGTAGTGTATTGTTCAGAAAATCTTCGATGTCGGTTGAGCGGTTGGCAATCTCAGCCAGGTTGACCCGTGTCAGCGTTGAAGCACCGCCGCAAACCGGCAGCACATTGTAGCAGCTGACGATACCATAGCCCCGGTCGCCGAATGCGGGCTCGTGCAGCGGATGGTTCGCGATGTGCGGCTTGGAGCATTTGGTGATGTTCGTCGTGGCGATGCGCAGTATTTCTTCACTGCTGACCCCGGGGTCATAGAAAAAGGTCAGGTTGGGCGCAATCTGCTTCAGCTCCGCATCCACCTGAAGGATCGCGCGGGCGACGCGGTTGTCGGTAGGGCCGATATTGGCATGCATGAATGCATCGGGCAGGACCCGATCCAGATAACGCCAGAACAGCTTGATTTTCTGATACAGCGCCTCGTCCGATACACCGTCGCAAAACGGCAGCAACAGATCATCCAGCTGACCGATGTAGACCGGCATGCCCGTCACCGACGGCACATGGTGATAGGCCACCATCAGCGTGTGGATGGCTTCGTCCAGGGTCTGTGGCACCGGCATTTCCAGCCATTCGCTACCCCTGGTCAGAACCACACTGTAGTCGGGCAGCACATAGCGCGGTTTGTAAGGCGCATGGCCCTCATACATATCGCAGATCACCCGCGCATCCAGGGCGGCCCGTGTCTCTGCATCGAGCTGCGGATAGTCGAGGGAGTTTTCTGCCTCCAGCGACAGATATCGCGCCTTCTGGGCGGCGCTCAGCGTCGGGTCGTTAACAATCCGGCGCAGGTCCGGGTTTTCCTGGGTCATCTGAAGTGTCCTTCGCTCGGTCAGGCAGTCGCATAGTCGTGCAATAAGCTGTTGTACTTGATACTACCCGCAAAGTAGGGTGCAATTAATGCCTAAATCACCCAATAAACTGGATAAAAGTCGCATCATGGTCGAATTCACAAGATCCGAAGTGTTCTTTCATACGACCGATCCGCATTCCTCGCCATGGCCCTATTCCGTGCCAGTGGGAGGCAGGACTCTCGTGGTTCACAGGGATGGCATGGTGCGCCGCCGCTACCACCAACATGTTCTTATTCTTACTTTGTCCGGGCAAGGCCGTATCGAGGCGGACGAGACAACTTTCGCGGCCAATCCGCAGAGTGTCGTTTGGCTGGACACGGCGCGTAAATACGGCCATGGCGCAAAACAGGGCGAAGTCTGGGCCTATCTGTGGCTCGCCATGTCCGGACATGGGTTGGGAAGATTGCATGAGCAGATTGCCCTCCTGGACAGCCCGGTCATGGAAGGCATGGGCGACCTGCAACCCCGGTTCGAGGACATTGTTCAAAACCTGGCCGGGCAGCCGCCGACGATTGATGCGACCTTGAGCGCACAGGTTGCGGCGATCATTGCCGCGCTGTTCTCCAAACGGGTTGGCACAAGTGCCTTGGCCGGCAGTGATCCGATTACAAAACTGATGCGGCACCTGCGCCGGAAGGTCGATCAAACCTGGGAGATAGATGACATGGCCGAGATTGCCGGGCTCAGCCCATCACAGCTTTTCCGCCGCTTCAAGGATGTGGCGGGCACATCGCCCATCTCCTGGCTCCGGCAGGAACGCATGCTGCTCGCCCGACACTTGCTCACCGGGACAACCGACACGATAGCAAGCATCGCGCACCGCTGTGGCTACAGTGATCCATTCCATTTCAGTAGGGATTTTAAACGGCACAATGGTTGCGCACCACGGAACTATCGGGCGAACACACGGTAAGAAATTGTTGAACGTGGCCGGCTTTCCGGCGAACGCCGAATACTGATTTTCAGCCACACAGAGCATTGACCATAGGCGCTGACGTCAGACAGCCCAGCTCACCTCAGTCCGATTTCTTTTGACCAGACCCGATCACACCCGCTGTCTCAATCCAAACCGTCACGCGCCAGTGCACGCAATACGCGCCGCTGCGTTACGACACCCAGGGGCAAGTCGGCACCGTTGGTTATGACAAGCGGGTTCTCATTATTCGCGAGAATTGAAAACCCATCCTCGAGCACCAGGTCACCATCGACGCAAACCGCGGCGGGCATCACGGCATTGCTGTCCAGCAATTCATCAAGCCGGTGGCGATCATCTCGTACGACCACATGGCAGGGTTTGCCGTTGTCGGTCAGGATGATTGCCTCGTTGTCGTCCAGCAATGCACTGCAATTTGACGCATTCGCGTCGCTGAGTGGAAGCAGACCGGCCTTTTCTGCCAGTGATCCGACGGTCACGACCCGCGCGCGGTTCACATCGTTGACAAAGCGCGCGACATAATCATCTGCGGGATTGAGAAGAATATCGGCTCCGGTACCTGCCTGACGCAACTCTCCGTCCTTGAGGATTGCAATATGGTCACCAATCCGCAGGGCTTCGTCCAGATCGTGCGTGATGAACACGATGGTTTTGTGAAGCCGTGCCTGCAGTTCCTTGAGCTGTGCCTGCATGTCGTTGCGGATCAGCGGGTCAAGGGCGCTGAATGCTTCGTCCATGAGCAGTATTTCAGCATCGGTGGCAAGCGCCCGGGCAAGACCTACCCTTTGCTGCATGCCGCCGGACAGCTGTTTGGGGTATTGGTTCTCGAACCCCTTCAACCCGACCAGTTCGATCTGCGCAATTCCGCGATCGCGCGCCTCGGTTTTGTGCATTCCGGCGATGGTCAGCCCGCAGACAACATTGTCGATCACCGTTTTGTGCGGCAGCAGCGCAAAGCGCTGAAAGACCATGGATATCTTGTGGCGCCGAAATTCCCGCAGTTCCTTTTCATCCATGCGCAGCACATCGGCACCGTCAACCAGGATATGACCGGTAGTCGGCTCGATCAGCCGGTTGAAGTGGCGGATAAGGGTCGATTTTCCGGAACCCGACAATCCCATGATGACGAAGGTCTCGCCCGCCCTGATGTCAAGGCTGACATCGCGGACACCAACGACATGACCCGTTTTTTCAAGAATTTCCGATTTGCTTGCGCCGGCCCGGACCTGATCCATCACCGATACCGGGTTTTGCCCGAAAACCTTGCAGATGTTTTCCACCCGGATCTTGATTGCATCTCCAGTCATGGCCTCAGCCTCCGATGTTGAGATGCTGTTGCATGCGGCGGCCGTAAGCCTGTGCGATGCGATCGAAGATGATGGCCAGAAATACGATGGCAAGACCGGCGAGAAGCCCGCGGCTGACTTCAAGCCGCTGAATGCCCTGCAGGACCTGGTAGCCGAGTCCGCCGGCACCGATCATCGAGGCGATCACGACCATGGAAAGCGCCATCATGGTGGTCTGATTGATACCGGCCATGATCGTCGGCATGGCCAGGGGGATCTGGGCGATGAACAACCGCTGCCTGGATGTGGCCCCGAAGGAGGTCATTGCTTCCGTCACCTCCGCGTCAACCTGGCGTATACCCAGATTGGTCAGCCGAATGACCGGCGGTATGGCAAAAACGATGGTTGCCAGCAAGGCCGGTATCTTTCCCGGGCCGAAGAGCATGACAAAGGGAATCAGTTAAACGAATATCGGCATCGTCTGCATGATGTCGAGAACCGGAAGTGTCACCGACTGCATCGGGTTGGACCGGGACATGGCAACACCGACGGGGATGCCGATCAAGACGGCAAGGAAGGTTGCAGTCAGCATCAAAGCAATGGTCGCCATGGCAGCGTCCCAAATGCCAATGACGCCGATCAGGAACATCATGACGGCGGTTCCAACCGTCGCGCCCACGCTCCGCGCCATTACGTGTGTCAGTGCTGCAAGTCCAATCAGAACCACATACCACGGAAGCCATTGCAGGAATTGCTCCATCGCGGTCAACATCCGCAACACCGGCAGAAAGGCAATTTCGAGCGCCTCACCGTAGTCGATGACGATCTGATTGAAGCCGTCGTCGATGGCAATGCGCAGCGCCCGCGTATCGATCAATTCGGGAAAATTGTCTGCCATGGTTTGTATATCCGTCTCATGCGATCCTGCGCACCCGAAGCACGTCGTCTATCAAAACGTGCAACCGGGTGCGCGGACAATGTGCCGGGAAACCCGCAAGGATTATCCCGGCCATCATCTGTCGTGGTCTGTGCTCTCGCTACAGTGACGATTTTACCGATGCAGCGACATCCTCCGGCACCCATTGTGTCCAGATACTCTCGTAATTCACGAGAAAATGCTCAGCGACCTCTTCCGGCGAAGCCTTGTTGTCATCACCCCAGGCAAGGACTGCACTGATTTCGGCATTGGGCACCTGCATTTTGGACAGGAACTCGGCAACATTGGGCGCCTTGTCCTTCAATTCGGTGACAACCGCGATCGCCACTTCACCGACAGCCCAGCCTGTGACCTGCGGGTTCTCGCAGTTCTTGTCGGTCAGGCAGGTAAATTTTTCGGCGTTGAAACCAGGCATCCCGAGACGCACCAGATTGTACTTTCCAATGACATCCGTCGGCCCCCAATAATAGCCAACAATCGGCTTGCTGCGGGTTACCTGGCGTGCAAAGGAGGCCTTCAGGTTCGCACCGGATCCCGGCGAGAACAGTTCGAATGTTTCCTCCATATCCAGCGCCTTGAAAAGATTGTTCGTGATGATTTCACAGCCCCAGCCCGGAGGGCAGCCATACAGCCTTCCCCTGTTCGGGTCCGAGATATCGGCAAACACTTCCCAATTGTCCTTCAGATCAGAGATGGTCTTGATCTGCGGGTGTTCCTTGGCGACATAGTCCGGAATCCACCAACCTTCCTCGCCGCCGGCAAAGATATCGTTGGCTTTATAGACGTTTCCCTTTTCCTGCATCTGGTCCCAGATCGTCTAGGCAGTCGAAACCCAGAGTTCAGGTGCGATGTCGGGCTCTCCCTTGCTGAGCATCGATGTCGCGGTCGGCACCCTATCACCCGGCACCAGTTCGACATTGCAACCGTATCCCTGCGCGAGAATTCTCTCAGTGATAAAGGCAAGCGAACTGGCCGAAAGCCAGGTCATTTCTGCAATCGTTATGTTGTCTTCCGTACCGCATTCGGTCGCCGATGCAGGAGCCACAGCACCGAAAGACAGCGCGGCCACCGCCACTGCTCCAGCAAAGATTGAAGTCAGTTTTGTCATCATATTTCCTCCCGCTGGTGGGGCACTTGAAAAGCGCCCCGGCCGGTTGTCTAATTCAGCCGGTTGAAAGAATGTGCCTAATGGACACTTCAGGCAAATCGAAGTAACTTAGATAGATTACAAAAAAACTGAAATTAGTGGTTTGCACACCGATCAACGCCACCGTCATTTTTCCTCAGCAATAGTTCCATCGGTGTCTCAATCCCTGACAGCAGCCAATCTCGATAGGACGCCAATGGGGTTGTCTGACAGGCGCGCATCAAGACAATAACGGTGCGCCGATTAATCAAACAATTTCAAAAATATGATGGATTATTCGTTTTCACACATATATCCGCAGGAGCCGCACCGTCCGGTTGCACATTCGTTCGAGGTTGCTAACCTTCGACTTCACGCGGCACCTGGGCGCGAATGGTGTCCCATACACGCCGCGCACCGGGGGACAGAGCTTCATTGTGACGCCGTATAAGACAGATCCTGCGGATCAAAACAGGATTCGACACCCGCCGGAAAACCAGATCCGGTTCGTTCTCTGACGGCCTTGCAAGCTGCGGCACCACGGTCACGCCCAGACCGGTGCGAACCATCTCAAGCAATGTGACCATTGCCAGAACTTCGCCGGCTGGGGTCTTGAAGCGCTCGGTGAATTCCACCGACTCCTGCAGGGCCTTGTAGACCCCGGTATCCCCGGCCATGACGAATAGACGCTGCTCGTCGATCATGGCCCAATTCAACGGTGCTTCCATTTCGGCCAGCGGATCATCGCGCCGGCAGACCAGACCGAACCGGTCTGTGGTAAGCGGGGTGAACTCAAGTTCCGGGTACGGATGCCACATGTTGCTGATACCGAAATCGACATCCCGGTCGAGCACCTGGCGGTGAACGCCGCGCCCATTGTCATCGCGCAGCGTGATGCGGATATCAGGATGGGTCTCATGGAATGCCTGAACGATCTCCGGTAACAGCCGAATGGCAATCGACGGCAGTACGGCAATGGACACATGACCACCGCGCTGGGCCGCCGATTGGCGCACGCTGACAATGGCTTCTTCAAACTTGTCGACCACCTGCTCCGCCGACTTGAGAAAGTTTTCTCCATCGGCGGTCAATATTACTTGTCGCGTTGTCCGGTTGAACAGCGAAACGCCTAATTGTTCCTCAAGCTGACGGATGGTGACCGTGAGTGTTGATTGAGACAACAAAAGGTGCTCAGCGGCACGCGTGAAGTTACCCTCGCGGGCCACCGCGATGAACGCATACAAATGCCTGAGGTTTAATGCGGTTTTCATCGGCAATGGGCCATAAGACTTATTTATGAATTTTTCTAATTAATAATGTGAATTTTTGAATTTCAAAAATCAAGTCGATTCCAGCTCTCTATTGATATGGCCCTATCCGGCCCTGCGCCCTACAGTTCACGTTCTGGGAATCTGGACAACTGCTTATGTTTTGTGATTTCGATCTGCACATGCCGGACAGACTGGACGATGCCTTGAGCGTCCTTACCGACGAGAAAGGCATGCCCATGGCGGGTGGCACCAATTTGCTGGTCGATATGCGGTCCCGAAAGGAAACGCCTGCGAGTGTCATCGCCCTGGGCAATGTCGGTGAATTGCGGGGAATCCATTTCAACGACGAAAGAACCACAATTGGCAGTCGAACGACTGTCAGCGACCTGCTGCAGTCAACAGAACTTGTAAGTTCCAGCCCTTCACTGGTAGAGGCGGCCGCGGTTTTCGCGGGCCAGATGGTACGCAATGCTGCAACAGTCGGCGGCAACATAGCGTGCGCGTCGCCGGCAGCCGATTTGGTGCCGCCACTCCTGTCGCTGGATGCTGAGTTGATGCTTGTCAGCGCATCGGGAAGCAGGACCGTGCCGCTCGCAGATTATTATCAGGGCTATAAACGAAATATACGCGGTAAGGACGAGCTGATCACGCAGATATCGTGGGCCCGATTGCCGGAAAACAGCGTCAACATGTTCTACAAGCTGGCGCGACGCAAAGGTGATGCCATCACCATTGTGGGGGTCGCGGTCACCTTAAGCATATCCAATGGAATATGCCGCAAGGCCCGCATCGCCCTCGGCGCGGTTGCGCCTTATGTGTTGCGCGCGCGAGAGTCGGAGCGGCGGCTGGAAGGGCAGGTAATCAGCGAAGAGCTGTTATGTGCAGCAGCCAGCCAGGCCGCCAGGGAGTGCTGCCCGATTGACGATGTCCGGGCAAGTGCAACCTACCGCCGTCACGTGGTGAAGGCGCTTGTCGGCCGTCTGCTTTCGCAATCCTGGAACAGACTGGTTTAGGGGATTGGCGACCATGAATAACGGCAAGATGATAACGCTGACCGTTAATGGCCGGAGCGAGGACATCCAAGTGCCCGCGCACCGGACCCTGCTTGAAGCATTACGAGACCTGGGCCATATCGAGGTCAAGCGCGGCTGCGAAAAGGGCGATTGCGGAGCATGCGCCGTGCTGGTCGACGACATTGCCATCGACAGTTGCCTGACCCTTGCATGGACGTGCGAGGATGTAAAAATTACAACCGTCTCAGGCCTCGGCAATGCAGAAAATCCTCATCCGCTGCAAAGCGCTTTTGTGGACCTAGGCGCGGTACAGTGTGGATTCTGTTCGCCGGGGATGATTGTCGCGGCAGTGGGATTGCTCAACGAAAAACCAGATCCGACCGAGGACGACATCAGATTGGCGCTCAGCGGCAATCTGTGCCGCTGCACCGGCTACACTAAGATATTCGACGCAGTCAAACATGCCGCATTGGTGATGTCCGCGGAAGGCGCAAAGCCATGATCTACGGGGGACCTTCAGATGAAACAGCACCGAATGTGAAACGTTGGCAGGTCGGAAAACCATTGCCACGTATCGATGCAGCCGGAAAGGCATTTGGCAGCACGCCTTACGCCGGTGACCATGTTATGCCCGGCATGCTGCACATGTGTATCGTGCGTGCAAACATCGCCAGCGCAAAATTACGGTTTTTGGACGTAGCAAAAGCCCGCGCACTGGAGGGCGTGGTTGAGATTTTGACTGCCGAAGATCTGCCGATTGCCGAGGTTGCACCGGGTTCTCCCGACCGGGACGGAACCGAAAGGCCGAATACAGGGCCACCGATCCTGGCCGGGGAGCGCATAAGGTATTTTGGCGAACCGATAGCTCTGATTGCCGCTGAAACCCGCGACATCGCCGAGCGTGCCCGGCAACTGGTCGAATTTGATCTGGAACCTCTTGCCGGTGTCTATGATCCGCTTGAAGCCATGAAACCCGGAGCGCCCATCGTTCAGGGAAACGACAATATCGTGGCAGTGCGCAACATCCGAAAAGGTGATGCGGCAAACCGGTTGGAAGACGCGGATTATGTTGTCGAAAACACCTTCTGGACACCATTTCAGGAGCACGCTTTCCTTGAACCGGAAGCCGGATTGGCGTGGACTGACGAAAACGATGTGATCAATATTCGGGTCTGCACCCAGGATATTGCACATTTCAGGGCCATCGCCGATGCCATCGGTGTTCCCCACAATAAAGTCCGCGTTCGCGGCGCGCTGGTCGGTGGTGGGTTTGGCGGCAAGGAAGACTGTACCCTTGAAAAATTCCTCGCGGTGATGGTCCGAAAAACCAGGTGCCCGGTGCGATTGGAATATTCGCGCGAAGATTCCTTTGTCGGACACGGAAAGCGCCATCCCCTCATCCTTCGCTACAAAACGGGCGTTGGTAAAGATGGGAAGATCAGCGGCCTTGATGTGGAGATTGTCGCAGATTCCGGCGCCTATCTGTTTCTCAGCCCTTACGTGCTTCTATATGCGGCGGTTGCCTCATCCGGACCCTATCGGATTGACAACCTCAATGTTCGCGCCCGCGCCGTTGCGACGAACAACATGTATACGAGTGCCTTTCGCGGCTATGGATCCATGCAGGCCTGCGCCGCCTATGAGCAGCAAATGGACGAAGTGGCCAGGGTTCTTGAGATGGACCCGATTGAATTTCGCCGCCTCAATTATCTGCAGACAGGCGAACCCATTTCCACCGGGTTTGTCCCGCCAAGCGCAATTTGGACCGAGCAGTGCGTGGACCGCGCCTGGAAGGCTATGGGTGGCCCTGTCAATTCCACGCAAGAGCACATCAAGATCGGCCGGGGAATTGCCGCCTATCAGCAAAGCTACGGTCGTCTTAGTTTCCTTGGTGACACTTCGGAGGCCTGGGTTGGTGTGGAGCTGGACGGGACCGTGATCGTGCGTTCCGGAGTGGCCGATATTGGCGCAGGTCAGATATCTGCGTTGTGTCAGATTACAGCGGAAATTTTGGGCGTTGCCCTGGAGGACGTGGTAATTTATTCCAGCGACTCTGCGGTTACGCCCCTGGCCGGCAGGACAGCCGCCACCCGCACCCTCTATATGACCGGCAATGCGACCAAACAGGCCGCCGAAGCCATACGTGCCCGATTGGTTCGCCGCGCGGCACAGGAATTTGGTGTGGCACCTGACGAAATTGACCTGGTTGAAGGCAAAGTCTTAGCCAGGGCACAGCCCGATAATTGCATGAGCATCGGTGCGCTTGCCGAAATTTGTGAAACTGAAGGAATATGCCGGTCGGAACTGGCGATGTTTCACCCGCAGTTACAGGATTTTCTGGACCCGGAAACAGGACAGGGTCAGGCACATCCCGATTATGTCTACGGTGCCCACGCTGCCGAAGTGTCAGTCGATACGGAAACCGGTGAAGTATGTGTACTGAGAAGTATTGGAGTGCACGATGTCGGGCAATGTATCAATCGGGCAGCGGTGGAGGGACAGATTGAGGGCGGCGCCCAGAACGGTCAGGGTTTCGCGCTCAGTGAAGAGATGCTGTACGAAGAAGGTAGGCTGGTGACCCCGTCACTCAGTGAATATCTGATGCCCACATCCATGGACATGCCGAGAGTGGAAAGCATCATACTGGAATCGCGAAGCGGCATTGGTCCGTTTGGCGCCAAAGGAATTGGCGAGCCCGCCATAACGCCGGTTGCACCTGCGATCGCAAACGCAATAGCCAACGCGATCGGCGTACGGGTCTTTCAGATGCCGATTACTCCCGAGAGGATCGTCAACGCTTTGGAAGAGCGGGACAAGCGGCGGCGGACGATGACAGCGCGATAGCTTCTTCCATCAAGCGTGCAAAAAGAAACAACGGTAGTGTCAGACCAATGCCAACCCGTGTCAGGCGTGACAGAGCCGCTGCTGAGCATCATCAGCCAAATAAATCGCCGTTCAGTGGGACTGTACCGGTCCGCATATCGAGTTGAGGTCCTGAAATCGCGCCTGGCAATATGTCCAGCACGCTCCGCCGTCTGCATCAATGCCTACGACGTTCCGCGGGCGAAAGCGGGAAACCGACATACATCATCATAGCCAGGCGGATGATTTCAGGGCTCGTCTTGAAGTGGCCAAAGGGGCCGCGTTTGATCATCCAACCAGGCTAGCTGACGGCTCTGCCCGCCTCAATTGATATTGCTCATACACTGCCGAAGCAGCGCCATCCGACCAGGGTTTCCGTCATGAGTCGCTCCGACGCCTGATGGCGCCGATTATGTAAAGTACGATACCGGTTACGATAAGCGCCGCATGGAATGGATGAACCTCGAAACTGCCGCGCCACGACAACATCGTGTTCAGCGAACCAAGTATAATCAGGATCACGCCGAACAACCGGATTATCGCTCCACGCGACTGGCCGCCCGGTGTTTCAGCGATCTCATTTGTCATGTGTCACTCCTTGCGGCCAGCCGCAGCACTTCGTCCCCAAAAGATGAGGACAGCGGCGACCAGCAACGCGATGATGATGGCAGCCACCATTGGCATCGCGCTTGGTGGGGGCTTCAGGAGCAACCAGTACCAGGTGGTCATTGCGAGGCGCGAACCGTTCTCGCTGTTGGAGCCGTCCCAGGCAAAAAAGGCGACGGGGATGAAACGGCCTTCCTCGAACTGAAGATCGTTGTCTGTTGCATCGGTATTCAATGGCCGGATCATAACGACCCGCCAGGTCCCTGCCTGGTAACTGCCCGTTGCAACAAGCTCGCCGGTGTCCCCGCGCGGTTGCTGCTGGCCGATACCGGCAGCATCAAATACAGCCACGCTTTCAGGTTCTTGCGTGGTGCCGCTTGACCAGCGCCACAGGTTTACCGGTTTGGACGTATCACCCATGAGAAAATAGGGTTTTTCCATGCCTTCGACAATTTTGATCGGCCACTGCACAGCAATGGCGTCCTGATAGATTTCCTCATCGGCTATGGCGATGGCCTGGTCATCGCCAGGGATGCTCATGGTCCGGTCATCCCACTCCAAATTGATGGCGATATGCGTATCGTTGTACAACGCGCGAACGCTGATCGTGTCATTGGTGGCAGTGTAGAAACGCTCTTTGCCGACAATCTGCGGAACCATGAAAAAGGTTGATGGCGGCGCTGAATTCCACGCCGGATCGTCGGGCTTGGCGGGAAGATCGCCATCGATCCGCCCAGCCTGAATAACCGTGTTTTCGGGCCGAACGACCTCTATCTCTTTGGCCAGCGACGCCACATAGTTTGCAACATGCCAACGCTCCTCGATGTTGAGCACCTTCTTGCTCTTGGGATCGGCAAAGGACGGCATCTGGGTCGTCGGAATGCCTGCCGTGATGCGGGTGAAGATGTCTTTTGGCTCGTTGCTGGCGCGGAACGTCCAGGGTTTGGTGAGATTGCGCGGCCATGTCCGGTCGCCATTGTCGTCCTTGAGTTTCTTGATCGCGTTGCCTTTACCATCATTGCCGTGACATTCCGAGCACCGGTCATCCGCATGATAGAGTTCCTTGCCCGCCGCGATACTCTCGGCTGAAGACGCCACCTGCGTTCCAAAATCGATCTGCTGTTCGGGTTCTTCCTCGATCTCTGCAAATATCTTGATATAGGCGACGACGTCCCGAATCTCCTGGTCAGTCAGAAGATCGCTCCATCCGGGCATGGCGGTTCCGGGCATGCCGTCCCGCACCATACGGAGGAGATCATCGTCATTGGGAAAATCCTCTTCAAATGCCGATGACTTGATCTTGTAGAGCCCAAGAGTGAAGTCACGCGGCGGCGGATTGAGACGTTCTGCGGCCGGACCAAGGCCGTCACCCTCCTCGCCGTGACACTGCTGGCAGCGTTTTGCGTAGATGACCTCGCCATTGTCCGCGTCGGCCGACTGTGCCTGCACCGGACCCGCGTAAAATGTGAGCAGTCCGGCTATCAACAGCAGGTATGTGCTTTTCAATAAACCGCAGACCATCATTCATGCTCCCATGATCGCGGTTCGTGGCCTGTATAGTCGTACAGATAAAGGATCACCTTCCAGATCTCGTCTTCGGTAAGGAAATCCTGCCAAACCGGCATTGATGAAATCCACGGTGCCGCTTCCTTGGGCAGTCCCGGACCACCGGTTGAAATGCGCCAGAACAGATAGGATTCCTGCAATTGTGCAATGGTGCCGACATCCTGGAAATTGAGTGGCGTCGGATTGAGTCCGGCAGCGTAGGGTCCGTTGCCGTCGAGCTTGTCGCCGTGGCAGAACTGGCAGTTGCGGATGTAGACGGCGGCTCCCTCATCCACCAGTTCGCGGAATTGATCCGGGTCTTCCTTCTCGAGTTCTCTGAAAGGGTTTTCAAGTTTCAGAAGATTGACCTGCTTGCCATATATCTTTGCTGTCGTGGGCGGCGCCGGGTGGATGGTCCTTAACTCCACCGGTGCCTCGAAACTGGGCTGCATCTGAAAATAGGTCGCCGCACCTGCCGCCAGCGGCACGATGACAAAAACGATGTTTCGTATCAGGCGCTTCGACGGATCCTCAACCAGCGCTTTGATCGGAGCGACCAGTTCACGCGTACCTTCCTCGTCATAGGTAAACACCATGAACACACCGGCGGTGACAAAGAACATGTACATGGCAAGGAGGCTGGATGGTATAATCGCCTGCAGAAGGACATCGAAGACTACAATGAAACCGACATAGACTCCGATGAGGACCAGCGCGGCCTGCAGCAATCTGGGTATCTTCATTGCCATTCCCCGCTCACTTATTCTCTGCCAGGAAATCTACCAGGATTTCCAGTTCCGACACATACATCTGCTCTGCCATATCCTCCGGCATCTGGTCCGGCTCAAAGCCCTCGGTGATATCGGCGTTGGGATCAAGGATGGCGCGCCGCAGATAGGCCCGGTCGCGGGCCGCGCCAATTCCGGAGAGATCCGGACCGATATCGCCGCCCTCCCCATCGATCATATGGCAGGCATCGCACATGAACATGGAGACCAGCAGTTTCGGATCGCTGACCGCTTCCCGCGGCTCGAGCTCCTCTTCCTCTTCTTCGTCTTCATCGCCCTCGCCGACATCGGTTGGAATTTCAACTGTCACCTCGGAACCTCCGCGTTCCTGGAGATAGGCGACAACGGCAAGGATCTCGGCTTCGGAGAGGCTTATGCCGCCGCCGGAGACGTCCGGCATGGGGCTTTCGGTGTCGTTCGTGCCCTTTTTTCCGAATCCCTCGACAACAAAGGCCGACGGCTCGACCAGTGATTCAATCAGATACTCCTCGACATTGCCGGCTTCGCCCTCATATCGGGCATCCCCGAGGCGGCCGGGCGTCACATCACCAAGCGTATCCAGCAACGGCGCGCGGCCGAGCGAATTATGGCACAGCGTGCAGGTACCCTTGCCATTGAACAGCCTTTCGCCAAGCGCTACGAACTGATCCATGGTCATGGAGCCAAGATCAAGCTTTTCCTCCTTTGGAGGAGGCGCCGGCTCGATCTGCGGAATACCGTAGTTGGAATAGGCGGTGAAACAGCCGATGGTGATCAGCGTAAAGGCCACTACAGAAAGGAACTGTCGCATGTCCGCCTACCCCTCCTTCCAATAGCCTGCCGGCAATGTCTTGCTGGTACTTACCTGGGCGATCCAGAAAACGAAAATCACCATGGCCATGAAAAGAATGGCGGCCACCGAAACCACATTAGCCGCGTAGCCGAGGGTTGGCGTAAACGCATCTGGCGACGTGTCGCGCATGATATCGACGATATGCCAGTGCTGCCGGATACCGGAGCGGATGTATCCCATCAACCCCATCAGCCAGGTGAAGGCGACCGCCAAAAGGAACAGAGCATATTGTGCGCGTGCCGGTATGCGTCCCCAATGCACGGGCCCAACGTCCGTGGAACGGCGGTAGATAAAGGAATCGAGCGTGATGCTGGCGGCTATCACAACCAGCGTGGTCAACACTTGCGGTATCGAAGCGGCCACCTTGTAAACCGTGTTGGTGAAATAGCCATGGTAGATGCCGAGGAACATGATGTTGGCAATTCCGGCCGTATAGAGCGCCACCTGGATGGCATTGCCCGCATTCACCCAGGACACGGTGGCGGTCTTGTTGGCGCGCCGGTAGAACATGAAGCTGAGTGCCGTGAAGATGATCATCACATTCACGGCAGTGTTCTTCGCCGGCATGATGCCTAGCGGCCCGAGGATCTTGTGATACGGTCCGCCCAGGGATTTCAGCTCCTCATTCGTCAGCACCAGAGTATGCGGCGTGAACCAGACCAGGAATGCGCCGACAAGGACGATAGCGAGGTACTTGATGTATTTTGTGTATCGCCGGGCGCCGTCGCTGCGCCCCATGCCGCACCACAGGTAGTAGTTGGCCGATAGAAACAGCGTCCCGATCAGCACGGCCTGAATGATGAACAGCCAGGCGAAGATGCCACCCATGAGTGTGATCCCCATCTGCTGGCTGTAAGCATAAATTTCGGCCGCTAGATAGTAGCCGGCAAAGGGCAGCGGCAGCAGTGCGCAAATGGCTATGAAATTTGCGTTGTAGCCCATCCAGTCATAATGGGCGCGCTCCTGCTGCGTTCCGGCGGTCAGGAACTTGAAAGCCGCGTAGGCGCCGACGATGGAACCGCCATAGGCGATGTTGGCAACAAACCGGTGAATGTTGATGGGATTCCACAGGAAATTGTTAATGGCCGCCCAGGCATCGCCGTTAAAAACGCCGGCCGGGTCGACGCCCGCCGGGCTCATCATGAAGGTCAGCCAGGCGTTGGCGAGCAGCATCAAGGTCGTGCCCGCGGCATTCAGAACCAGGCCGATAGTCAGATGGACCCACTTTTTGAAACCGCCCTGCAGCCAGTGCCAGCCGTAATAGTAGATATAAAGGGCCGCGCTCTCGACAAAGAAAAGCAACGCATAATAGAACATGCTGCCCTTGAAGATGCGGGCCATATAGGTAAACAGCTGTGGATAGAACACGATCAGCGAAAATAGCAAAAGACCGCCCAGGACCGCAGTCAGCGAATAGGCGGTGATCGAGACCTTGATGAATTCATAGGCCATGTCGTCATAGCGCTTGTCTCGAGTGCGCATACCGATGGCTTCGATAATGAAGACAAAGATCGGCACGGCCAGCACGAAGGCCGCAAACCACAAGTGCAGCTGGGCAAAGATCCAGACAGCGACACGGGAATTGACTCCGGCAATTGTCGGATAGTCGGCGGCGGTCAGCTTTGGCGCCGGACCATAGTTGCCTGTGGCCGCCGTTTCGGCTGCCACATCCTGTTCCGCGGCAATGGCGTTCACCTGATCGAAAACCAGGAATGCCAGTGCCACTGTTACAACGGCGAGCGCGAGCACGATCAAGGCCTGCCTGAACTTGTTGGAACGGGATCGGTTCATTTTCTGGTCAGTTCCTCATCCGCTAGTTGTGAAATATCAGACTCAGGCCCTGCATGTTCATCATGGCTAAATCGAGCAGCAGAAATCCGACCGCAAAGGCGACAAGGGCCAATATGAACGGTAGAAAAAAGCTTTTGATCGTCATGGTCCTCCGCTCCATCGATTCCGCCTAAGCACCAACAAACCACCAGAAAAACACCGCCAGCAGCACAGCCACCGTGATGAACAGCGCCGGTCCCGCCCAGGGGAAGCGCTCCGATCCATCATCCGGCCTAGTCATGCCGGGCCCGCCGGGCAATCCATCCAGCTTGATCTGAATCAAAGTGCTTACAAGCAGGTGTCGGATAGGATTTCGCAATGTCATCGTCGAGAAAACGCATCGCGGACTTCGTTATTTTCATCGGCATGGCGGTGAACGCCGTCGTCATCGTGCTGATCCTCTATTTCTACGTCTTCTAGTCTGCTACCCCTGCTTGCCTTCGCACTGGCACAGCACCCGCAGGTGCTTGACCAATCCGTCGACCTGCTCCTCAGTCAGTGTCTTGCTCCAGGGTGGCATCATCGGGGACTTGCTGGCCGATGGGCCGCCATCCATAATGACGTTCTTCATGTCGGCGTCGGAGAGCTTGTTCATTTCCTCGGCATTGGTGAAGTTTCGGGGGCTGACGGGAAAGTCCTTGGTGACGTTCGGCCCGTCGCCCTTGCCGCCGGGTCCGTGGCACTGGGTGCAGTAGAATTCAAACACCTGCTGGGTGTCCGCGGCTGCGACGGGAGCTGTGACAAAGCATGAAGCCAGTGCCGCTGAGGCGAATGTTGTTATCAGCGTTCTCATGGGCGGTTTCCTCCCCTATTCCTTCGGCTCAAAACTGGCGACGTATCGGGCAACATTCATCATGTCCTTGTCGCTGAGGAGGCCGACAAACACCGGCATCATCTTCACTGGCTTGAATACTGTGGGTTTTTGCAGATAGGCCAGGATCCAATCCGGATTGAGCCGGACACCGGCCTCAACAAGCGACGGTCCGCTGCGCCCGCCCAATATCTTTTTCTTCCGACCGGTATATTCATGACAGCCGTTGCACGGCATCTTCTTGGTGAAGATCTGGCGGCCTTTGGGATTCTTTTTCGGCTTCACCGCGCCGCTCTCCACCTCATCCGAAGTCAGGCTCATCAGAAATTCCGTTACCGGAGCCGCGTCTGCATCGGCCAGCTTCGGATGATCGCCCGGGTTGTCTTCCTTAAGGCTGTTGTACTTCAATGGCCGGATCGGTTTCGGATCAACAAGCCAGGCCGCCAGCCACGCCTCCTGGAATTTGGACCCGGCGTACCAGAGTTCAGGTCCTTTTTTGGACAATTGGTCTTCAATGGTCTGTTCCCTGGCGGGTCCTTCGGTGTAGTGGCAATCGCCACAGCCGCCGGCCTCGAACACGGCCTTCCCTTCGGCGGGGTCGGCCTGGCCTTGTGAGACAGCGGCGATCAGAAACGCAGCGCCGAGGGCCATTGTCGTAATAGATTTCATGACTTCAGTCCTCCAATTCTTCCGACCGGCAGGTTCATGATGTTTCCTCCGCGGTTTTTTCCTCATTCTCAGCCTTGCGCTTCAGCCAAAGTCCCAAACATCTGGCCGAACATTATTCATCGCTTAACTCTTCCACATCGTCGCTTGCCGGCACCGGCACGCCGCTGGTCCGTTCCAGGAACTTCTTCAACTCCTGCAGGTTCTGGAAATAACACTCCTCTTCCCCCTGGACATGCTGGATATGCCCTCGCCAGATCGGGTGGTCTGTCGACTCCCCTTCAAGCCAGATACGCGCGACGAACGAGCCCTGTGTTCCCGGACCGATCATTTTATTTCCGTTTCGTTTCCGTTGCCATAATCCGGTTTTCTGCTCCGGTGGAGCAGGTTCTTTGTCAGCAGATCACTCGCGGTAACTCCCCGGTAACACGATCACGCGCATACGGTTTTTCAGCAGTTTGGCCCCGGCGGTAACACACCGGTGACACGACGCGGGAAGGATTGATTTGGATAGGGAATTAGGTCGAGAGGCTCGCGGAGACGATCCTGTCGTGGAGTTGCAGGGTTTCGCGTGTCGGCTCAAGACCATACTCTTCCGAGAGTTCCGAACGCCAGCTGCGAAACTGCGATTCTGCCCAGTCCGTGCGCCCCAGGGCGGCCAGGTTCTCCATCAGGCACCGAATGAAGCTTTCACGGCATGGATCGCGGAACAGCGCCGTGCGGCAGACCTGGGCAGCTTCAGTATATTTTTTCTGTTCGCCGTAACATTGCGCCAGGCCGGCCAGCATTTCCAATTGGAATTCGCGAAGGCATTCGCGTGTTTCCGCACACCAGTCCGCATAGGGTTCATCTTCAAGATAGTCGCCGCGGCAAAGGTCCCGGGCTTCCTCGAAACGCGTTAAAGCCTGATTGGTATCGCCGTTTCGAAGCAGGTCCCAGCCCTCCGGCACCAGAATGGCGAAGGTTTCCGAATCGAGCCACACGGATTCGCGCCGAAGCAGGTAAGATCTGCCCACCGTTTCGATCAATTCGCCGTCGAACCCGGCTGCCCGCAGTTTGCCGCGCAAAAAGGAAACCATGACCTTGAGCCGTTCCCAGGCCCGCTGTGGGTCGGTATCGGGCCACAACCACTCCATCAGCCGTTCGCGATGAACCGGGCGGCCCACATGGCTGACCAGGATTTTAAGCAACGTCGCCGCCTGCTTCCGTTTCCAGTTGTCCACATCAAGGCCTGCACCGGCAAGCGCCAGAGCAAAATGCCCCAGCGTGAATATTCGCAGCGGCTGCACTATGGCGTTCTCGGTTTCACCGGTATTCGAAGTTCGGATCAAGACGACTGCCACCCCGTCACCGTTGGAGCTTTCACGGGCGTCCTGTGGCACAACCATGGTGCTGAAGCCGGCCGGGACCATGTTGCCGTGCTTGTGACGAAGACGGCAGGCTGTCGTGGACCATTTCTCCCCGAGCGCGATACAGGACTTGCCGACGCAAAATGCCGAACACAGGGGCTCGCCGCTTGTGTAGATTGCCTGCATGACCTGGCCGCATTTCTTGTTCAGAACCTCCTCTGCCGAATAACCGAGGAGGTTCCGCGCAGCTTCATTCCATCCGATGATGCGCATATCTGCATCAACAGCGAATGCCGCGTCTGAGGCGAACTCGACCAGATCGATCGTTCTAATGGTTCCTCCCCCTTATTCTAGCGGGGCGAATGGCATTGCCTTTTTAATGGCGGGATGTAGGGCTGGTGACGATTTCCGAAAAGCATGCCATCTCTATTGTTTCGCGCCTATTGCCCTTTGTGGTAACGTGCCGGCTGTCCTCCTAACTTTGTTACTGTCGTGTTACTGGCGCCTGATATCAACCCCGCAAGTGCCGAAAATGCAGGAATTCTGCGACTTATTCGGAATTTGCCAGGGGGCGAACCACTCGATTCCCGGAACGTTGAGACTTGCCCTGTAGATACCGCAGGAACGCACGACAAGAGGCAATCATGACCCCATCGACAACCAGCACCGCCCGCCGACCGTCCGAGAGCGCTTGTCCCGTTTCGGACACCACGACCGTCCCCTTCAAGCGAATTCTGGTCTGTCTCGACGCGTCGGATCATGCCAACCGGGCGCTGAAGGAATCCGTGCGTCTAACCGGCACCGCCGAAGGCACTGTTATCGGCATACATGCCTACGCGGCCAAACTCCACGATCATCGCTTCAGGCAGATGGAAGGCGGATTGCCCGAGCGCTATCGGAAAGAACAAGAGATGGAGCGGCAGCGCGAGGTTCATGATACCCTTATCACCCGCGGGCTGGGGCTTATTTCGGACAGCTATCATGATGAAGCGCAACTGGTTTGCAATGCCGGTGGCGTACCGCTTGAGCGATTGAGTCCGGAAGGAAAAAATTATCGCCGCATTGTCGAAGCGGCGGGAAACGGCGACTACGATGTAATTGCGCTCGGGACAGTCGGTCTCGGCATTGTGCCCGGAGCGACAATCGGTACGGTCTGCGAACGGGTTGTGCGCCGATCGCCCATCGATGCACTCGTGGTCCGCGACCCCAAACGGGTCATAGGCGACGGGCCGTTGGTGGTTGGCCTGGACGGTTCCCCGCGCTCATTCGGCGTGCTGAGACTTGCCTTTGACATCGCGCGTCGCATCGGCACAGACGTGCATGCGGTGGCGGCGTTCGATCCCTATTTCCATTATGTCGCGTTCGAAAAGATAGCCGGGGCGCTCAGTGAGGAAGCGGCTCAGGAGTTTCGTTTCAAGGAACAGGAAACGCTACACGAGGAAATAATCGATTCCGGTATCGCGCGGATTTATCAGTCGCATCTCGACGTTGCAAAGTCTGTCGCTGCCGACGAAGGCATGGAACTAACCACGGAACTGCTGGAGGGCAAACCCTACAAGGCGATCATTGACTATCTCAAACAGGTCGATGCCAGCCTGCTGCTGGTCGGAAAAACCGGCGTTCATGCAGATCCCGATCTCGATATCGGCGGTACTGCGGAGAACCTTCTGCGGATGGCACCCTGTCATATCTGGCTGGGACAGCACACTTACACACCACCTTTCGAGGCGGTTGCCCGGGAAACCATCACCTGGACGGAAGAAGCTGAAGAAAAGATGCTCAACGTTCCGGAAACCGCGCGCGCAATGGTGCGACTGGCCATATTGCGGCTGGCGCAGGAAAGCGGTCACACGGTCATTACTTCCGCGATCATCGAGGAAGCGACGATCCGATTCTGCCCTGACCGCGGCGGGCGCATGGAAACGCAGGAGGCCTTTTCCTGGTCATCCGAAGCCAAGGTACTGCTTGATAAAATCGGCGACCCGACCGCCGCATCGAGTGTTCGCTTGCGCGCTGAAAAACGTGCCCGCCGTGAAGGGGCCGACGCGGTTCAACCGGAGCATATTCGTCCCTTCCTCGAGGAGGGCTCCGCTCAAACGCCGGACTGGGACACTGCGGCGCTGGCGCGGCTGTCGCGAGTCCCTGAAATGGTGCGCGGCTCGGTGCGCCGTCGTGCGGAAGCCTATGCCATAAAGGCCAATGCCGAACGGGTGTCGTTGGAGATCGCCGAGGAGGCCATCGGCGAGGCCAAGCAGGCGATGGGCAGTACTATGCATGCCGGCGGGCACAAACTTGGCATGCCGGGCGTGGACGAAAAGTTATGAATGGGGCGGACAACGCCCCCTTTCTGGTGGCGCTCAACCTGACGCGCCGGTGCAATCTGAAATGCGCCCACTGTTACCTGGATGCCGGAACACTCACCCGCGGTGATCCGGATGAGCTTACAACACCGGAAGCCTTTCGACTGCTGGACGAAATCGCGGAATTGTCACGCGAGACCATGGTCGTGCTGACAGGCGGCGAGCCGCTGCTGCGTCCGGACATCATGGAAATCGCCAGCCATGCGGCGCGTCTGGACCTGATGGTCGTGATGGGAACCAACGGCGTCCTCCTGAACAACAAACGGGTCGCTGCCCTCCAGCGGTCCGGTGTCAGCGCGGTCGGCATCAGCGTCGATTCTCTCGAACCGAAATATCACGACAGCTTCCGCGGGGCGCCCGGTTCATGGGTAAAGACCATGGCCGGGATCGACGCTTGTCGTCGCGCCGGTCTGATGTTTCAAATCCATTTCTCGGTGACCGATGACAATGCCCATGAACTGGAATCGATGATCGATTTTTGCCGCTCCTCGGGAGCAGCTGTCCTCAACGTATTTTTCCTCGTGTGCACGGGGCGCGGCGAGAGCTTCAACAATATTTCGCTCGATACTTATGAAGATGTTCTTCGGCGTGTTGCGGCCGCGGCGTGCAACGAAACGGAATTGCTTGTCCGGGCCCGCTGTGCACCTCATTTCAAGCGCATGGCCTTGGAAATGGATCCGCCGCTGCCGGTCACGCTGATCCACGAATATGAGGCCGGCGGTTGCCTTGCCGGCACGCGGTATTGCCGGATAACACCGGTCGGTGGCGTTTCGGCCTGCCCCTACATCGAAGAAAGTGTCGGATCCATACGCGATGAGGGATTTGCCGAAATCTGGCGTGATGCGCCGATGTTCAAGGCGCTGCGCGAGCCGAAACTGGAAGGCCGGTGCGGCCGGTGCGAATATGCAAGACTGTGCGGCGGATGCCGGGCCCGGCCGTTTGCCAAAACCGGCGCGCTGATGGGTGAGGATTTCCTTTGCGGTTACCAGCCCGGCGGTGGCGCCACGATCGAAGTGATTCAGTCGGCAAGCACAGTGCCCTGGACACAGGAGGCTGAAGCCCGCTTGGCGCGCGTGCCCGGCTTTGTGCGCCGTTTCGTCAGGAAACGGGCCGAAACCCACGCGCTGGAAACTGGTGCGCCTGCCGTAACGGCGGCGCATCTGGAGGAGCTTGCCAAAAGGCGCTTCGGCGACGCACCGCCATTTGCGCGGCCCGCTGCAATGGGAGACACCGATCCGCTTTCTGCCGAAAAAAGAGAAAGCGAATGATCGATACGGTCATTATAGGCGGTGGGGTGTCGGGCCTGACGGTCGCGTACGAACTGATGCACAAGGGACGCGACGTCGTACTGCTTGAACGCCAGGTCGCGGTAGGCGGCAACGCGGTATCGGAGCGGATTGGCGGCTTTCTGATGGAGCACGGACCAAGCTCGCTGAACGCCACCGTAGAAAGCGCCAACCACCTGTCGACTCGGCTTGGACTGGATGACGAGCAGGTCTTTCTAGGCAAAAGCGTCAAGTACCGCTACCTCACAAAGGGCGGCCGCCTTTCAGAGATTTCCACACATCCCCTTGGATTCTTCACGTCTTCCTACCTCTCGCCACGCGGACGCCTGGCCATAGCAGCCGAGTTGCTCAAACCGGCCGGTCGCGATGATGGCGATGAATCCGTCGACGCATTTTGTCGCCGCCGGTTCGGCGCAGAGTTTGCCGAACGGGTCATTGACCCACTCACGGGAGGTTTGTTCGCGGCGCATTCTTCCGAGCTTTGCGCCGAAGCCACGTTTCCCGCGCTGGTCAACATGGAAAGGCAATATCGTTCCGTTGTCGCCGGAGCGATTAAGCGCCGGATGACCGGCAGGAAAATGCCCGCCCGACGGCTTTATTCCTGGCAAAACGGGATAGGCACATTGCCGATGGCGCTGTCGGCCGCATTGAATGATCGCATTCGCACCGGGGTCGCCGTCAATCGTATTGAGGCCCGGCCGAACGGCTTTTACGTAGATGGCGGCAGCGCTGGCACGCTGGAGGCACGATCCGTCGTTCTTGCAACGCAACCGCATGTCGCTGGCACGTTGCTTGAGACGATCAAAAAAGATGCCGCCGCAGCCGCTCTGGACATCCCGGCTCCGCCCATTGCCGTCGTTTTCATGGGTTTTCGGCGCAACCAGGTGGCTCATCCCCTGCAGGGGCTGGGATATCTCACAGCATCAGGTGAAGACCGGCCTGTCAGCGGCGCATTGTTTGCCTCCTCGATGTTTGCCGGCCGCGCGCCCCCCGGCCATGTGGCCATAAGCGCCTATGTCGGGGGCTCGCGCGCACCTGACCTGGCGCTGCAGCCGGCAAAAGTTCTGGTCGATATCGTCACGAAGGAATTCAGGGATATTCTTGGCACGCGCGGTGAGCCGCAGTTGGTCCGGGTCAGGCAGTGGCCACGGGGGCTGCCGCAAACCAGTCTCGGCCACCAAAGCAGAATGGCCGCGCTGGCTGATGCCGAAGATACCGTGCCCGGTCTGTTTTTGACCGGAAACTATTTCTCGGGGCCCGGCGTGGCAGCCTGCGTGACCCGGGCAATCGAAGCGGCCGGTCGGATCGATGGGTATCTCGATAGCAATGCTGCGGCTCCATTTACGGCTGCGGGCCAGCTCGGAGGCCTGCCGCATCGCACCTCCAGCGGCAGTTCTCGGAACTTTGTATAGAGTCCAGGCCTGTAAAAGGATCAAGCCGGTCGTCAGACCCAGCCCTGCAATTCGCGATCGATGATCGAACGAAGCATGCCGACGGAACCGGCGCTGTCGTTCAGGCAGGGCACCATGGAGAAATTTTCGCCGCCGCTTTTATGAAACAGCTTAGCACCGCGAATTTCGATTTCCTCCAGTGTCTCCAGGCAGTCAGCGGCGAAGCCGGGTGTGACGACGAGCAGGTTTTTCACACCGTCTCGCGCGAGATTCTCGATGGTTTCGTCGGTGTAAGGTTGCAGCCATTTTGCCCGCCCCGACCTGGACTGGAACGTCGGGATCAGTTCGTTTTCGCTGAAATTCAATCGTTGCTTCAGAAGCCTTGCGGTTTTCTGACAATGGCAATAATAGGGATCGCCCCTGGTGAGGAATTCCTCTGGTAAGCCATGAAACGAGGCGAGCACAACTTCCGGTTTCCAGGCAAGCGTTTCAATGTGCTGCCGAATGCTGTCGGCCAGCGCCGCAATATATTCTGGCTCTTCGAAATACGGAGGAACCGTGCGGATAGCTGGCTGCCACCGCATAGATTGAAGTGCTTCGAAAGTCTTGTCGAGTGCCGTCGCAGTGGTAGCGGCGCTGTATTGTGGATAGAGCGGAAAAAGCAGGATCTGGTCACAACCGCTGCTTTTCAGGTTTGATATTTGCTCGGCTATTTTCGGGGAACCATACCGCATCGCCCAACTGATCTCGATGGCTTTGTTGGTGTGGTAGTGTTCTGCGAGTATTTCACTCTGACTTCGGGTAATTGTTTTAAGTGGCGATTCGTCTCGCTTTTTGTCCCAGATTTGCTGGTAGGCTCGACCGCTCTTGCGCGGCCGCTTTGACAGCACGATTCCATTCAGCACCAGCCACCAGACCAGCCGGTTGGCTTCGACCACACGGCGGTCGGACAGGAATTCTTTGAGGTACCGCCGCATCGACCAGTAGTCGGTGGCATCGGGCGTGCCGAGATTGATAAGCAGCACGCCAATCCTGCCGGAAGCGACCTGAACATGTTGCTCGGGAAGCGGGGAAACCCCTTCCCTGTTTTCGGATTCAAATTCCATTCGGCCCTCAGGTTATCGCGCGCCCCGCAAATGTATGTTGATTGACATCAAAGACTTGCTGAAAAACGGAAGCGTCAGAGAAAACCGGCTTGAGGCGGGTTATGTCGGCCTCTAGTGTGCCGGCATGACCACCGAAGTCTTCAGATATATGCCGCTGTTCACTCTTGCCTATACAACCACTTCAACAATGAACGTCACCTTTACAGCCGGGAGAATTTTCTGCGGCAATTCGCGCTATCTTCAACACCCCGGTTGCTGGTTCAAACTCTCGCCTGCTGCGAATCGGGAACAAGATTGCGTATGATCGGCAACAGCTGTCTGAACTTACCGGTATCGGCTTGCCGCAACCATTCGAAAATGACCATTTCGGTGGTAACGCAACTCACTCCAGCATCGCGCAATCTGGCGATTGCTTCATTCTTGTCCGCCTCTCGCCGTGAGCCCGTTGCATCCGTTACCAGGCGGACGTCCAAACCCTTACTGTGCAATCCGAGCACAGTCTGCAGGACGCACACATGCGCCTCGGTGCCGGTCACCACAATCTGCCTGCCTTTATTATCGTGAACCGCCTGCAACACCCCCTTTTCGGCTGCAGCGTCAAAGTGGATTTTTTCAATCACTTCACCGTTTGGCGCGACGGCAATCAGGCCGGGATTCGTATGGCCGAGACCCTTCGGATACTGCTCGGTGAAGACCACTGGAACCTGCAGGAGTGTCGCTGCCTGGATGAGCGCCCTGTTTCGCGCAGTCAGTTCTTCGATTCCGCTGATTTTCGGACCGAGTTTTTCCTGCATATCCACGACAAGCAAAAGCGAGCCCTGACGATCAATCAGCTCCTGGTGCTTCCTGTCAGACATGTCCAACTCCCTTCAAACTGAGCGGCAGATGTCATCCTAACGCTCGGGCGCGAAAACAAGAACAACCAGACCGGTAACAGTGATCAACGCGCCGATCGCAACTATCGGGCTTACCCAGCCCTGCCCCGAGGCGCCTTCAAGAACAATCACGAAACTCGGCACAAGATAGCCATAGGCAAAGACCTTGCCCGCCGGCAGTCGCAGTGACGCAAATTGCAGCAGGAAAAAGCTGGTCGCGGTTGCAAATACAGTCAAATAGCCAAGACAGTACCAAACAATCGCAGGCAGCGCGGTCCACTCAGTTTCCATCAATTCCGGCAGCGCAAATACCGTGAGGCAGAGCGTCGCGGCAACCAGCGTCCAGAATGTGAATTCGAGCACGCTTTCACCGCGATTGAACAGGCGCACCAACGGCCCATAGGCCGCCTGACAGACGCATCCGACAAAAAAGATCGCCTCGCCCTTGCCGACGTCAAAAGTCAACGCCCGTTCAAGGTCGCCTCTGAAAATGACCCAAAGCGCGCCGATGGCGGAAATGACCAGGCTAACCATCGCAATGCGCCCGCTTATCTGACGCAACAGCACATATGCGAAGCCGGCGCTCATCAGCGGGATCAGTGTAAAGACCGCGCTGGTCGACACGGGATCCGTGATATCCAGCGCGACAAACATCAGCACAAAGAAGATGCCCATCAGCGATCCAAGAATCACGTATCGCCAGGGTGATTTGGGTACCGACGGCGCACGCCCGGACAGAACGATCAACAGCAGTCCCATCAATATCGCCGCAAGCAGGAAGCGGGCCGCCGTCAACGGTGCCGCCCCGATATGGGGCACCGCCAGCGCTCCGAAAGAAAACGATCCGGCAACAAAAACGGCATAGGCAAGCATCGCAAGATGCCCGAGCATCCTCGCGCCAAACATCGGGGTATCATTTGCCTTAGCCTTGCCCACTCAATTCCCCTACCCGGCCCAATTCGAACTGCCCACCAACAATACGCCTGGTTTGTGCGTGGCAACAAACACCCTGGCGCTCATCCATGTCGCTTTTGCCGGCGCTGTCAGTGCCGCTCTTCACGCACGAAAGGCCGGCCAAGTGCTCCGGGCTCATCCGAGGCCGTGTTGCTCGAAAGGCTCGTCCACACCATCACCGCAAAGGTCACCACATAGGGTGTCATCAGGACAAAATACTGAGGCACCTGAACGCCGATCGCCGCGACCCTCGGGATCAGCGCCTCTATGCAGCCGAACAGCACAGCGCCACCAAGCGCCCGCCAGATCCTCCAGCGGGCGAATATGACCAGAGCGATGGCGATCCAGCCCCGCCCGCCGGTCAATCCATCCACCCAGATCTTCGAGACGACAACCGTCAGATATCCGCCCGCCAATCCGAGCAGCAATGCACCGATCAGAACCGCGACGAACCGATAGGCGGTGACGTTTATACCGGCTGCATCAGCAGCATCAGGATTTTCGCCCACAGCCCGCAGTCTGAGACCCGCATTTGTGCGGCCCATCAAATGGACCGCCAGGAAGAACAGGCCCACCGTCAGATAGACGATTAAATCCTGGCTGAAGACGATCGGACCGATGAACGGGATGTCCGAAAGCGGTCCGAGGTCAAGTGATGACAGGCCGGTGAAGGCCTTGTTGGTCCAGCCCTGTTTCAGCGCGATCAGGCTGGTCAGACCCTGCGCCAGGAAAACGATTGTCAGTCCTGAAATCACCTGGTTGACGCGCAGCAGGATGACCAGGACGGCAAAGACCAGCGACAACAGCGCTGAGGCAAGCGCCGCCATTGCCAGCGCCAGCAGCGGATAGCCGCCAAAAGTCAGCACGGCACCGGCACCCGCCATGGCACCGATCAGCAGAAAGCCCTCCGCACCGAGATTGAGCACGCCGGACTTTTCACAGATGATCAGCCCCAGAGCCCCGAGCGCGAACGGCAGTGCAAATCCGGGTATGTTGGCCAGCCAGTTGACGAGAAATTCCATAATCGCGCCCTAATCAACCCAGCGCATCCGGTGGCGGATGAAAAATTCAGAGGCCGCAACACAGATGACGATAATCGCCTGTATGAGCTGCACCATGGCAAAAGGTATCTGGTAGAAGACCTGCAGGCTCTGCCCGGCAATCATCAGCGTCGCGACAAGGATCGCCACCGCAACGATACCCAGCGGATTGTTGCGTGCAAGAAAGGCAATCAGAATTCCCGAAAAGCCGTAGCCGATGAAAAACGACTGGGTCATGCGCGACTCGATACCGGCGCTGATTGCGAAACCGGCCAATCCTGACAGGGCCCCGGACAACAGCGCTGCCGCCAGCGTCAGAACCGCGACCCGAACGCCGAGCGCTTTTGCCATGCGAGCGTTGGAGTGCACGAAGTTCAACTGGAATCCGAAACGGCTTTTCACCATGAACCAGAAGCAGAACACCACCAGAATGGCTGCGATCAGCAATGACATGTTGAGGCTTTGCCAGCCGAGCGGTGCAAGCCGTTCGAAACTCTCGAACTGCTGCGAATGGGGAAAGGAACTGACCGGATCCTGCCAGGGACCGTAGAGAAGATGCAGCAGAAAATTGAAGGCAATGTAGTTCATCAGCAGCGTCGTGATGATTTCATTGATCTGCAGCCGTAATTTCAACAGTGCCGGCAGGATGATCCACAACATGCCGCCGAGCGCGGCGAAAAGGGCCATCATCGGCAACCGCAGAAATTCCGGCCCGATATTGTTTATGGCGACGAGCGTGGCACCGATGGCACCAAATATGACCTGACCCTCGATGCCGATGTTCCAGAATCGGGCCTTGAAGGCGATGCCGGCCGAAAGTCCGACGATGATCAGCGGGCCAGCCTGCACCAGAACCGCCGAGATGTTTTTCGGACTGGTGAAAATGAAAACGACGAACTCATTGATCAGGGCACCCGGCCCGACCCCCGAGGCGATCAGGATTAGAACCGAAACCGCAAGACCCGCCGCCACGCCGGCAAGAAACGCCAGGGATTGCTGCCACATCGGCATGTCATCGCGAATCTCGAGATTGATCCGTCCGAAACGCCGCGGTTTGGCGATATCAGCCATGCCCCACCATTGCTTTTCCGATGGCGTGCCGGTCGGCCGGGGCGCCAAACTCGGCGACGATCGTGCCGGAATTCATGACGCCGATCCTGTCGGCCAGCAGGAGGATTTCGTCGAGGTCCTCGCTGATCAGGACAACGGCGGCGCCCTGATCCCGCGCGCTCAGGAGATGACCGTGCACTGCAGCCGAGGCACGCACATCCAGACCGCGGTTGGGACTATGCGCGATCACTACCGTCGGGCTGCCGGAAAATTCCCTCGCTATCACCAGTTTTTGCGCATTGCCACCCGACAGCAGCGCCGAGCGCTGCGCATCGCTGCGGACACCCTGAACGTCGTATTTTTCCACGGCCGAGCGGGTCTCGCGCGCCATGGATTTGCGATCAAGCCGCGCCCAGGATCCGAACTTGCCGGACAGGACGCCTCCAATAGAGAAATTGTCGGATACGCTGAGATCGCCGGCAAGCGCAAAACCCTGACGGTCGGCGGGAATGCAGGCCACCCCGAAACGCCGCCGCTCATCGGCACGCGTGCCGGTGATGTCACCCTGCCCGTCAAGCTGAATATCGCCGCCCGAAGGCGACAGGAGGCCCATCAGAACCTCCACCAACTCGCTTTGACCATTTCCGCCAACACCGGCAATGCCGTATATCTCGCCGGACCTGACATCGAAGCTGAGGTCGTTCAGTGTTGCCAGCCCGTCGGCACGCGCTGCATTGATGCCGCGCACGGCGAGGCGCTGCTTTCCGGACACCGTTGTCTGGTGACGGTTTTCAACAAGGGTTTCCCCGACGATCATTGTGGTCAGGTCAGGCGCGGTAACCCTGTCCGGCAGCACAGTTTCGACCACTTTACCGTTGCGCATCACTGTGATCCGGTCACTGTGCGTCAGGGATTCGTGAAGCTTGTGGGTCACAAGTGCAACGCAGCAGCCGCTGGAGGCGAGCTTGCGGATGGCCTCAAGCAGGCGCTGGCCCTCCTCGTCGGTCAACACTGCCGTCGGCTCATCCAGAATGATGATATTGGCACCGGCAACCAGTACTTTCAGAATTTCAACCCGTTGCTGTTCGGCAATCGAAAGCGCGCCGACCGGTTTGTCCAGATCGACGTCAAAGCCGACCAGATCGGCTTTTTCAGATATCAGCTGACGGGTGTGCTGCAACGATTGCTCAAAGCCGCCTGACGGATTGGCCAGAAGAATGTTCTCGACTGCGGTGAACGGCATGACCAGCTTATAGTGCTGGTGCACCATGCCTATGTGCAGCGCCTGCGCATCAGACGGGCCACGAATGGCCGCCGGGCGGCCGGCGACCTCTATCGTGCCACGGTCGGCCGCATAAAGCCCCGCGGCAACATTCATCAGGGATGATTTGCCGGCGCCGTTTTCACCGAGAAGCGAATGAACCTCGCCCTGGCGCAGGTCGAAATCGACATCGTCCAGGGCGATGAAATCACCAAATGACTTGGTGATCGAACGCAGTGCCAGGGCAGGCACCGCGGGATCGGTTGCCGAACCGCATTCAGCCGTAAGAGAATTGCGGTCCGGCGTGCTTGTCATTGTTGGCTGATCACTCCGTCAACAAACCAGTCCATGCCCCAAAGCGCGCCGTCGTCGAGAACCGCGCCGGCAGCAACTCGCTCCGTTCCCTCGCGGTCGTTCAATGGTCCGGCAAAGACATGCTTGCCGCCCATGATGGCTTCCCGTTCGGCCATGATCTTGGCTTTGTCCTCTTCCGAAACAGCGTCACCACAGCATGCTATATCGGTACCACCCTGGGCAATAGACAGGAAGGCGCCATAGGGTTGCGATTCCCAATCGCCGGCCACAATTTTCTTGATTTCCGGAACCAGAAAGCGGTCCCAGACCCAAACGGAGGAGCACTGGCTGGCGGTGCTGAATTCCGAAAGATCACGGTGGTGTCCGGTGCCGTAGATACCCTTTTCCTTCGCCACGATTTGCGGCGTCGGCGTATCCACATGCTGGCCGATCACGTCAATTCCCTGTTCGGCCAGAGCTTCCGCTGCTGCACGTTCCTTGACAGGATCGTTCCAGGCACCCGTGAAGACGACGGTCACTGTCGCATCCGGATTGATCTGGCGCGCGCCCATCGCATAGGCATTGACCGTCCAGTTGACGAGCCCGAACGGGTTGGCCGCAACAAAGCCGAGTTTACCGGACTTTGAAGCTGCAGCCGCTGCCATGCCGCACAGATACTGACTTTCGTATGTACGGCCGTAGTAGGACATCAAATTATTGCCGTTGGTCGTGCCGGCCGGGTTCAAAAATACAACGTTAGGATATTTTTCAGCCAGTTCCTTGAAGGCATCGGAATATCCGAACGCGGAACCCAAAATAATATTGGCACCCCGGTCGATAAAGAGTTCGACCGCGGGCTTGATCGCCGTGGCATTTTCCGGAACGTTTTCAACGACCGGTATGGTGACGCCAAGCTCTTTTTCGACCTTCTGGCGCGCTTCATCCAGAGCCTGCGACCAGCCGCCGTCATTCTTCTGAGAAAAAATGATCATCGCCGGCTTGGGATCCCCCTTCAGCACGAACTCTGCGCTGGCGCCGGCTACGGATGCGGCCAGCGCAAGGCCGGCTACACTCCAGGTAATCAATCGTCTATGCATTGGTCTGTTCTCCCTTGACGGACGGCCCGACCGAGACGGGTCGCAAAAGTTCACTACGCACCAATCATTTTCTGGTTGTTATGCTGATTGGGCCCGGTTGGTATTCCTCTGTCTCATGACGCGTGATCAGCTCGGGTTGATCGCGTCGAAAATCATGCTTGGCGTAATCGGTGTGTGATGGAATTTGTGTCCGCCCAACGATGACAGCGCATCCGCAACGCCGGATGCGACCGTCGCACCGACGGCGATGCAGCCCGCCTCGCCAACGCCCTTGACACCCAGCGGATTGAGTGGGGACGGTGTTTCCAGATGCTGGATGTCCACATCCGGAATTTCCGTGGCATAGGGGATCAGAAAATCGACGAAATTGGCGTTGGTGGGATTGCCGTCCGCGTCATATTCGATGCGCTCCATGAGGGCACCGCCAAAGCCCTGCGCCAGACCGCCCATGACCTGTCCGTCGACAATGACGGGATTGATCATGTTGCCGCAATCATGAATGCAGACATATTTGCGGATCTTCACGCTGCAGGTGTCGGGATCCACTTCGACGATGGCTCCGTGGACGCCATAGGCCCAGGTGGCACATTCGGGACTGTAGTAATCGGTCGCCTCGAGACCCGGATGCTGGCCCTCGTCCAGCGGCGGACCGTCATGCCGGCTGGCCGGCGCGAACTGCGTCGCCGCCTGTGCGGCGTCGTTGAAGGCATAGCGCAGCGGATTGGTGGCAGTGGCAACCGCGGCCAGCGGTACATTCCTGTTGCCGCCGATTATCCAGGCAGCGCCATCGCGTAATTCGATCTGCTCCGGATCGGCTTCCAGCATGTTGGCCGCAGCCGTTATCGTTTGGCCACGAACGATGCGCGCCGTTTTGTATATGGCATTGCCGGAAACGACGGCCGCGCGGCTTGCAAAGGTCGCAACGCCCCAATCATAGGCCCCGGTGTCGCCTTCCGTGAGGATGACATCCTCAACGGCAACGCCGAGCTGGTCCGCCACGATCTGGGCAAAAACCGTTTCGTGACCCTGCCCCTGGCCTGACAGGCCGGTGTTAACATAGACCTTGCCGGTGATCGGATGGATCTTGATATGACCGCCTTCATAGGGGCCGAGGCCTGTGCCCTCGACATAATAGGCAAGACCCAAGCCCAGATATTTACCTTCGGCGCGCGCGGCCTCCTGCTGGGCTGGAAAATCGTCCGCCCCGATGGAGTCATGCACCATGTCGAGCGCTTTGTGGTACTGGCCGCTGTCGAGGCTGACACGCAGCCCGTCGGCGAACAGCAAACCTTCACGCACATACGGGAACTGATTCTCTGTGATCAGATTGCGCCGCCTGACTTCGAAGCGGTCGAGGCCCAGGTCCTCTGCAAGCTGGTCCATGGCCCGCTCAATGGCGAAGCATGATTGCGGTCTGCCACAGCCCCGATAGGGTGTCACTGGCACGGTGGGCGTGTAGACAGCCTGAAACCGCACTTCGATATTGGGAATACGATAGGGTCCGGCAATCGAGGTCGAGGCAACCTGCGCAACGGCAATGCCATAGGGAATGAACGCGCCGGTGTCGTGCAGGAAGAAATCCTTCAGCGCCACCACCTCGCCGTTCTTTTTGGCATGCAGTTGGATCATATGGATCTGGGTGCGCTCCTGCGAAGACCCGATAAAGTTTTCGCGGCGGTCTTCTATGTATTTGACCGGGCTGCCCAACTGCATGGCGGCATAGGGAACAAGCAATTCGTCAGGATAAAACAGCAGTACTTTCTGCCCGAAACCGCCACCCACATCGGGCGCGACCACACGGACCTTGTCCTCATCAAGTTGCAGAATTGACGCAAGCCCGCCACGTACCGAAATCGGCGCCTGGGTCGTGTCCCAGACAATCAGCTCACCGGTAATTGGATCGAAACGCGCCGCCACCGCCCGGCATTCCATCGCCGCCGATGTGGATCGGTCGACCTGTATCTGGATGCGGGTAACATGTTCCGCCTCGGCATAGCCTGCCGACGGATCGCCGCAGATCTGGTTGAAATCCGCCGCGACATTGTTGGGATGCGTGGCGTGGACCAGCGGGGCGCCGTCCCTGACCGCGGCTTCGAGGTCGAGCTCAACGTCGAGAGGTTCATAATCCACCTCGATCAGAAGTGCTGCGTCCTCGGCAACGTAACGGTCAACCGCGACGACCATCGCCACCGTCTGCCCGACATAATAGACGTCGTTCCGGGCAAGCGGGCGTTGTGTCCGCGCATCGGTCATCGATTCATGCGGGATGAGCAGCGGCATCTCGATGTCCAGTGGACCGATATTGTCGCAGGTATAGACCGCGAGCACCCCGGGATGGGCGGCGGCAGCGGACGTATCGATGGATTTTATGTGGGCTCGCGCAAAGGGGCTCCTGACAAAGGCCGCATGTTTGACACCAGGCAGCGGAATATCGTCGACGAAAGCGCCCTCGCCTTTCAGGAACTTGGAATCCGCGTTGCGCTTAACCGGCGCTCCGAACATCCTTGTGGACATGCAATGCTCCTAAGTTCGGTTCCAGTTGCCTGTGTCGGCCGCTTGTCGGACAGCCTTGATGATGTTGGCATAGCCTGTGCAGCGGCACAGGTTGCCGGACAACAATTCGCGGATACCCTCATCAGACAGATCAATTTCGTCATCAGCCTCCAGATGGCTGAGTATGTTCATAATCATTCCGGGTGTGCAGTAACCGCACTGCAGGGCGTGGCAGTCGCGAAACGCCTCTTGCAGGGTGTGCAGGTCGCCATTTTCATCGGCGACGGATTCGATTGTGCGTATGTCGGCGCCATCCGCCTGAACCGCGAAGGTCAGGCAGGAGCGGCCGGAGCGGCCATTGATCATGACGGTGCAGGCGCCGCAGACGCCATGCTCACAGCCGACATGGGTACCGGTCAATCCAAGTTCATGGCGCAGAAAGTCTGACAGCAGCATCCTGACGCTGACCTCGCGCTCGACGGTTTCGCCGTTGACCGTCATTCGGGTCAGTTGTGTGGGGTCGGCGGATTGCTCTGCCGTATTGCCTGCAATGCGGTTCATTTTATGGCTCCCCCGGCTGCCCGTTGCCCCGCCTCACCAAGTACGCGTCGCACTAGGCCGGCAAGCAGGTGTTTGCGGTACCCCGTGGATGCGTGCATATCGTCCGGCGCAGTGACGGCGTCCTTTGCCTTTTCGGCGGCATCAGCGATAGTGCTTTGCGACAACTGCGCGCCGGTGATTGCCTGTTCGACGGCTTCCAGGAGAACCGGAGTGGAGGCAACCCCGCAGGCGCCAACGCGGGCACGGGTAACCCGATTGTCACCGTCGAGCGAAACGGTGGCTCCCGCCGCAGCAATCGCATAGTCGCCCTGACGCCGGGCAAATTCGTGGAATGCATAGCCTGCGCCATCTGCGAGAACCGGTATATTGGCGCGGACGATCATTTCGTCCGGCGCACGGCTGGTCGTCATGTGAAACTGAAAGAAATCCTTTGCCGCTATGTCCCGGGATCCGTCCGGACCGACAGCGGTTACCGTTCCACCGGTCAGCACCAGAAGCAGCGGCATTTCGGCGGCCGCATCCGCGTGGCAAAGACTGCCGACAACAGTTCCGCAGTTGCGAATGGGGACATGCGCAACAAAGCGCATCATCTTACGAATGAGCGGATTTGCAGCATAGACCTCATCGTTCAGTTCGAGGTCTCTGTGGCGGACCATGGCGCCGATTTTGATGACACCATTGTCGACCTGGATATCAGCCAGATCAGCGACATTCTTCAGATCGATCAACCGGGTCGGACTGGCGAGGCGAAGGTTCATGGCCGGAACGAGACTTTGACCACCGGCAAGGATCATGGCTCCGGGGTCTGCGACCAACGCCGCGACAACTTCTCCAACAGACGTTGGCGAGCAGTAATCGAACAGCGATGGTTTCATTCGTTACCTCCCCGATACAGGGCACTCCATGGCCAACTCTGCGCGGCATCCGCAACCTGCCCGTTCATTCATGAATTCTTATCTTAACTGGCCTGCGTCGCTGCGTATTTTATATCCATATAATGGATACTGTATCTAACAATTGAGTATATGCGCGGGTATCTGATCCTGTCAACTTTATTTGCCTGCGGCCCGGTGTTCCGGGGATATACGCGTTCGGTAGGCCCGAACAGGTCGGGCATACAACCGGCAGACAATGCGAAAACCGACCGGCGATCAGTAGTCGCGCGCGATGGGGTCGATCGGTGCCTTCATTCCCACATCGAGGACCTGCTCACACCAGGCAGCCATCTGCAGCAATTCCTGTTCGGCATGCGGGCGCGCGACAATCTGCAGGCCGATCGGAAGCCCGTCCCCGTTGAAGCCGCAGGGAACGGAAATGGCCGGACAACCGGTCACGGTGATCGCGTAACCGAGAACAAGCCAGTCGAGATAGGTTTCCAATTCGACACCGTCGATGTTGTTCACGAATCTCTCCTCAACCGGATTGGGAGCAACGGGTGCTGTCGGCGTGACCAGAAATTCGTGTTCTTCAAGGAAGGCATGCATTGATTTGCGTAATTCGGAACGGTCGTGCTCTGCCCGGGCAAGATCCACCGCAGTCAGTTTCAACCCTTCCTCGATGTTCCACACAACTTCCGGCTTCAAATCGCTTCGCGCCAATTCCAGAACATGGCGTCGGGCTGCCGAAAACTGAAATGCCCTGAGAACGCGGAAAGCATCGTGACAGGCAGATAAATCCGGTGTGTCGGCTTCCACGGTTGACCCGGCTGCCGCCAATCGCATGACGCCGGCGCCGACGACATCCCGAACTTCGCCGGAAACCGTCGCCACACCCAGATCGGGCGTATAGGCAAATCGAACCGGTTCGCGCGGCTGCTGCGCAGCCTCACGGTACGGGCCCGCGGTCAGCGGATGGGTGAGCGGATCGCGCACGTCAAATCCGGCCATGGCATCAAGGCCGAGCCCGACGTCGCCGACACTGCGGGCCAGCGGTCCGATAACGGAAAGCGTCTGATAGGGAACCCTGCTCGGCCCTTGCGGAACAAGCCCCGGCGTCGGGCGCAGTCCGACAATGCCGCAAAACGAGGCCGGGTAGCGAAGGGAGCAGGCGAAATCAGAACCCTGCGCAATGAACGCCGCGCCGGTCGCAACCGCAGCCGCCGCCCCACCGGACGATCCGGCGGCCGAGCGGCTTGTATTCCATGGATTGAGTGTCCTGCCGAAGACTTCGTTGAAGGTGTTGGCGCCGGCCTCGAATTCCGGCGTATTGGATTTTGCATAAACGACACCGCCGGCATTCTCGATGGCCTGCACCGCATAATCGGACCGGTCGGCGATGTGGTCCTTGAACGCCAGAGAACCCCAGGTGGTCCGCACGCCCTCCACCTCATAGGAATCCTTGATCGGCACAGGGAGCCCAAAAAGCGGAGCCGGAAATTTCAAACCGGATCGGGCCATACGCTCGCAGATATCATGTGCCCGGTCGAAGCACAGCGTCGGCAGCGCATTGACAACCGGATTCACCTCTTCAATTCTGTCCGAAAGCGCCTGAAGGAGATCGGCCGATTGAAACGCTCCGCTGTCGAGATGATCGACCGCTTCCCGGGCCGATAAAGTCCAAATCTCATCGGACATTGCTTTCACCTTCCACAAGATAGCGATGGTAAAACCCACGATATGTATCCTATAAGTGGATGCTATATCGCAAATTCGCTATATAGAACTACCACTCCAATCACCGGCTAACGGAACGTCCGCACCATGAGCTCCAAAGGTAAAAGCGACATCCCTCAAACGCCCGAAAAGGTTTCGACCGGCAAGCCACTGCCGGGAATGGAACGGTCTTTCGCAGTGCTGGAGATGCTTGCCTCGCGGCCCAGCCGGGTTGTTGACGTCACCAAGGAACTTGATCTGCCGTGGGCGACTGTTCACCGGACAATCAAGAAGCTGGAATCGGCCCAGTTCATCTACCGTGACCCGGAAACCAACCGCTACGAAATCGGTCCACGCATGTGGCATATCGGTTCGGCCTATCTGGCCAACAACAAGCCGATGAATGCGGCGATTTCCTATCTCGCGACCGAGCGCAACATCAAAAATGTTGATATCCAGATTGTCGAGCGCATCGGAAACTATGCGGTGGTGACCCATGCGGAAAAGCGGCAGACGCATCCCATTTCCAAGGCGCAATACGGCTTTCATATTCCGCTGCATGCGGGATCGAAGGGATGGGTGCTTCTGGCGCACGAAAGCCCGGATTTTATCGCCCGATATGTCGAACAGGATCTTGAGCAATTGACGCCGCTGACAATCACCGACAAGAGCGAACTGCTGGCGACGATTTCCAAGGTGCGCGACAATGGATTTGCCTTCACGCTGGGGGATGTCCAGCCGTTTACCGGATCCATCGCCGCGCCGATATTCGGCTCTTCGGGCAACATGGTTGCGTGTGTTTGCTTCGTTTTTCTGAAAAAAATAGCAAGCAACACGAAGCTCATGGAAGAGCTTCGCGAACACCTTGAACTGATGACCCACACGATTTCGATCGAGCTGGGCTGGCGTCCCGGACAGGGCTAGCGCCTTAATACTGAGGATCAGTCTATCTCCTCATAGGAACCGCGAAGATTGGTAAAGGTCTCCTCAAGTGCATCGACGACGGCGTCGATGGAGGCGCGTCCCATTTCCGCCGAGGCCTTGGTCGGATCGCCGAATATGGCGGCGTGCCCGACATCCGGTCGCGGCCGCTTCATATAGGTGCGCGTGGGATTAGTCGGCGCCACCAGGTCCCAACCGACGGGACCGTAGTGGGCACCTTCCAGCCGCTCCATCTTGACGAGCTCCGGGCGAGTCGCAAGCTGGAACGACGTCTCGAGTTCGCCGGCATGGCCCATTCCGCCCTTGACAGATTTGCGCATGGCGTGAATTCTGTCGGCCGCCGGCTCCCAATAGCTCACGGCCGAAACCTTGAATGTGTGGGCACCATCCAGTTCGTCGATCAGCAAACGGGCAACCTGGTCGTTGGCGGTGCCGCTCGGGCGATTGCCGTTGAGGAGGATCAGATGCTTGAATCCCTGCCCCACCAGCGCCGCACCGATTTCGAACATCATGGTTTGGTAGGTCGGGATGGAAAGCGAGATTGTGCCGGGGAAGTGCTCAAACGTCTTTGATATTCCGTAAGCAACGGGCGGGGCGACAAGGGCGCCAAGCCGTTCGGCAAGCCTGAGCGCAATGTATTCGGCCTGATGCGTGTCGGTGTCGGTCGGCATATGCGGCCCGTGGGCCTCGGTCGCGCCAGTTGGAACGATCACAGCGCATTTCTTTTCGATCGCCTCGCCGATCTCCATCTGTGTCATGTAGGACATGCGGTGTTCCATGGATCAATTCCTTCCAGTCCGTTGCGCGGTCAGGATGTATTTGAAAATAGTTTCTTGAAATAGCCGGCGACAACCATTCGCATGAGCGTCAGGCCGTTGATCTCGTTGCTCACCGGGGTTGGCGTTGCAGTTTCTTCGGTCAGGCCTTTTGCCGGTGTGTCGGGACTGCTTTCATCGGTGGTTAACGGCGGTTGCGCCGCGGCCAGTTTAGCTTCGAGATTTCCGACGAATTGTCCGATCAGCAAACGGGCGGTTTCTTCAATCACACCGGCCCGGCCGAATTGCGCGATAGGGCCGGAGAGCTGCACGTCCGCGTCGACGCTGACCTCGGTCTGGTCGCAATTGCCCGCAAGGGCGTAGTCCATGGTCAGTTTCGAGCGGGACCCACCACGTTTGTCAAATCCCTTGCCTTCGGCGTGACCCGTTTTGGCCTGCGTGTCCGATTGATGTTTCGCTTCCCCTTCAAACGAGGCGGTAAATGGTCCAAGTTTGATGGCAACCTGACCGGCATACACTCCATCTCCCCTGTCCTCGGTCAGGCTCGCTCCTGGCATGCATTCAGCAAGCGCCGGAACGTTCTGGAAAAATGCCCAGACAACATCTGGCGGCTGACTGACGGTAAATTTCTGGCTGATTTTCAAGGTCTGCCTCCAGGCTTGGAGCGTCAATTCCGCCGAGGTTCACATCCATCGGGAAGGACGGACACTGGAACGGTCCGGCTTTTATCATTCAGGTTGTGCGCGAACCGCCTGCCATTCCAGATCCGGATCAGTCCAGCCGCTTGGATAGTTGACCTTACCGGCCTTCTTCATAGCTTCAAAAGCATCGCCTCGATCGAACATCGGCAAGGCGCCGCGTTCCGTCCGTATGGAAGTGCGAAGCTCTACGGTCTTATTGTGATCCGCTCTCCACTTGCGACCGTCGAGAAATACGGCAACACCATAATCATCGCGCGCGGAATCCTCGGTGATCAGGCCGCACTGGAGGTCATACACCACAAGATCCACCTCGCGATCGAGTGGATCGCCCCATCCGCCGCCGCCCGTGGTGACCACGCGCACGGAGGATTTGGGCGCAACCACCACCGTGTCACACATGCCCGGATAAACCGCTTCCTCACCGGATTCATCGAACACCGATACCTGATAACTCATGCCGGCATTGCCGCCATTGACCCCGTAACAACCCAATATGGATCGATCTGCATTGGAAATGAGCCGGCACTCCTCCAGCGCACGAATGCGTTTGTCATAGCCGAGGCCGCCGCGCCGGTAACCGGCACCGCCTGAATCCCGTTTGAGAGCCAGTTGTTCGACCATGATGGGATAGCGGATTTCAGAAAATTCCGCCGGGAGATTGCGTGAATTGGGCACGATGTGCACCACGTCGGAGCCGTCGGCCCAGGGACGGCCCGGTCCGCCGCCGCCAAGCACCTCGCGAAACAGGTAGAAATCTTCCTGGGTGCGGCCGCCGGTCAGCCCCCAGATGCGGATCGTCTCGTGATCGGCGGGCATCTTGCCGCCGGTCGCCTTTGAAAGGCAGGCTGCGAATATGCCCAGCGAGCGCAGCATGAGGAAAAACCGCATGCCTGTCGGTTTGCTGAATGTCGGCGTGATGAGCGTGCCTTTTTCGGGGAACTTGATCTCGATGACATCAAGCACGCCCTCGTTGGAATCGATTTCCGCCGCCCGCTCGGGCGAGCTGGCGAGCGACCGCAGCACCGGTGCCAGCCATTTGCGGAAATAGCGTCCCTCCACCTCATCAAGCGACCAGTTGATCGGGCCCTTGGCCTCAGGATCGGTTCCGTTGAAATCGAGAATAATCTTCTCGGGCGTCTTGGTCATTGTCAGTCTGAGCGCATGCAGACGCGGTTCGTCCACCCCGTCTGCCTCGATGTAATCCTCGTAGTGATAGGTGCCATCCTTGATCTTCGGGAAGATCTCGCGGCGAAAAATCTCCGCGGTGTTCTTGATGATCTGCTCGAACGCCGATTCCAGGGTATCAACCCCGTAGCGCTCCGCCAGCGCGACGATGCGGCGCGACCCGAGTTTGGCGGCGCCGATCTCGGCGTCGAGATCGCCTGCCAGATGTTCGGAGAGGCGCGAATTCCGCACGATAATCTTGAACGCCGCGTCGTTCAGGACGCCGCGATCGTAAAGTTTGATGGGTGGGATCAGCACGCCCTCCATCCAGCTGTCGGTGGCGTGAACCGGCAGGCTTCCGGGAACGGAACCGCCGATATCATCGTGATGGCCGAACACCTGCGAAAACCCGATCAGGCGGTCTTCGTGGAAAATCGGCACCGTGGTGCACAGATCCGGCACGTGGCCGATACCGCCGCAGGAATTGTAGGGATCGTTCCAGAAAAAGACGTCGCCGGGATGAATGTCGCCCTCGCCGAAATATTCAAACACCGGCTCGACAATGGCTGAATAGGACCGTCCGGTCAGTTTCCGCCCCCTGGCATCAAACAGCGCGACGCGATAATCGTGCTGATCGCGGATCATGGGCGAGCGCGCGGTGCGTTCGACCGCCGCCTCGATTTCCAGTTCGGCCGCTCGTATCGTTCCGTGAATGACTTCAAGTTCAATCGGCCCAAGTTCAGATCTGTTCTGGTGTATCGTCATTGTGCCAGCACCTTCAGTCGCTTCTGCCGAGGATTAGATTGCCGAATTCGTCGCCCTTTGCCGTCCACCCATTTGGGACGACGGTGGTGGAGCCATATTCTTCGATGATCGCCGGGCCGCTTACCGTTTGATTTACAGCCAGCGACTGGCGATCGAAGATCGGGCAATCGACCCAGCCGGTTTCTTTCCAGAAGGCCTTGCGTCTGTGGGTCGGCTCGGCCACAGGCTTGCCGTTTGAGATCGCAGCGATTTCGGGGCGGTGTTGCTCGCCGACAGCCTGAATTCTGAGGTTGACCAGTTCGACATCCTGCTCGCCCTCATACTGAAATCCGAAGGTTTCATCGTGAACCGTATGGAATTGCTTCCACATATAGGCGATGGCCTCTTCATCCAACATGCCGGAGGGGATTGTCACCTGCACCTCATGGCCTTCGCCGAAATAGCGCACGTCGGCGACATGAACGATCTTGATGCGCGCTTCGTCTATGCCCTCATGCTTGATGTCATCAATGCCTTCGCGCGCAAGGGCCTTCCAATTGTCGATGATCTCCTGGATATCTGCCGTCGACTGACGCCGCACGATGGTGCGGATGTAATCGCGCCGGACATCCGATACATGCAGCCCCAGCGCGCACAGATTGCCCGGATTGGGCGGAGAGATGATGGTCTTGATGCCGAGGAAATCGGCAACTTCGGTTGCGAACAAGCCTCCGGCACCACCGAAGGCAACCATCGCATAGCGCCCCGGGTCACGGCCGCGCGTGGTTGTCACCTGGCGAATGCCGAACACCTGGTTGACCGCCGAGATTTCAAGCACGCCGGCGGCAATTTCTTCCGCCGACATGTTGTGTTGTTGCCCGAGTTTTGCGTAGGCCGCCTGGGCAGATGCCAGGTCGAGCTGAATTTCGCCGCCGATCAGCGCGGTCGGAAGACGCCCGAGAACAATGGCCGCGTCGGTGACCGTAGGCTGGTCCCCGCCCTTGCCGTAGCAAATCGGCCCCGGATCGGCGCCGGCGCTCTGCGGTCCGACCTTCAAATTGCCATAGGGGTCAGTCCAGGCGATCGATCCGCCGCCGGAACCGACAGTGACGATGTCCAGCATGGGTGTCTTGACCGGGTAGTTTTCAACCATCGAATCCGACGTGTACATCGGCGTCTGGTTCTCGATGATCGCCACATCGGTGGAGGTGCCACCGACATCACTGGTCAGAATATTGTCGTATCCGGCAAGCTTTGCCATGTGGATGGCACCGAGAATTCCGGCTGCCGGTCCCGACAACAGCATGGTGACCGGACGCTCGCCCGCCGTCGAATGGGTCACCACGCCACCGTTCGACTGCATGATCAGAAACGGGATATCGCCGGACTGCGTGCGCAACTCGTCGGCGGCGTTCTGCAAATAGGTTTTGCAATACGGTTTCACCAGAACATCGATCAATGTCGTCATGGCCCGTTCGTATTCGCGGTATTCAGGCAGGACGATACTGGAAAGCGAGACAAAAATGCCGGGGAAATTCTGTTCAATGAGAGCGCCGATTTTTTTCTCGTGCGCATCGTTTGCGTAGGAATGCAGGAGACAGACCGCAATACAGGTGACCCCGTCCTCGACAAGTTCGCGCACTGCACTGAGAGTTTCTTCCTCATCGACCGGCGCGAGTTCCGATCCGTCGAATTTCATCCGCCCGGGAACCTCGCGCACTAGGTCGAGCGGAACCAGGCGTTTGGGCTTTACCCAGAAAAATGAATTTCCGTAGCCATCGGGAACGGATTGACGAGCGATTTCGATCAGATGGCGAAAGCCCTTGGTAACCAGCAAACCCAAACCGGCGAATTTGTGCTCAAGAACGGCATTCGTTGCCACTGTCGAGCCATGGAGCAATTGTGTGAGACTGGAAGGATCGCCGCCATTGCTTTCAAAAGCCTTCTGCACACCGTTAAGCAGACCGATGCTCGGATCGGATGGCGTGGAGGGTGTTTTGACCGCGGTCATTGCACCGGATTCTTCGTTTATCGCTACCACGTCGGTGAATGTACCGCCGGTATCAATCGCGATCCTGGTGCTCATATGCTTCTCCACAATATCCATATAGCGGATATGTTGTTCAATAAACGAATATTGTGTTGAATTCAAGTGGCCATACTCTGCGAAAGCCATCTCAGGGCGACTTGGGATTCTTATGGGAAGTGACAGAAGACCCTGCCAGCCGCGTGTCCGTCAGTCGCAGGAAGGCTGCAACTGCTCAACCGCAATGCTCCCACCGGGGCGTTGTTATACTCAATCAGCCCTCTTGCGAGTCGGGTTTTGCATCAGCGCCGCGGGTGTTATCAGAGGAAACCAGCTTGAGGTGGCTGTGTTGGTTTCGTAGCCTCGTCAGATGACCAAATCCAGCCCATTTCGCTATTTCAAATCCAGCCCAGAGATCATCCGCATAGCGGTGATGATGTATGTTCGGGTCCCGTTTTCGCTTCGAAACTTCGAAGATCTGCTGCACGAGCGCGGGATCGATGTAAGACACGAAACGGTCAGTTTTAGGTGGAACGGATTTGGTCCGATTGGTCGGCAAGGCCGACCGCGCAGCGTCCGTGGCGTGCGGATCCAGCAGGTGCGGCTGAACTGCGAATTGCAGATCGTTACAAATTGCTGAAAAGACCGTGCTCGTCGCTGACCGGAATACCGCTCCGGACCACGCCGATGACCTTGTTTTCGTGCTGCGAAAAGCACTCCAGGCTGTCCAGGGGGTTGCTGTCGACGATCACGAGGTCCGCAAAAGCGCCGGCGGCAATCTGGCCGAC
>JAAEOH010000321.1 GCA_024244645.1 Hyphomicrobiales bacterium
GCATTCATCGAGGTGCACAATGAAAACCCAAAGCCGTACAAATGGGTCAAATCAGCCGACGAAATCCTCGCATCCGTCAAACGGTTCTGCCAGCGAACGCAGCAAACCCTATGCGGCGAATTTTAGATTCAGGTGACTAGCAAGATCGGCCGCCGCCAGCGCCGAGAGCGGTATGACACTCAGCACGACGATGTTGAGCGCAGTCAGACCCCAGTTTGTCGGCCAACGCTTAAGCCGATTGGCGCCCTTTTCTCGCAGTTCCGCAATGATTTCGAGAAAACCGAGCCCGGCGATGAGGCCGAAGAACACCAGATAGGTCAGAACCTCCATGTTCTGACGCAGCAATGCTTCAAAATCCTCTATGACAATCTCCTAGTTGAGATTGACAAGTAGGTTGTCATTTTATTTTGACAAGTATATTGTCAAATTTTGTGAAGACTGATGTTAACTGGAGGCGACGATATGATTGAAGGACGGCTGGAGGACAGGTGTTGGCGCAGCCCTGATTTGTGACAGGTCAGATGCCAAATCGCGTTATCGGGTCACCCGCTTGCCACCGCGGATATTTTCCCGTGATCGCGGCGAATCGTTCCGAGGTCTCGAAACGCTCCAGCCAGTTTTTCAGAGCCGGCCAGTCCTCGCCGTCGAACCAGGCGCGGTCAACATTGGCGAACTGGCGGATGAAGGGAAGGATCGCCATATCGGCAAGGCTTGTCCCCTCACCGAATAGCCATCCAGTTACGCTCAGGCGTTCCTCCAAACTGCGCAGGATCTGTGCCGCACGCAAGCGTTCTTCCAGCGCATCGCCGTCCGGATAGCGGATTTCGTATTTGTAGCGGTCGAGGCTGGTCTTGAACGGGCCGTCCATCTCCTCGACAAGCGCCAGCATGACTTCCCGCGAACCGATTTCCGGTGTCAGCCAGCTCTCGGAATCATTAGCATCGAGCGACCACAGCATGATGTCGAGGCTTTCGTCGATGACCCCGCCATCCGGATGAACGAGCGTCGGAACCGTCGCGGAAGGCGAAGCCGCCAGGAATTCAGGCGCCTTGTCGCGCAGCAGGACTTCGCGCAGTTCGACCTGCGTGCTGCTCGAGCGCAGGGCAAGCCGGGCGCGCATCGCGTAGGGGCATCGGCGAAAGCTGTAGAGGATCGGCAGGCTTATGGCGACATGTGCAGCACGACTTTGCGGCTGTGCGGCGCGTGGCGGTGTTCGAAGAGATAGATGCCCTGCCAGGTGCCGAGCAGCATGGCATTGCCGGATACCGGGATCGACAGGCTGACCTGCGTCATCGCCGCCTTGATATGGGCGGGCATATCGTCCGGTCCTTCCTGCGTGTGGCGCAGCCATTCCATGTCTTCGGGAACGATGCGGTCAAAAAACCCGTGCAGATCACGCTGCACATCCGGGTCGGCGTTTTCCTGGATCAGCATCGAGCAGGAAGTGTGCCGCACAAAGACCGTCAGCACACCTGTCTCGATCCCCGCGCCTGCCACAAAGCGCTCGGCCTCACGGGTAAACTCGTAAAGCCCCTGCCCGTTGGTCTGGATGATGAATTCGCTCTGCATTTCGTGCCCGCACAGCAAAAGGGCGACCCGAAGACCGCCCGTTTGAACTTAGCTATCGAGAAAGCTGCGCAGTTTGCGCGAGCGGCTCGGGTGCTTCAGCTTGCGAAGCGCCTTGGCCTCGATCTGCCGGATACGTTCGCGTGTCACCGAGAACTGCTGGCCGACTTCCTCGAGCGTATGGTCGGTGTTCATGCCGATGCCGAACCGCATGCGCAGCACACGTTCCTCGCGCGGCGTCAGCGAGGCGAGCACACGCGTCGTCGTTTCGCGCAGGTTGGCCTGGATCGCCGCATCGATCGGCAGGATCGCATTCTTGTCCTCGATGAAATCGCCGAGATGCGAATCTTCCTCGTCACCCACCGGCGTTTCGAGGCTGATCGGCTCTTTGGCGATCTTGAGAACCTTGCGCACCTTTTCAAGCGGCATGGCGAGCTTTTCCGAAAGCTCTTCCGGTGTCGGCTCGCGACCGATCTCGTGCAGCATCTGCCGCGATGTGCGCACGATCTTGTTGATCGTTTCGATCATGTGCACAGGAATACGGATGGTACGAGCCTGGTCGGCGATCGAACGGGTGATCGCCTGCCGGATCCACCACGTCGCATAGGTGGAGAATTTGTATCCGCGGCGGTATTCGAATTTGTCCACCGCCTTCATCAGGCCGATATTGCCTTCCTGAATGAGGTCCAGGAACTGCAGGCCGCGATTGGTGTATTTCTTGGCGATGGAAATCACCAGGCGCAAATTGGCCTCGACCATTTCCTTCTTGGCGATGCGCGCTTCGCGTTCGCCCTTCTGCACCATGTGAACAATGCGGCGGAATTCCGAGATCGAGATGCCGGTTTCGGTTGCCAGATTCTGGATTTCGCCGCGGATAGCCTTGATCGTTTCTTTCTCGATGCGCGAGAATTCCTTCCAGCCTTTGGCCGTCAGGTTGGAGATCGACTTCATCCAGTTGGGATCAAGCTCGGCGCCCTGATATTGCTGCAGAAAATCCTCGCGCTTGACGCTATGGGATTCGGCCAGGCGCAACAGCCGTCCTTCATTATGAACCAGCCGCTTGTTAATGTCGTAGAGCTGTTCGACCAGCGCGTCGATACGGTTCTGATTGAGCGCCAGTGATTTTACCGCCGATATCAGCTCTTCCTTGAGCTGCTTGTAACGGCGTTCCTGTGCCGGGGACAGAGTGCCGGTGGCTGCAAGCCGGGCTTCAACCTGCTGATCCTGTAGTTTGCGCAGTTTCTTGTAGGTGTCTGCAATGACGTCGAAGGTCTCCATGACCTGCGGTCTCAATTCCGCTTCCATCGCAGCAAGCGACAGGTTGGATTCGTCGTCCTCGTCCTCGTCATCGTCGGTGGAAACGCCCTCACCGCCAACATCGGTGATATCGTCCAAGGCACGCGCCTTCTTCGCCGCTTCCTTTTCTTCGGCTGCCTTGCGGTCGGCCTCGATTTTTTCGGGCGACTGGAACTGCGGCGCCGCCTTGGCCTCGGGGCCGGAATAGGTGGTCTCCAGATCGATGATTTCGCGCAGCAGCGTCTCGCCTTCGATCAGCTCGTCGCGCCAGATGATGATGGCCTGGAATGTCAGCGGACTTTCGCACAGGCCGGCTATCATGGTCTCGCGGCCGGCCTCGATACGCTTGGCAATGGCGATTTCGCCTTCGCGCGACAACAATTCGACCGAACCCATTTCGCGCAGATACATGCGTACCGGATCGTCCGTGCGGTCCGTCGGCTCTTTCTTGCGCGTCGTGGCGACTGCCGTGCCGCCCGTGGTCGCGACTTCCGTGCTGGCGGTTTCGCTTGTAGCGGCCGCTTCTTCGGTCTCTTCCTCTTCCTCGACAACATTGATGCCCATGTCGGAGAGCATCGACATCGTGTCTTCGATTTGTTCGGAGGTCACCTCCTCAGACGGCAGGACGGCATTGAGCGCATCCATCGTCACATAGCCGCGCTTCTTGGCGGCCTTGATCATTTTCTTGACAGCATTGTCGGAAAGATCGAGGAGCGGTCCGTCGCCTGTGGTTTCGCGCTCGGCCTCGGCTTCCTCGTTTTCTTTGACTTTGGTTGCCATATATCCCGTCACTTTCCTAAGCACATCACATCGGGCCGGTTGAGCGTTTTGCTAAACCGCGCTTTCCGAATCAGCTATGAACTGAATAAAGGAGTGATGCTTAATTCCCGATTAACCATGAATGGTGTGTCCGCCCAACTTGTGAGCCGTACCTGTCGCACCAGACCCGCTGTTCCTGCGCCAGGGCACACCTTTCCAAATTGCTTGACCAAATGAAACTTCTCGCCACTGTGGTGATTCCGTTAAAATTTCCATCCGTCAAGCTTACGCGACCAAAAAACATGCTTTTTGGCCCAGATTCGCCAAAAAACACGATATTTTTTCAATCGCGACGCCTTTAAGGCGGAAATTCAAAACCCCGGCTCACAGGCCCGGGAAACCATGGCAGCTTTATCTGATTTCAGGAGCAGGCCCGTAGCGCCTGTCCGCATTCTGCCTTGCAGCCTATTTAGGGGCCGCTGCCTTTATTGCAAGGCCGTTGCGGCTATTTTCCGGCCGCGCCGCGCACCCGGCCGGACAGAACGCCGAAACCGTCGATAATCGCCTCCTGCTGTTCCAGCCTGCTATATTCGTTTTGCACCGACTGAAGCGATCGCATCAATTGCGGAAGCGCATCGCCGTCGCCGCTCTCCGTCGCCTCCGCAATATCACGCTCCAATTCGATCTTTTGCTGCTTGAGTTCGCGCGATCTTTTAAACAAGGAAAGAACCTGCCTGAACCCTTCGCGGGCATCTTCCAGAGCCGCTTCCGTCGTGGCGGTCCACACCCGCGCAAACCGGATCTGCCGGCCGAGGCTGTCGATCGTTTCCTCATGCCCGAATTGATGCAGGCGCTGCAGAACGGCTTCGCGGTCGGGCACGTCGCCGTCAGCACAGATCTCCATCAGCTGCTCAAGCAAAATCGCCAGTTGCCTGTTGTCGAACTCGATGGCGCTGACCTCGTCGAACTCGGTGATCAGAAGGTCCGGATGATTGATCAGCGTCATGGCCAGAACGCTGTCCCTGAGTGCCGGAAGTTCGGACCGCCCGCGCACCATCGTCGAGCGGGCCAGAAGATTTGTCATGGCATAGCGCTTGCCGGCCTTTGCGCTGCGAGGATCGCCCTGCCTGTAGCCCTGGCGCCCGCCACCGCCACCGAACCGCCCGCGGCCGCCCTGTTGATTGGCGCCAGCCGGCCGGCTGCTCTCGAAATAGGCGTTGAGCCGGTCGCGCATGTCCTGCACATAGTGGCGACGCACGCTCTCATCGCCGATCGTTTGGGTGACGCGGTTGAAGGACGCTTCCAGCGCCGCCCTTTTTTCCGGCGTGTCGAACACACCGGACGACGTCTCGCGCACCCACACCATATCGGCAAGTGGCCGCGCGGCCCGCACCACCTCGTCGAATGGCGCACGCCCGTCCTCACGCACAAGATCATCCGGATCCTGCCCCTGCGGCAGAACCGCAAACCGCACCGACCGGCCCGGTTTCAATCCGGCAAGCGCAAGATCGACGGCCCGGTTGGCCGCGCGCGTTCCGGCCTCGTCGCCATCGAAACAAAGCACCGGTTCCGGCGTCATGCGCCACAGGAGGTCGAGCTGGTTTTCCGTCAGTGCTGTGCCGAGCGGTGCCACCGCGTTTTCGACACCAGCCTGGTGCAGAGCGATAACATCCATATAGCCCTCGACGGCAATGATGGTCCCCGCACTTTCGGCACCCTGCGCGCCGCGCCGGGCTCGGGCGAAATTGTAAAGCACCCTGCCCTTGTGAAAGAGTTCGGTTTCGTTGGAGTTCAGGTATTTTGCCGGACTGTCGGAGGACATGGCGCGTCCCCCGAATGCGATGACCTTTTCGCGCGCACTGAGGATCGGAAACATAATCCGGTCTCGAAACCGGTCGTACGAAACCGCTATTTCCGGTCCGTGGATGACAAGACCGCAGGCTTCGATCTGCTGTTTTTCAACACCCTTTGACGCCAGGAATTCCTTCAGAACATTACGGCCATCGGGCGCAAAGCCAAGCCGGAACGTCTCGATCGTTTTGCCGGAAAGACCGCGGTCGCGCAGATAGGCCCGCGCTTTGGCGCCTTCGGCGGCTTGCAGCTTTTCCTGGAAAAATGCCGTCGCAAGTTCCATGACATCGGAAAGCGTTGCGCGTTCCTTTTCGCGCTGGGCTGCCCGCGGATCCGGGGCCGGAACAGCCATGCCCGCCAGGTCTGCGACCTGCTGTACGGCTTCGGGAAATGACAGCCCGTCCAGTTCCGTCAGGAATCTGAAATGATCACCAGACACACCACAGCCGAAACAATGGTAACGACCTTTGCGGTCTTCGCAGTGGAAACTGGGGGTCTTCTCGCCATGGAAGGGACAGCAGGCCCACCAGTCCCCCTTCGGCACATTCGTCTTGCGTTTGTCCCAGGCAACGCGCTTGCCGATAATGTCAGAAATCGGGACACGATCGCGCAGCTCGTCCAGAAAGGAACTGTCAAAACGCATGCAATTTTGCTCCTGTGCCGGCCGGCGATCCGGCGCATTTCCATCGGGCCGGTAAGGCCGCTGATCACCGGTCCGCCTCTTGGACTTATACCGTCAAGCCGCAGACCGCACCACGCAACTATGAAACCGTGCCCGCTATTCACAGCCAGCAGGCAACGCGAACAGTCATATCCACCCCTTTCGGATCGATTTGGCGACGGCTTGGGTCCGGTTGACCGCATCCAGTTTTTTCGTCGCACCGATGAGGTGGTGATTGACGGTATGTTCGGAAAGCGAAAGGATCGCCGCAATTTCACTGCTCGTTTTACCGTCGGCCGTCCATCGTAGACACTCCATTTCCCGCTGCGAAAGCGCGGGCGCCGCGGTGTCTGCATGGTGTGTGATGCAGCTGAGCCGGTCGAAAACGTGGATGCTGAGCATGCTCAGTTCCAGCAACTCCGAACGTTCAAACGGCCCGCGATCACCGGCAAATCCGATCGAACCGCGCCTGCCGAGCGAATCATGGACCGGAAAATTCACTCCGTGCACAAATCCGTTGTCGTGAAAACGGTCACGCAACAAAGCCAGATTTGCCGAAACTTCAGACGCCAGCACCCCGTCAATATGCCACACCAGCGGCCTTGTTCTTGATTTCAACGCAGCCATGACGGGACTGAGATTGATCAGATCCGCCCTGTCATAGGCCTCGATCAGATCGGGTGGCCAGTTGTTGATGATGCTGTGATTCTTGAAACCGCCGGCCATTTCGCCAGGCAGGATCATCACCGAAAAATATTTCAGCCGATGGCGCTCAGCAGCTATGCGGAGAAACTTGAACACGTCAAACGATGTCTCCAGCGCGCTGATATCGGCCTGGATTTCGTTGAACGCTTCTGAATGCATGATGCCCTTGACTGTAAGGTGCTGTTAATAAACCGCTGTTAATAAACCGCTTTTCATAAAACGCTGTCCCCGGCCGCGAGGCGAATCGGTAACCGGGCCCGATCCAGATAACACTGAATCCGAAACAGCGGCTACCTTCATGTAGCCGCTGTTTCGCAGTCTTAGCTTTTGTTGATTCCGGTGAGGTCTGATGAGCATCCAGCCACTATTCGTGGTGAAGCAGGTCCTTGACCACACCCGAGGCCTTCGAGAAGTCCATTTGCCCGGCGAATTTGGTCTTCAGCGCATTCATGCACTTGCCCATGTCGCGTAGGCCCTGGGCACCGGTTTCCTCGACGACGTTCATGCACGCCTTGCGCACATCGTCCTCAGAAAGCTGCTGCGGCAGGAAGGATCGAATAACTTCAATTTCCTCGCGCTCCTGCTGAGCCAGTTCAAGGCGGGCAGCTTCTTCGTAGATACGCGCGGACTCCTCGCGCTGCTTAATCATCTTGGCGAGAATCAGCATGATGTCATCGTCGCTGACCGGATCCTTTCCGGCGCCGCGATTGGCGATATCACGATCTTTCACAGCTGCTTGAATCAGCCGGACCGTAGACAGACGACGGGTATCTTTTGCTTTCAGCGCTTCCTTCAAAGAGGTCGCGAACATCTCACGCATTACTGTTTCTCCTGCATTCTGAGGCGAACCATATTCCGTTCCTTCCGCCATTGCAAACAAAAGTAAAATCGGTAACTATTTGATTTTGCTATGTTTTAAATTTGTGATCCCCTCGAGTCGCTGGATTGACGCGCCAGCAGGCCTCGTTTATGTTCCCACATCTGCATGGACAATCAAATACGGATGTAGCAACCGGATCCAAATTTCTGGGTGCTCGTAATCGATAACGTGGTGTGGCCGGGTGCTTTCGTCAAGAGCCCGCCCTGGAAGCGGCCGCAAGGGCCAGAAGCGAACACGAAATGACCAACACGCCGGCCTGGACAAAACGCACACCAACCGCCCTTCTCGTTCTCGCGGATGGAACAATTATCGAAGGCCAGGGCCTTGGCGCAACTGGTGCTGTTGAAGCTGAAGTCTGTTTCAATACGGCCCTGACCGGCTACCAGGAAATCCTGACGGATCCATCCTATGCCGGGCAGATTGTCACCTTCACTTTCCCGCATATCGGCAATATCGGCGCCAATGGCGAAGACATTGAGGACCTGAACCCGGCATCGCTCCACGGTGCGGTGGGAGCCGTCTTCAAGGCCGACATCACGGATCCGTCGAATTTCCGGGCCAGCGAACATCTCGATGCGTGGCTGAAAGCCCGGAGCATTGTCGCCATGTGCGGTATCGACACCCGCGCACTGACTGTGTGGATCCGCGACAACGGCATGCCCAATGCGGTGATTGCCCATGATCCGGATGGCAAGTTCGATGTCGAGGCGCTGAAGGCGCGTGCGCGTTCCTGGCACGGGCTGGAGGGCCTTGATCTGGCGATTAAAACGACCAGCAGACAATCATCGCGATGGTCGGAAAAACCCTGGGTCTGGAACGAAGGATTCGGACAAAACGAAGCAACCGATGCCGACATTCACATCGTTGCCATCGATTTCGGTGTCAAACGTAATATTCTGAGGCTGTTTTCCGGCCTTGGCTGCCGCGTCACCGTGGTTCCAGCCAACACCTCTGCCGAGGACATTCTCGCTTTCAAGCCGGATGGCATCTTTCTGTCCAACGGTCCGGGTGATCCGGCCGCCACGGGCGCACACGCCGTGCCGACGATCCAAAATCTGGTTGAATCCAGCATTCCCGTTTTCGGCATCTGCCTTGGGCACCAGATCCTGGCGCTTGCGCTTGGCGCGCGGACGGTAAAGATGCACCAGGGCCACCATGGCGCGAATCACCCGGTCAAGGACCACACAACCGCCAAGGTGGAAATCGTTTCCATGAATCACGGTTTTGCAGTTGATGGAAAATCGCTGCCGGACAATGTCGAGGAAACACACATATCGCTGTTCGACGGCTCGAATTGCGGACTGCAGGTCAAGGACAGGCCGGTCTTTTCGGTCCAGCACCACCCGGAAGCATCACCCGGCCCGCAGGATTCACACTATCTGTTCCGCCGTTTTATCAACCTCATTCGCGAACGCCGCGGAGAGGCCGCACTGGCTGAGTAGTTCGTAGACACCGAAGAACATCGCCTGCCGGATTACTTACACATCACCCTTGAATGTGTCGCAGTCACCGTAATGTCCGCTTTTAAAGCCTCTGGTGAACCATTTGGCGCGCTGGTCGGACGTCCCGTGATTGAAGCTCTCCGGCACGACGTAGCCCTGCGAGCGCTTTTGCAGCGTGTCATCGCCGATCTGATGCGCCGCATTCAGGGCCTCTTCCAGGTCGCCGCTTTCAACCAGGCCCCTTTGCCGGGTCTGATGGGCCCAAACTCCGGCGAAACAATCCGCCTGCAGTTCCACCCGCACGGACATCCTGTTTTCGTCCGCCTTGCTGAGATTGCCGCGCATTTCATTGAAACTCGGCAAGGTGCCGGTTAGGTTTTGCACATGATGTCCGACCTCGTGCGCAAGCACATAGGCCTGCGCAAAGTCACCGGCGGCATCGAACCGGTTTTCAAGTTCGTCGTAAAAATTCAGGTCGATGTAGATTTTCTGATCCGACGGGCAATAGAACGGACCCGAAGCTGAGCTGGCAAAGCCGCACGCTGATCGGACCTGCCCGTCAAACAAGACAAGGGTCGGCTCACTATAGGTCACGCCGCTTGTTTTGAAGATAGCGTTCCAGGTGTCCTCGGTTTCTGCCAGAACCGTCGAAACAAACTGCGTCATCTCGTCCTGTCGCTGCGGTGACAGGCGCTGGTTCTGCTGGTTTTCGGTCTGTTCGAAATCACTCTGCAGACCGCCACCGTTCAGGAGCATTGCCGGGTCGATTCCGAGATATTTCAGCACGATGTAACCGATGACCAATATTATGATCATGGATATCCCGCCGCCCGATTTGCCACCGATCCTCGGTGTGCCGGTGGGCATTCTGATACGCCCTCCGCGCCCGAACGGATTGGCACGGCGAGGCGACGGCGATTGCCCGCGACGGTCCTCGATATTGCTGCTTTGGCGACGACCTTTCCACCGCATGAAGCTACCCTTTTCCTATTCGGCACGCACGGCCGTCAACCATAACTGCAACAGTGTGCAGACACTCTGCCTCTGGCGCATTAGAATATCTGTCACATATATACGATAAAACGTCACAGACATGTGGCAATAAGATTCAACAATCTTGACGGACTGACAAATTTGAAACCAGAAGACTTCAGGCGATGGCGCAAAGCACTGGGGTTGAACCAGAAAGATGCCGCCCGTGCTTTAGGGTTGAAGAAACGGGTCATCCAATACTACGAGAAGGGTAAGCGGGATGGCCGGGAAGTGGAGATTCCGCTGTCCGTTTCGCTTGCCTGTTACGCCATAGCAAAAGGCATTCACACCTACGATGCGTCTGAGCTCGAATCCGAGAATTGACCCTCGAGTACAATGGTTCCCTGCCCCTGACGGCCATCGACCAGAAACCCATCCGAAAAAGGCATGAAAAACAGGTCTGTCCGGGGTTTCCCTGCCTACGCCTTTACCCTATAAGGCGGCCTTAGCCCGAAAAAAAACATCACGCGCCGCCCCGGTTTTTTGCAGGGGTATCCGTGACACATGCCCGCCGGATGAACAGACATGCCAAAACGCAATGACATCAAGTCTATCCTAATCATCGGCGCCGGGCCGATCATCATCGGACAGGCCTGTGAGTTCGACTATTCCGGCACCCAGGCCTGCAAGGCGCTGAAGGAAGAAGGTTACCGGGTCATCCTGGTCAACTCCAACCCGGCAACCATCATGACCGATCCGGGCCTTGCCGACGCGACCTATGTCGAGCCCATCACACCGGAGGTGGTCGCCAAGATCATCGCCAAGGAACGCCCAGACGCCTTGCTGCCGACCATGGGTGGCCAGACGGCGCTCAACACGGCGCTTTCATTGCGGCGCATGGGTGTGCTCGACCGCTACAATGTTGAAATGATTGGCGCCAAGCCCGAAGCCATCGACAAGGCTGAAGACCGCGCGTTGTTCCGCGAAGCAATGGCGACGATCGGTCTCGAAACACCTCGGTCCATGCTTGCCAACGCCACAGAAGTCAAAGAACTGGACCGCAATGCGCACGAAGCCGAACGCGACGAGCTGAAATCACGTTATGATGGCGACGCTCTGGACACAGCCCTCGATGCGCTGGAAACCGGGTGGCAGCTCGCTGAAACGGGCCGCAAGCAACGTTACATTGGCCATGCACTTGGCGTTGCCGCCAAGGCGCTCGATGAGGTCGGCCTGCCGGCAATCATACGGCCATCCTTTACGCTTGGCGGTACCGGCGGCGGCATCGCCTTCAACCGCTCGGAGTTCTTCGAAATCGTCGAATCCGGCCTCGATGCGTCGCCGACGACCGAAGTGCTGATTGAAGAATCGGTGCTTGGTTGGAAGGAATATGAGATGGAGGTCGTGCGCGACACGGCCGACAACTGCATCATTATCTGTTCGATAGAGAATGTCGATCCGATGGGTGTTCACACCGGCGATTCGATTACCGTCGCGCCTGCGCTGACCCTGACCGACAAGGAATATCAGATCATGCGCAACGCCTCGATCGCGGTGCTGCGCGAAATCGGCGTCGAAACCGGCGGCTCCAACGTACAGTTTGCAGTCAACCCGGCTGACGGCCGTTTGGTCGTCATCGAAATGAACCCGCGCGTTTCGCGCTCCTCGGCGCTGGCCTCAAAGGCCACCGGATTTCCGATCGCCAAGATCGCAGCCAAGCTTGCCGTCGGTTACACGCTGGATGAGCTTGAAAACGACATTACGGGCGGCGCAACGCCCGCGTCGTTCGAGCCGTCGATTGACTACGTGGTTACAAAAATCCCGCGCTTTGCCTTCGAGAAATTTCCCGGCGCCGAACCGCTGCTGACGACGTCGATGAAATCGGTGGGCGAAGTCATGGCCATCGGCAGGACATTTGCCGAATCGCTGCAAAAAGCGCTGCGCGGTCTTGAAACCGGCCTGACCGGGCTCGATGAGATCGATGTTCCGGGTCTTGGCGAAGGTGACGACAAGAACGCCATCAAGGCCGCACTCGGCACGCCGACACCGGACCGGCTTCGGATGGTCGCACAGGCATTGAGGCTTGGGACGAGCGAGGAAACGGTTCACGAAAGCTGCAAGATTGATCCATGGTTCATCGCCCAGTTGAGGGCGATTGTCGATATGGAGCAAAGGATTCGCCAACACGGTATGCCCGAAGATACCGAAAATCTGCGGATGCTCAAATCAATGGGTTTTTCCGATGCCCGCCTTGCCGGTCTGACCGGCAAGCGCGAGCGCGATGTGGCAGCGATACGCAAGAAGCTCGGCGTCCATCCCGTCTTTAAGCGCATTGACACCTGCGCTGCCGAATTCGCCTCGCCCACCGCCTATATGTATTCGACCTACGAAGTTCCGTTTGCCGGCGCATTGCGGTCGGAAGCCGAAGTTTCGGACCGCAAGAAGGTGGTCATTCTCGGCGGAGGGCCGAACCGGATCGGCCAGGGCATCGAATTCGACTATTGCTGTTGCCATGCCGCATTCGCGCTGGAAGATGCCGGCTACGAGTCGATCATGATCAACTGTAACCCCGAAACGGTTTCAACCGACTACGACACCTCTGACAGGCTGTATTTCGAACCGCTGACCGGCGAGGATGTGCTCGAGATCCTGCGAACCGAGCAGCAGAACGGCACCTTGCACGGTGTGATCGTCCAGTTCGGCGGCCAGACGCCGCTCAAGCTTGCCAACGCACTGGAAAGTGCCGGCATTCCGATCCTTGGCACAGCTCCGGACGCCATTGATCTGGCTGAAGATCGTGACCGTTTCCAGAAGTTGCTCAGACGGCTTGATTTGCGTCAGCCCAAAAACGGCATAGCCCATTCCGTCGAACAGGCACGCCTTGTCGCGACCGAAATCGGCTTTCCGCTTGTCGTGCGCCCGTCCTATGTTCTCGGTGGCCGGGCGATGCAGATCATCCGCGAGGAAAGCAGCCTGTCCAGCTATCTGCTCGACACGGTTCCGGAGCTGGTGCCCGAAGACATCAAGGCGCGCTATCCCAACGACAAGACCGGGCAGATCAACACGCTGCTGGGCACCAACCCGCTGCTTTTCGACAGCTATTTGACAAATGCCATTGAAGTGGATGTCGATTGCCTGTGCGATGGCGATAGCGTTTTCGTATCCGGAATCATGGAGCACATCGAGGAAGCCGGCATTCATTCTGGCGATAGCGCCTGTTCCCTGCCCGTCTATTCATTGCCCTCTGAAATCGTCGACGAACTCGAACGCCAGACGCGCGAGCTTGCAAGGGCGCTCAATGTCGGCGGGCTGATGAACGTCCAATACGCCATCAAAAACGGCAACATCTACGTCCTGGAGGTCAATCCGCGCGCATCGCGCACGGTGCCCTTCGTTGCAAAAACCATCGGCGCACCGATCGCCAAGATCGCGGCGCGCATCATGGCCGGCGAAAAGCTTGATGACGCCATCGGCGCCTATGGCAAACGACCGGATCCACGCAATCTCCCCCATATCGCAGTGAAGGAGGCGGTGTTCCCCTTTGCTCGTTTTCCCGGCGTCGACACGCTGCTCGGTCCGGAAATGCGCTCGACCGGTGAAGTCATCGGCCTCGACACGGACTATGCGCTGGCCTTTGCCAAATCGCAGCTCGGCGCCGGCGTTGAATTGCCGCGAGACGGCACGGCCTTCATTTCCGTCCGCGACGAGGACAAGGAACGGGTCCTGCCCGCCGCGCGCATGCTCAGCGACAACGGATTCAGGATCATGGCAACCGGCGGAACCGCTCGTTTCCTGATTGAAAATGGCATTGAAGCGGTGCGCATCAACAAGGTGCTCGAAGGACGCCCGCACGTCGAAGACGCCATCCGCAACCGCGAAGTCCAGCTGGTCATCAACACGACCGCGGGCGCCAAGGCCATGTCGGACTCCAAATCCCTGCGCCGCGCCGCCCTGATGCAGAAAGTGCCCTATTACACCACAATGTCAGGTGCCGCTGCCGCTGCACGGGCGATCGCCGCGCTCACCGCCGGCAATCTCGAAGTCAAGCCGCTGCAGGATTACTTCGCCGCGTAGAGCGTGAACTCTATCGGGGTTTACAAATCACCTCTGAATAAGTTGCTGCTCGCAAGCTGATAAGCTGGCTGTCACGACCGCTGGCAGTTCAGGTACGTTCGCGTTAAAATGGTCTCGACACAATCACGATGGAATTGTTCACGGATAGCGCCGATATTTATTTATCGGCATGGGAGGATTGATGACGGAAGCGTCTCCAAAGCGGTGGCTGGCCCTGACCGGAATCAGCATCTTGAGCTTCGTCGTCTTTATCGATTTTACCATCGTCAACACCATTCTCCCGGGTATACAGCGGGAGTTGCACGCCAGCGTCGACGATCTGCAGTGGGTCATGAACGGCTTCATTTTGATGATGACCGTGTTCATGGTTACGATGGGCCGTCTCGGCGACATATACGGTCGGCGCCTGGTGCTGTATATCGGCGTGATCGTCTTCGCGCTGGCGTCATTCCTGGCCGGCACCTCCCAAAGCCCGGAATTCCTGATCTTCTGCCGTTTTTTACAGGGCGTTGCCGGCGCTGTGGTCGTGACCCTTGGCGCTGCCCTGACAACACATCATTTTCCCGAGCAAGAGCAAGGCCGGGCGCTGGCGATATTCATGAGTATCACTGGCTTTGGCCTGGCGGTCGGTCCATTGATCGGCGGTGTGTTCCTGTCGCTTCTGTCCTGGCGCTGGGCATTTTACGTCAATGTTCCAGTGGTCATCATCGGTTTTCTGATCGCCCTGCGCTCGGTTGAGGAAACGCCGCGCCAGACGGACGAAAAGATAGACTGGCTGGGTCTTGCTCTGCTGACGCCGGGCATGTGTGCGTTGGTGACATTCATCATGAAAGGCAACAATTGGGGCTGGGACGCAACGGCCACCATATTGTGCGGTGTGGCGGCAGTCGTGTTCCTCGTTGCCTTTGTCATGGTGGAACGCCGGGTGCCATCTCCGATAATCGACTTCAGGCTCCTCAAGCACCGCCACTATCTGGCCTGCTGCGTCATGGCCATGACTCTCGGCGGTTTCATTGTGCTCGGCAACTTTCTGGCGCCGCTCTATCTGCAGACGGTGCGCAACGAGGAACCGTATATTGCCGGCATGATGCTGCTGCCGATATCGGCTCTGGTTGTTATCGTGCCGCCGCTGATCGGGGGCTTTGCCGATCGTATAGGGCCGATGCCGTTTATCGTTGCAGGCCAGGTGTTTCTGGCTCTTGCCGCGCTGGTGCAGATCTTTTTCGAATCGGCAAGTCCGATACTGTTTGTCCTCTTCGGACTGGGGCTGTTCGGCTTCGGCTGGGGCCTGCAGCAGGCGACGTCCGCCATGGCCGCCACATCGGCTCTGCCGGCATCGGCGGCGGGGCTTGCGATCGGCATGCTCTATACGGTCTGGAATTTCGGGTCCTCTGTCGGCCTCGCCATCGGCGGGCTCATCTTCGAGCAAGTGGACAAAAACAGCTTCATGCAGGCAATCGCCCGGGAAAACATCAAGCTGGGCGACAAGGATCAGGAACTGGTGCGATCCGTTCTTTCGGATCCAAGTCAGGCACAGAAGATCCTCGACAAGCTGTCTCCGGATCTGGCCGACAAATTGATGCCGATATTCAAAAACTCCTTCATGGATGGATATAGCGGTGCCATGTGGTATTTGCTCGTAACCTGCGCTCTCGGTGCCATTCTCGTGCCGCTCATTGCCGGCAAAACCAGAAAGACACCGGATCCTGCCTGATCGGAGCGTCTGCGGCTGCGGATTAACCGCATGACAAAAAAACTGGAAAAATTGACCCATTTGCTGCTATGTTTGGGCAATTGAAATACATGGCGGTTCCGAACCATATGGTTCGGGGACCGTTTTCTTTTGCGCTTTCGCACCTCCTCCCAGGTGTTTTGAGCGCCAAAAAGATGGAGAAGGACATGGTTGAAAAGGTCCCAATGACCCAAGGCGGCTTCACCAAGCTCAACGAAGAGCTTCGCTGGCGCCAGCAGGAAGAACGCCCGCGCATCATCGAGGCGATTGCCGAGGCACGCGCCCATGGCGACCTGTCGGAAAACGCCGAATATCACGCGGCCAAGGAAACGCAAAGCCACAACGAGGGCCGCATTGCCGAACTCGAAGACCTGACGGCTCGCGCCGAAGTCATCGATCTGGCCAAAATGTCGGGCGACACGATCAAATTCGGTGCCACGGTCAAACTTGTCGATGAAGACACCGATGAGGAAAAGACCTACCAGATCGTCGGCGACCAGGAAGCAGATGTGAAGGAAGGACGCATTTCGCTGTCTTCCCCGATCGCACGAGCCCTGATCAGCAAACAGGTCGGCGACACCATCGAGGTCAATGCTCCGGGCGGCGCAAAAGCCTATGAAATCCTCGAAGTACGTTGGGGCTGATTGCCTGACTTGAGGCATAACAGCCCGGCAATCTGCACATAATGGCCCCCAATACCGAACTGATCGTGACCAACATGCACCGGAATTTTACCGGTGTATCGGCCACCGCGACTGCTGTCGTGCAGCAACAGGCCGAACGCTATCGCATGCGGCTGGCCGGCAGAGCGCTGCCGGAATGCCCCGAGCCGGTTTCGCTATGGCGGGCGATACAATTGTCGCGCGCACCCGCGCAGGGTCGCTCTCACGTTCTTTGGCATGTGCGCAGAAACAATGAAATGCGCGCTGCACTATGGGCACGCGATGTCATGAAACTGCCCATACGCATCGTTTTCACATCATCGGCCCAGCGTCGCCACTCGGCATTTCCACGCTGGCTGATTTCCCGGATGGACGCGGTGATCGCCACGACAGAGGAAGCCGCCGCATTCGTTCCCAATGTTGAGGCGATTGTTCACCACGGCGTCGATACCAACCGATTCTGCCCGCCGCAGGATCGTGCAGCGGCGTGGAAGCAGACCGGCCATCCCGGCAATTTCGGAATTGCTACGATCGGGCGCATCCGCCCCGAAAAAGGCACCGATCTTTTCGTCGATACGATGATCCGGCTGCTTCCCGACCTTCCTAATGCCACCGCTTTGATCATCGGCAAGGCGACGCCCGCCCACCGCAGCTTCCAGGCCGAACTTCAACGCCGCATCGAAACAGCGGGTCTGTCGCAGCGGATCATCTTTACAGGAGAGATTGCGGCTGCGCGCCTGCCGGATCTTGTGGCAAGCCTTTCACTGCTGGTCGCGGCGCCCCGCTACGAGGGCTATGGCATGACACCGCTTGAGGCCATGGCCAGCGGCGTCCCGATTGTTGCCGGCAATGCCGGCTTCTTCGCTTCGTTTGTCGGTGACAACAAGGCCGGTACCATCGTGGAAAAGCCCGAGGCTGCCGCGTTGGCGACGGCCGCGCTCAGCATATTGGGAAATCCGATGGAACTGGCTCTCAAGGGCGGCAATGCCCGTAACAGAGCGATCGAGCAATTTGGAATCGCCAGCGAAGTTGACGGCATTCACAAGGTCTATGAGACGCTCTGGGATCGTGGCTAGGTTTTTGTTGTGCCGTGGGCAATTTCAACAGGCCCGTCATTCTTGACCTGTCGGATCGTCAGCATGGTGCGCACTGTCTCGACATTGTCGGCCGCGGTCAGTTGGTCGATGACAAAATCCTGAAAGGTCGCCAGATCGGTGGCAACGCAGTGCAGAAGGAAATCCGACTCGCCCGAAACCATCCACGATTTGCGCACGATCGGCCATTGCAGAGTCTTTTCGGCAAAGGCCCGCAAATTCACTTCCGACTGCAATGTCAGCCCGATCATGCAAAAGGCGACCAGGTCGTATCCAAGCGCGGGCGCATTGAGCAGCGCCCGGTAGCCCTCGATTATGCCGGCCTCTTCCAGCTTGCGCAGCCGCCTCAGACAGGGTGGAGCCGAAATTCCGACACGTTCGGACAGTTCCACATTGGTGATTCGCCCGTCATCCTGAAGTTCGCGAAGGATTTTCAGATCGATGTCGTCGAGTTCGGCACGAACCGGCATAATGCCACATCCCCTAAAGTGTGTTGATTGCGAAGCACAATGCAATTGGACCAGTTATTGCGCAACGGCGCAAGAATATTTCGCCACTGGCGCACAAATGTGCAGGAAGGAGCCAATAGCTGGCGAAGGCTATGATGACACCTGTGTGAAATAGGCACCATCCCCTTGAAACTGCCATAGGCGACTACGTACATTGAACCGAATGCAGTGATGGGTCTTGTAAAAACCGGGCACAAGCGCCTATCACGGACCCAGCGCGACACGGAACAACAGGGAAAATCAATTATGACCACCCGCCATGCACGTGTCCTGATCGTCGGTTCAGGACCCGCAGGTTACACAGCGGCAATCTACGCGGCCCGCGCCCTTCTCGAACCGGTCCTGATCGCCGGGATGGAACAGGGCGGTCAGTTGATGATCACGACGGAAGTCGAAAACTATCCGGGCTACGCCGAAACCGTCCAGGGTCCCTGGATGATGGAGCAGATGCTCAAACAGGCCGAAAATGTCGGCGCCAATATCGTCAATGACCTTGTCACCGAAGTCGATCTCGATGTCAGGCCGTTCCGGCTCAAGACTGATTCAGGTCAGGAATACACCTGTGACACTCTGGTCATCGCGACTGGCGCGCAGGCCAAGTGGCTTGGAATCGAATCGGAACAGACATTCATGGGCTTCGGCGTATCGGCATGCGCCACCTGCGACGGCTTCTTTTACCGCGGTAAGAACGTCGTGGTGGTCGGCGGCGGCAACACCGCCGTTGAAGAAGCACTTTATCTGTCCAACCTCGCTTCGAAAGTGACGCTGGTGCACCGCAGGGATGAACTGCGGGCTGAAAAGATCCTGCAGAAGCGGCTGATGGCCAAGGAAAATGTCGAAATTGTCTGGGACAGTCAGCTTGCGGAAATCACCGGCGAAACCACAAAGCCGCCTTCCGTGGCAGGTGTACGCCTGAAAAACGTCAAGACCGGCGAGATAACCGAGCAGCAGACCGACGGCGTCTTCATTGCCATCGGCCATGCACCGTCCGTCTCCCTGTTCGAAGGCAAGGTGAAGCAGAAACCCAACGGATATCTGTGGACGGCACCGAATTCCACCGCCACGGATGTGGAAGGTGTCTTCGCGGCCGGCGACGTCACGGACGATATTTACCGCCAGGCAGTGACCGCTGCAGGTATGGGATGCATGGCTGCCCTGGAAGCGGAAAAATATATCGCCGAAACCGAACCATTGGCCGATGCGGCTGAATAACAAGGGTTAACCGCTGCGCAGACAGCAGCCCTGAGGGGAGTACCGCAATGCCTTTGGACTGGGACAAGTTGCGCATATTTCACGCCGCCGCAGAGGCGGGGTCGTTCACCCATGCGGCGGAAAAACTGCATCTTTCCCAATCCGCGATTTCCCGTCAGGTAAGCGCGCTGGAACAGGACATTGGCGTTCCGCTGTTTCACCGCCATGCCCGCGGTCTGATCATGACTGAACAGGGCGAACTCCTCTACCGGACCGCCCATGACGTCCTGCTGAAACTCGAAGCCGTTCGGGTCCGCTTGTCCGAAACAACCGACAGTCCGAGCGGAAAGCTGCGGGTTACGACGACCGTGGGCCTCGGATCCGGCTGGCTCACCGACAGAATGCAGGAATTCACCGAACTTTACCCTGATATTGAGGTGCAGCTGCTGCTCGACAATGAAGAGCTCGATGTCACCATGCGGCATGCCGACTGTGCCATTCGCCTGCGCCAGCCGCAGCAGCCCGATCTCATTCAGCGAAAACTGTTCACCGTGCACATGCACGTCTATGCCTCGCCGTCCTATCTCAATCGCTACGGCAAGCCCGAACATGTCACCGATTTTGACAATCACCGCATCATCACCTTCGGCGAACCGGCGCCCAATTACCTTCTGGACGTCAACTGGCTCGAGGTCGCCGGCAGGTCGATAAGCAATCCTCGCGCACCACTGCTGCAGATCAACAATATGCCGTCCATCAAGCGCGCCGCTCAGCTGGGTATCGGCATAGCGATGTTGCCCGACTACATGGTTGGCCACGACGCCGGGCTCGTCCAACTCGACATCGATTCCGATGTGCCGTCTTTTTCAGGATTTTTCTGCTATCCGGAAGAAATGCGCGGGTCGGCTAAGCTCAGAGCCTTTCGCGACTTCCTTATCTCCAAGGCACGCAACTGGAAATATTAGCGGAACACCGCTGCAAAACGTTGAAAATGTGATGAAATCGAAGAGCTATGCACTCTATGCATAGCTGCCATGCGCACCCTGCTCTTGCAAATTATTGCCGAAATCAACATATCAACATCAGTCAGCGAGCACAGATGGACTTCTCCTCCCAGTACCATCTTCGCTGGCTGTGTTCCCCTCTGGAGGTTTCGATTATAAACCTTCTGAATTCAACGGGCCGGAGAGCAATCTCGAGGCCCGTTTTTTTTGCCCGCTAAATTTTGCCTGCTACATAAAGAGTGGTTCGCCCTTCATGTTCTTGTAGAGATCGGCAACCTGGTCGCCATAGCCGTTGTAGATCAGCGTCTCGACCTTGTCCCCGGTGTGCAGAATTCTTTCTTCAGCCTGGCTCCATCGCGGATGCGGAACCGCAGGATTGACGTTGGCCCAGAAACCGTATTCCTTCTGCAGGATATTTTCCCAAAAACTGACAGGCCTTGTATCGGTAAAGGATATGCGGCTGATCGATTTGATCGATTTGAAGCCGTATTTCCACGGCAGTGCCAATCTGATGGGCGCGCCAAACTGCTTGTCGAGCGGATGGCCGTAGGCACCTGTTACCATGAATGCCAGATCGTTTCCGGCCTCCTCGATCGTCACGCCCTCCACATAGGGCCACGGATACCAGCTTTGCCTCTGGCCTGTGGCGACATCGGGGTTCAGAAAGGTTTCAAAACGCACGTATTTGGCTGATGACAGCGGTTTTGCCAGCGCAACCAGCTCGGACAATGGAAATCCGGTCCACGGAATGGTCATCGACCAGGCTTCAACGCAGCGATGCCGGTAAAGACGCTCTTCCAGCGGAATTTTGCGCACCAGGTCCTCAAAGCCGATCGTCATGGGTTGTTCGACCAGGCCGTCTATCTCAATATCCCACGGGCTTGTCTTTAGCGCCTGCGCGGCTTTCCAGATTTGTTTGTGCGATCCGAACTCATAGAAATTATTGTAGCTGGAATTTACCGTCTCTGGCGTCAGCGCGCGATCGAGCACGAAACTCTCGTTGCGCATGGCCGGATAGAGATCGGCGGTCGGATCTTCTGCGCCAAATGCCCTGCCCGGCCGTATGGCCGCAGCGGCTGCCAATCCGAGACCTGCCATACCCCAGTTCTTGATGAGCTGCCGCCGGTTAAGAAATGTTTCTTCCGGGGTGGCGTGAGCTTCGCTGATTGCCCAGTCCGGTTTGCGAATGATGTGGACCAATTGGCTCTCCTCCATGGGAGCAGAGATGTCCGCGAAAGTGGTGTTGCCTGCTCCTGCGCCGATCATAATTCGGCGCAAGCTGCAGACAATTCATCCTTCTTCACAATCTGGTGTTTAAACGCTACCGCGGGCGGTGCGAAATGAAAGACACCGGCGACAATGCCGGTGCCCGAATTTGGTAACCATCGTGACCGCAGAACCCCGGTCACATTTCCATGGTTTCGGCCACTTCCACCGAACCGTCTTCCAAGATGGGGCACCCTTTGGCCAACTCGATTGCTGCATCGATACTGTCAGCATTGACGAGTGTGTAGCCCGATAGCGGATTGGCGCCGCCATTGTCCGCAACGCCCCCGGCGGTGACAGTTTTGGACATGCCGACCGGATTGCCGGGATCGACGATGGAGGCACTAATCGTTTCGAACCAGGCAGTCCACGCGGCCATGACCTTGGCGCCCTCTTCCGGGCTCTCGGGTGCCTTGCCGCCGTGATAAGCAAATACATATTTTGGCATGCCAATTCCTCCCATCTTTCACTCTTTACTTAACGCAATTGTTATTTAACGCGATAGTTACTCAAAAAGATAGCCCGGAGATTTGGCGCAACAATGGCTGCGTGACTGTTTCTGGTAAGAATTTGCCGATCGGCATGAGCCAATCACGCTGGCCGGCTGGCCAGAGTGATGCAAAAAGCCCATCGCGTTCAGCGCTTAAACGCAGGCAGCGCAAAAACGCTGTATCCGCTGACACGCCTCTTCCAGCAAAGCGTCAGAGATCGCATAGGAAATGCGAAAATTCGGGCCCAGTCCAAATGCCGATCCGTGGACCACGGCAACGCCTTCGGCTTCAAGAAGTTCGGTAACGAAATCCTCATCCGTCTCGATTGTTTTCCCGCTCGGGGCGGTCTTGCCGATGAGACCCGCACAGGACGGGTAGACATAAAACGCGCCTTCGGGCGTCGGACAGGAAATGCCTGTTGCCTGGTTGAGCATAGACACGACAAGGTCACGCCGCGCCTCGAAGATCTTCTTGTTCCTGGCGACAAAGTCCTGCGGACCGTTCAATGCTTCAACGGCGGCCCATTGGGCGATCGAGTTCGTGCCCGATGTCTGCTGTCCCTGGATCAGATCCATGGCCCTGACCAACTCAAGGGGTCCACCGGCATATCCGATGCGCCAGCCGGTCATGGCATAGGCTTTGGACACGCCGTTCATTGTCAATGTGCGATCATAGAGCTGCGGTTCAACCTGGGCTGGTGTGGCAAATGCAAAGTCGCCATAGGTCAGATGTTCATACATATCGTCGGTCAGAATCCACACTTGCGGATGACGCAGCAGAACATCGGTGAACGCGCGCAGCTCGTCCGCCGCATAGGCCGCACCTGACGGATTGGACGGCGAGTTGAAAATCAGCCATTTGGTCTTTGATGTTATCGCTGCCTCCAGCGCCTCGGCCGACAATTTGAACTGGTCTTCAAGCCGTGTTTCCGCAAAAACGGCCGTCCCGCCGCAGATGGCAACCATTTCCGGGTAGCTCACCCAATAGGGCGCGGGAATGACCACCTCATCACCGGCGTTGAGCGTCGCCATCAGCGCGTTGAACAGAATCTGCTTGCCACCCGTACCGACAATGACCTGTTCAGGCGCGTAGTCGAGACCATTCTCGCGTTTGAATTTTGCCGAGATGGCCTTGCGCAGATCCGGAATTCCGGAAACCGGCGTATATTTGGTTTCACCCCTGCGAATGGCATCGATTGCGGCGTCTTTGACATTGTCTGGCGTATCGAAATCCGGCTCGCCAGCTCCAAGGCCGATTATGTCGCGGCCCTGTGCCTTGAGTTCGCGTGCCTTCTGGGCGACGGCGATGGTGGCGGAGGGCTTTACGCGAGAGAGCGCATCGGCAAGAAATGCCATTTGGAAAAACTCCATGCTAATAAATTGAACAAGTGCGGGACGGATTCCCGCATCGTGTATAATCCTATGTCGAATCATGACGTGAAGTTCAAGCCGGACAGGACCTGCAAATTCGAATCCCCGGTGCCAGCCGACAATTCCGGAGTGCCATTTATGGACATTGAGAGCGACAGCGGCCTCATTCTGCGGGAAGAGGATGGATCGTGCAGCGGATCCTTCGGTCCTTTTGTGCTGAAGACAGCCCTGCAACCGATCTTCGGCCGCAACCGATCCGGGCAACTCAGGCTGCTCGGTTTTGAGGGATTGCTGCGGCTTTTCCTCAATGATGCGCCCTACAGCCCGGCCGAGTTTTTTGCGCGCATTGGCGCCGACCGGCGGTTGGCGGTGGACGCGCTGTGCAGACGCATACATCTGGTCAATGCCTCGCTGGAGCCGGCTGAAGACGTTTTGCTGTTTCTGAATTTCGACCCCAGCCTCTACGAGGACAATCGCCAGATTGCATCCCAGATCAACGGTCTGAAAACCGATGTTGCGGCGAGTCGCTTTTCACCCGCCCGCATCGTTTGCGAAATGACAGAACAGCAGATCGCCAAACCGGACCGCATGCGCTACCTGATCGACAATCTCAGAGAGGCAGGGTTCAAGATCGCTGTCGACGACTACGGTGCGGATTCATCCGATGCCCGCCGGGTGGAATTGGTGCAACCCGATATTGTCAAACTGGATGCACACTGGGTTGTCCGCCTGATGGAAAGCCAGAGTGGTTTTGCGATTCTGCAGGATGCCGTGGAGCGGTTTCACCAGGACGGAGCGTCGGTCATCATGGAGGGGCTTGAACAGGGCTTCCAGATCGATCTCGCCTGGGGCGCCGGCGCTGATCTGATCCAGGGCTTCGCCCTTGCGCGTCCGCAGCTGGCACCAACGAATATATCGCAACTGTTTGGCCAGGCACCTGCCTGACAAACCGCACCTGCTGCCGGCTGGCCGGTAAATGTCCTTAATTAACAAACGTTAAGGTTGGCCACAATTTTACCACTACAACTGTCCAGCGCCGCCAAAATTCCGTCGCGCTAACGTCCATTTTCGGCGCTTTTTTGTGACAACCGGAATTGTCCGGCATTGGCGCATCGTCCGTATCTATGGTCAAACCCCCACGGCCAGTCGCTTACAGCGGGCGGTGCGCCATTTGAGTAATTCAGGGGTTCGGAGGGACGATTATGGAATTGGACATCGACTACCTGGACCTTCACCGTGAAGCCAAGCGTGCCCGTTGGCGCATGAAGCTCACCGCACTGGCACTGGTCGCCTGTGTGCTCATGCTTGGCGATCTCGTGGCACAGGCAAAGCCGCTGAATGATATCCCCGTGCCGGAGCCCGCCCGCGTGTATGAAATTCCCCATCAGGTCCCGGCGCCATTTGACGCGCAGCGTGTTATAGCCGGAGGCAGCAAGACCCTGATCTTTAACTTACCCGACGGGGCGCTATCTTCACCCGAAGGCAAGAGCGTGTCTTGTTAATACGGGAACATGAAATGCTCTGGATCCAACAAAATTGAAGAGGCCGGTATGAAGGGTGTGACGGTAATTGCAGGTCTTTGCGCGCCATTGTTGATGGTTGCAATCCCCGCCGCGGCGGCCGATTCCTATACAACCGAAAAAGTGCCCATCCAGGTGGAAACCGTTGCATCCGGCCTTGAACATCCATGGGGCGTCGAAGTATTGCCCGACGGAGCCTATCTCGTCACCGAACGCTCCGGCCGACTGCGGCTGGTCAAGGATGGCCAGGTGTCGCAATCCATCGGCGGGCTGCCCAAGATCGCGGTCGGCGGACAGGGCGGCCTGCTCGATGTCGCCCTTGCAAATGATTTCAAAACAAACGGCACAATATTCTTCACATTCTCGGAACCCGGTCGTCGCGGCAGCGGCACCGCGCTGGCCCGCGCAACGCTTGTGCGCAACGGCTCCGAAGCGAATCTCGAGAATATCAGGATAATTTTTTCGATGGACCGCAAAACCCGCAAGCGCCATCATTTTGGGTCCAGGATGGCCATAGCCGATGACGACAGCATCTATTTCAGCATCGGAGACCGCGGCAGCGGCGATCGCGCCCAGGATATGAATGACCATGCCGGGGCCATTCTCCGCATCAATCCGGACGGCTCGATTCCCTCCGACAATCCTTATTCAGACGGCAGTGCGGCGTTGCCGGAACTATGGTCGAAGGGACATCGCAATCCGCAGGGAATGGATATTGACCGCAGCACAAACGTTCTTTTTACGGTGGAACACGGTGCCCGCGGTGGTGATGAAATCAACCGTCCCGAGCCGGCAAAAAATTATGGCTGGCCGGTGATTTCCTACGGTCGGCACTATTCAGGCCTGAAAATCGGCAAAGGCACAAGCGCAGCCGGCTACGAACAGCCGGTTTACTACTGGGATCCGTCCATCGCTCCGGGCGGCATGACCGTCTACCGCGGTAAAATGTTTCCCGAATGGGACGGTGACTTCCTCGTCACCGCCTTGAAGGACCAGATGCTGGTCCGTGTCGAGCGCAATGATTCCGGCGAGATCGTCGGCGAAGAAAGGCTGCTGGAGGGCGCATATGGCCGTATGCGGGATGTCAAAACAGCACCCGACGGTTCGCTTCTCATCCTGACAGATGAACCTGATGGCGCTATCCTGAGGATCACACGCCAATAGAACGTATCTTGTTTATATGGGATCACCCGTGAAAATTTTCCTTGCCGCCGTCGCGATCATCGCGGTGATTATTGTTGCTGTTGCCGTAATCTTTGTTGCGGTTGGCAGCGAGAGGAGCTGGGCACTGATCGCCGGCTCTCCCGATCGCGGTCGGCTTGAATTTGCTAGCCTGGAACGCAGTCCGACCGCCAATGACGCCCTTGCCTGTACGCAAGGCCTGCGCGACGATTGCGATATTACCATTCCGGCATTCGACATCGCGCCGCCGGAGCTGGCAGAGCGGATTGCCCGGCATATCGAAATTGCAGACCCGCTTGCGCGGCGCGTTGATGACCAATCAGCGCCGGATCATCTCAGATATGTGACATACTCTCCGACAATGCGGTTTCCCGATCTGGTCAATATCGAGATCGTTCAAATGCAAGATGGCCGCACCGGCGTACTGGCCTACGCCCGCGCCCAGCTTGGCGAGATCGATTTCGACGCCAATAGTGAAAGGCTCAAACGTTATTTCGACGGCCTTTGAATTCCCTTTGGCCGGCAGCAACCAACTCTTGCCGCAACACTGAACGCCTGATTGAGCGGATTGCCTGACGCCCGGAATTGGCCGGTCCACAGCAATATCGGTTCGAATTGAAACATTTGATTTCATGACTCGTGCGAAAGCCAATCTGCTTCTGCTGCTGGCCGGAGCCGTGTGGGGCATGGGCTTTGTTGCCCAGAGCACCGCGATGGAAGCGGTCGGCCCGATGCTGTTTGTCGGCCTGCGCTTCGTGCTGGCGACACTTGTCGTCCTTCCCTTTGCGCTGCTTGAATCCCGAAGGGCTGAAACAAGCCTCACCCGTGCGGACCTGATCGGATTTGTGTGGATTGGCCTCGCGCTTTTTTCGGGAATGGCGGTTCAACAAATCGGCCATATGACGACAACCGTGACCAATGCCGGTTTTCTGACCGGGCTCTATGTGATCTTCGTTCCGGTCCTGATGGTGGTTTTTCTGCGACAATATCCCCACCCGGTAGTCTGGCCGAGCGCGCTATTGGCCTTTGCCGGTATCTGGTTGCTGAGCGGCGGCAATCTGAACGCCCTGAATACCGGCGACGCACTGATTATTGTGTGTGCGGTATTCTGGGCCTGTCAGGTTCTGCTTATTGGCGTTTACGGAAACCGCACCGGGCGGCCGCTGACTTTGTCCGCCATACAGTTCGGCATTTGCGCGGTTTTGGGTCTTGCGACTGCAATTCCAACGGAAACCATTGCCTGGGGTGCCATCTAGCAGGCCGCGCCGGAGATCCTCTTTGCCGGCATTTTTTCAAGCGGGCTTGCATTCACGCTTCAGGCCATCGGCCAGCGCTATACCAGCTCGGCCCAGGCAGCCATTTTCCTGTCCTCCGAGGCACTGTTCGCAGCGCTGTTCGGCGCCGTCTTGCTCCATGAGCGCATCACCGGCATGGGCTATATCGGCTGCATATTCATCTTTGCCGCCATGCTCGCGGTTGAGATCGTGCCCGCAACCACCGGCAGACGAGCGCGTAAAATCGATGTCTCGTAAATATCCGCAAATTGTCGATAATGTCGGCGATTTAAGGGCAAAATCACGATCAAGCTGACAATACTGGCGGTAATACTCTTATTACCATCGCTTACATTACGGGTTTTGGTCGCACAGTACTTCACTCGACAAGTTGTATTTCAAAACAGTCATAAAACTTTCTCTTGCTTATTTCTGCGTACTGCCGCACTGTGTCGCTCGTTCGGGCAATTTGCGAACGCAGGAAAACCTACCGATAGCAATGCGGACCGGAGACGCATAATATTCCGGGTGATCAAAGTGTGTATGACAAGCAGTCCTGCCAGGGATCACGATAACAAGGACCTTTCCTCATTTTTCAAGAACTGCCTGCCTTACCCGTTTTACGGGTGAAACTGAGGATGCGCGGGCTGAGAACCCGCGTGCAATAGAGGACCTGAAAGCATGGCCGAGACTGGCACTGTAAAGTTTTTCAATACCGACAAGGGCTTCGGTTTCATCAAGCCGGACACTGGCGAAGCGGATATTTTCGTACACATATCCGCCGTCAAGGATTCGGGCCTGGAATCCTTGCTGGAAAATCAGAAGGTGAGTTTCGATACCGAACCGGATCGCCGTGGAAAGGGACCGAAAGCCGTCAACCTGGCGGTCGTCGAATAACCTTTTCAAAAATTGAGTATTACGTTGCCCGGTCGGCGGCCGGGCAGCACATCTGCCGTGCCGGATGATACATTAAGTTTATTTAATATTTCAAGCACTTCCATTCAGTTTGCATTCATGGCGACCGCGCTAGTGTCCGATCCAACAAAGGGGATTTGTCCCCTGCTGTTCACGATTTTAAAGGATCAGACACAATGAACCTCGTTACCAAGACGGCAATCGCATCCGCCGCAATAATCGCCACTGCAATTGTTCCGGTTAGCAGCGCATTCGCACAAGTGCGCAGTGCGCCTGAAAGCGGAAGATACCTCTCACACAAGGGTGGTCCCTACCACTATAAGAAAGGCCCCAAGGTGCATTACCCGCGCGGCTACCACAAGCACAAGCCGCCCTATGTCGTGCATAAGGGCAAGAACAACGGCGCGGCACTTGGCCTCCTCGGATTTGCGGCAGGCGCCATCTTTGGCGGCACGCTGGCCAACGGATCCTGACACCAAAGCAATTGTTGCCAATCGGGGCGCCTGGATCATTTCCAGGCGCCTTATTTTTACTGAACTCGACTGACATTTTTCTGTTCAGCTTGCGTTCACACAACACCAACTAGGCTTCTGGATAAGCAGGGGAAGCGCCCTCAACGCAAGTAGTACCGAGAGGAACAAATCCGATGGGACGTCCAGTAAAAGCCATCATCGCAACTATAGCCGTCGCTGCAGCGACCATCGCACCACTGTCGCAGGCTTACGCCCATGACCGCGGTCATCGGCACTACCACAACAACAACTGGGACGGACCCAAACGCCATCACCGCAAGCACAAGCGCTATCGCGGGCCCGTCGTCATTGAAAGAAACAATAACGACGATGCGCTTTTGCTCGGTGTTCTTGGGCTGGCGGCCGGAGCGATCATCACAGGCGCAATTCTGAGCGATCCGGCAAATCAGCCGGCTTATAATCGGGGACCGCAACCAGGTTATTCGCCGCCAGCCCAAGACTATTACCCGCCCGCGCCGACGCAGACCTATGCCGGAGGCACTCTCGAGCCCTGGACGGATGAATGGTATCGTTATTGCGCCCGGAAATACCGCTCATTCGACGCCTCCACCGGCACCTATCGCGGCTATGACGGATACAATCACTTCTGCGTCGTGCGCTAGAACATGGTCTCTCAGGCGTTGATATCCTTGAGAAACGGATTGGTGCGGCGCTCCTCGCCAATCCGCCCGCCTGGACCATGACCGCAGATGAAGCCAACCTCGTCGCCGAGCGGCAGAACCTTGTCACGGATGGAATCGAGCAACTGTTGATGATCGCCGCCTGGCAGATCCGTTCTGCCGATGGAGCCGCGAAACAGCACATCACCGAGATGTGCGAAGCCGGCCTGCCGGTTGAAGAATATGACATGGCCCGGAGCATGACCGGGGCAGTGATAAATTTCAAACACATGGTCGCCAAACGACACTGTCTCGCCTTCTACAAGCCATTTGTCTGGTGTGGCGTTGCGCACTGCGCCTTCAACACCGAACATTTTTGCCTGGTCTTCCAGTCCCTGCAGCAGCGGAAGGTCGTCACGGTGCGGACCGATAATCTCGACACCGAGCGCCTCTTTCAGGTCCATCGCCCCACCAGCGTGGTCAATATGCCCGTGGGTCAGCCAGATCGCGTCGATCCCGATGTCATTTTTCTCAAGAACCTCCCGGATCGCCGGCACGTCGCCGCCCGGGTCCACCACGACCCCGCGCTTGGTGTCGCTGTCGAACAGGATCGTGCAGTTCTGCTGAAACGCGGTGACCGGGACTATTCCCGCCTGTATCTGGCCCATGATTTTTTCCGTTTTGATGAATTTTTGTTGCGGCAACCTGACACGCGGCGGCACGCCATTGCAAAACAAAAAACGCACGATCAGATTGATCGTGCGTCTGCTATCCGATTATCGCCGTGTCGAAACTATTCGGCAGCCTGTTGGACCGGCTGGACAGCCTGAGCGTAATCGTTCACGAGATTGGTGGTGACCTCGCCAACCGTGAACCGATACTTTCCGACCTCGGAAACGGGTGTAACTTCCGCCGCGGTTCCGGTCAGGAAACATTCGTCGAAATCTTCCATTTCTTCCGGCATGATTGCCCTTTCGATGATCTCGTAGCCGCGTTTTTTGGCCAGTTCGATCACCGTGCGACGGGTGATGCCATCGAGAAAACAATCGGGGGTCGGTGTGTGGATGACGCCATCCTTGACGAAAAACACATTGGCGCCGGTTGCCTCTGCGACCTGGCCGCGCCAGTCGAGCATCAGCGCATCCGCATAACCGTTGCTTTCGGCCTCATGCTTGGAAAGAGTACAGATCATGTAAAGGCCGGCAGCCTTGGATTCGCTCGGGATCGTCGCAGGATCCGGGCGGCGGTACTTGGCCATTTCCAGCCGGATGCCCTTCAGCCGCTCTTCCGGCTTGAAATAGGAAGGCCACTGCCAGATGGCGATGGCCAGGTTGATCCGGTTGTGCTGAGCCGAAACGCCCATCATTTCACTGCCACGCCAGGCAATCGGACGCACATAGGCGTCCTGGAAACCCTGCCGTTCAAGTAGCTCATTGCAGGCATCGTCGATCTCTTCGACACTGTAGGGAATTTCAAATCCAAGCAGCCTGGCAGAATTGTGCAGCCTCTCGGTGTGTTCGCGCAGCTTGAAAATCACACCGCCATAGGCACGCTCACCTTCAAACACCGAACTGGCATAGTGCAGGCCATGCGACAGCACATGCAGTTTAGCGTCCCGCCACGGAACAAATTCGCCATTGTACCAGATATGGCCCTCAAGCTGATCGAAGGGGACCGATGCCATTGCGTTACCTCCAGCGCTGCTGCGCTTGTATCGATGTTGTTGTTCGCCGGATATGAGAAACGCCCGTTTATTTCCGGAATTGGGCCAGCGGACCGAAATAATCCGCAAAAACGCCAAAACCGCGGCTAATAGAGGGTTATACATCCTTGACGCGGTAAGAGGCTATCAATAGCATCAAATTATGTCAACAAGGCTGACATATTTGAAAGGAAATTCCGCCATGCCGTCCGACCGGGCCAGAAAAATACCCGATGCCGACACAATTACGGGGCCGATGTCGGACAATGACGGAATTGATTTCGACATTATCGAGATGCTGTATTTCGCCTATCGTGACTTTACGTCAGACCCGGACGCGATCCTGTCCGAATCCGGTTTTGGACGCGCCCATCACCGGGTCGTTCATTTCGTCAACAGACAGCCCGGTATGACCGTTGCAGATCTTCTCGATACACTGAAAATCACCAAACAGAGCCTCGCCCGTGTCCTCAAGCAGCTGATCGACTCCGGATATATACATCAGGTCGAGGGTCCCAACGACCGCCGTCAAAGGCGTCTTTACCCAACCCGCAAAGGCAGAGATTTGGCGCTCGAACTGGCGCGGCCACAGTCTCGCCGCATAACCAAAGCACTAAGGGGCATTGATCCCGAAGGGCAAAAACTGATCAGGCAATTCCTGCAGGGAATGGTTGATCCGGAATAAAACGGAAATTTGCATAAGGGGGCGGCATGCAGCTTGAGACGCTTTCCGACAATGCGGCACATCTACTCGTCGTAGACGACGATACGCGCATTCGTGACCTTTTGAACCGGTATTTGAGCGAACAGGGCTTCCGTGTCACCACCGCCGCTGATGCGGCTGAAGCCCGACGCAAGCTCGACGGCCTGGAATTCGACCTGCTGGTCGTCGACGTCATGATGCCCGGCGAAACCGGCGTTGCGCTGACTAAGGGCCTGCGAGAGCTGCGGGACGTTCCGATATTGATGCTGACCGCGCTTGCCGAGATCAACAGCCGCCTGGAAGGCCTCGAAGCCGGTGCCGACGACTATCTCGCAAAGCCGTTCGACCCGCGCGAACTGGTGCTGCGCATCAACAACATCCTCAAGCGTGGCGGGCCGCCGGATATTCCGAAAATCGAGCAGATTGTCTTTGGACCCTATACATTCGGTCTGGCGCGCAGGGAACTGAAAAAAGGCCCGGAAGTGGTGCGCCTGACCGACCGCGAACAGGAAATCATGGTCCAGTTCGCACAGCGTCCGGGCGAAACCATCCCCCGTCACGAGCTCGTCGGAGAGGACATCGATATCGGCGAACGCACGATCGACGTGCAGATCAACCGCCTGCGCCGCAAGATTGAGGAAGACCCAGCCAACCCGATGTGGCTGCAGACAGTCCGCGGCATTGGATATCGCCTGAGCGTCGAATAGCCGCACAAGAGACCGCCAAACGCGCACCGGATACGATGCAAATTGGATCATTATTCCAATTCTTTGCTATAAGATGATCGCGTGCAGCGCAGTGAACCCCATATAAGGGATTCGCCGCCTGCCAACGGGATCGCTTGATGACGACGATTGACTCCATAAGACGCGAATACGACCGCTATCCACCGACCGGCTACAGGCGCTTCACGCGCTGGCTTTCACGCCGTGTACCAACCGGACTTTATGGCCGCACGCTGCTGATCATTATTCTGCCGATGGTGATCCTGCAGTCGGTGATTGCCTTTGTCTTTATGGAGCGGCACTGGCAGACCGTCACGCAGCGCCTTTCGACCGCCGTCACCCGTGATATCGCTGCCATTATCGACGTCATTGACACCTATCCTCAGGATACCGGCTATGAGGAAATCACACGCATGGCGCGCGAGCGCCTCGCGCTCAATATTGCAATCGAGCCGGAAAGCGCCCTGCCGCCGCCGCGCACTAAGCCGTTTTTCTCCATTCTGGACTCAATCCTCAGCGAGGAGATCACCAAGCAGATAAGACGGCCATTCTGGATCGATACGATCGGCGATTCCAATCTGGTGGAAATCCGCATTCTGCTCGATGACAAGGTACTGCGCGTTTTTGCGCGCCGCAGTCAGGCATACGCCTCCAACACCCACATCTTCCTTTTGTGGATGGTCGGCACGTCGCTGGTGCTTCTGACCATCGCTATCCTGTTCCTGCGTGGCCAGATCAGGCCGATCCTCAGCCTTGCGGACGCTGCCGAAAGCTTCGGCAAGGGTCAGAAGATGCCGGAGGAGTTCAAACCGCGCGGCGCCGACGAAATCCGCCGCGCCGGCCTTGCTTTCATACGTATGCGTGAACGCATCGAAAAGCAGATCGAACAACGCACGGCGATGCTGACGGGCGTCAGCCACGACCTGCGCACCATTCTGACCCGTTTCCGCCTGCAACTCGCACTGGTCGGTAACGAAGCCGAAACCGGCACTCTCAACGATGATATCGACGACATGCAGTCGATGCTTGAAGGCTATCTGTCATTTGCACGCGGTGAGGCACAGGAAGATGTCGGTGAACTGGACCTTGAAGCGCTGTTTCCCAAGCTCGAGGACCATGCAGCGCTACATGGCCGGCAAATGACCTGCGGGATTATCGGCCCGCCCATGGTCAAGGTCAGGCCGAACGCCTTTTCGCGTCTGGTCATGAATCTGACCTCGAATGCGTGCCGCCATGCGCAAAATATCGGGGTTTTGGCGACAGTGCGCACCGGCTGGCTCACCATCGTCATTGACGATGACGGGCCGGGTATTCCGGCCACTTTGCGCGAAGATGTCTTCAAGCCGTTCTTCCGCCTCGACGAAGCCCGCAATCAGGACGAAAGCGGTACCGGGCTCGGCCTTGCCATTGCCCGCGACATTGCCCGCAGCCACGGCGGTGACATCACACTGTCCGAAAGCCCCATGGGCGGTCTGCAGGCGGTCATCAGAGTACCGGCATAAGGTCGCTCAACTGTCGCCCTGATAAAGCGTGAAAAGCTCCTGGGGTTCAGCCACGCCCCGCAGCATGTAGCGGCCCAGTGAAACCAATTGATCTTTATGCGCCGAAACTGATTCTGCAACATTCGATGAGATAATGAGACTTCGCTCCAGCTGACTGCCCATGCTCAAAATGCGGGCCGATGTGTTGACGGCCGGGCCGATCACTGTGAAATCGAGGCGCGCTTCCCCACCGATATTGCCATACAAGACATCGCCACCATGCAGCGCCAGTGAGAAGTCGGTTACTGGCAGTCCCTTGGATGCGCGTTGCGCATTGAGGTCACCGATTGTCTTTCGCAGCTCGATCGCAGCATTGATGGCTGAATCGACGACATTGGCCTTCGCCTCATAATTGAATATGGCCAGCAATCCATCGCCCATGAATTTGAGCACATTGCCGCCATGCTTCTCCACAACGGAAACCACCGCACCGAAATAGTCGTTCAACATCACGATGTTTTCGGGACCGGAAATCTTTTCCGACAGCTTGGTGAAGCCCTGGAGATCAAAGTACCACACCACCGCGTGGATAGATTCGAAAGAGCCGCGCTGAATTTCACCGGACAGCACGCGCGCTCCCGCATCTGCGCCCAGATATATTGAGGCCACATCATTGGCCATCTGCCGGTTGGAAGATGACTTCAAAGCCAGTCCGAGCGGTGGCAGCGATTGGCGCAGCACGGCAAGGTCACCATCTGAGAAGCCCTCCACGGCGTCGCTTGTCCAGGAAATCACCATTCCCTCAGGCGTGTTGTTGGGATCGACAGCCAATGTGCCTCTGGGCCCGCCAAAATTCACTTTGACAGCGAAATAGTCGCGGCCGCCCCTTTCGCGCAATTCATCCAGGAACGGAAAACGATGCGGCTCGCCATCAATCGGCAACCGTTCGCGCATTTCAGCAATGTCCTGCTCAAGCAGATAGTAGAGTGGGCTTTTCAGCCATCGTTCCCGAGGCGTTTCGACATGTGCCAGCAATTCCCGTTCCACGCCTTTATCCCTGAGCCAGTCAAATCCAATACTTCCGAATTGAGGATGAAAGGCGCGCTGCGCAACATGAACGCGCTGAACGGGTATGCCGACCAGAAGCAGCCGATCGCAGTAGCCCTGCAGCAGTGTTTCCTGTGAGGCGCCCTGAATACCCTGCTCGATCAGCCAGTCTGCGATAGATTGCGCTAACTCCGAAGGGTTGCTGGGAACGTTGGACAAAACACCACCTCAATCAGGTTTCGGACGGTGAAGGAAGCGAATCGCGTATTTCCACGAGACGCTCGTAGCTTCGAAATGCAAGCAGACCAAATTCGAATATCACTCGGGTCAGGATACTGCCGAATATAAGGGCAATCCACCAGGCCCAGTGATTGTGGATGAACAGCCAATAGGCGCCATACAGCGTTCCGCCAATGCCGCCCCAAAACAGAATTTCCAGCAAGTATGGAGCGATCATCCTGCGGAAACGTAGAATATCCCAAAATGCACCCATGAATGAACTTCCCATATGTTGCCTTCAGGTCAGAGCGTGCCGGCACACTATGACTCAGACATCACAAACCAACAAACCGACCCACAGGCATCGCTCCGGCGCCAACAGCCTGGGTTGAACCTTCTTTTGGCGCGTAATCGCTCAATCGGGCGTCTTTGATGTTCCAGTCGGATTTAGGGAACCAATATCATTTTGCCGAAAGCGCCGGGCTCCAGCACCTCGATATGGGCGCGTTGCGCTTCTGCAAGCGGGATTGTCTTTCCGACAATGGGCCGAAGTGAGCCATCGGCGACGCCCGCCAGGATATCCGCCAGGATCGGCTTCATCTGTTCAGCCGTCGTGTTCCAAAGCGCAATGCCCCTGACATCAAGTTCCTTCATCATGGCGACACGCGGATTGATGGTTACCTCGCCGCGGCATCCGATGACGACTATGCGTCCGTATTTTGCCACCCGCTCCAGGTCGTTTTCCAGATTCACATTGGCGAGCATTTCCAGGATCAGGTTCGGACCGTTGCCGCCGGTAAACTCGGTAACCAGGTCAAGATAGCCGTCTTCGGTATGATCAACGGCAAGGTCCGCGCCCTCGCCGCGGATCAGGTCCAGACCCCTTTCGGTTCCCCCGCTTCCGATGACGGTCAGGCCGGCTCGCTTGGCCAGCTGGATGGCGGAACTTCCAACCGATCCGCTGGCGCCGTGAATGAACACGGTTTCTCCGCTTTTTGCTCCGCCACGCTCAAACAGCGCGTAATGGGCGGTGGTGTAGGACACGCCAAATGTCGCGGCCTGGGCGAAGTCGACCCCGTCCGGAAGCGCCATGACTTCTGACGCTTTCCGTTTCACCTTCCCGGCATAGCAGCCGGTGAGATCGAAAGTCTGCGCCGTTCCTGAAAACACCGCGTCTCCAACCGCAAATTGCAAGACATCGGGTCCGACGGCTGAGATAACCCCCGCCGCGTCACCGCCCGGAATGTACGGAAGATCGGGCACAATCGCATAGGTCCCGTTGCGCATATAGGTATCGGCAGGATTGACCCCTGCAGCCCGCACATCAAACACCACCTCGCCCGGTCCTGGAACGGGATCATCGATCTCTTCGATTTGCAGGACTTCCGGTCCTCCGAAACTGTGCGCTCTTATTGCCTTCACGTTGCCACCTCTTACAAGACTTCGTTCTGAACCTGTTTCAAGCAAACACCTCGCGACGCCATTTCCTTCTCATGGGTCGTGAATAACCGGTCACTCCCGTGATTGTGGAAGGGCACATTGTCATGCAGTCCACACTATTCACAACCCAAATGGTACACAATTGGGTCAAAATCCCGCACACCTTGACAATTCTCGGAAATAGTTGGTTAATCGTTTAATCAACCTCAGATTGTGTGACGTCTTCGCCTAGTGGACAGTTTGAGATTGATTGCTTGAGGATGGTTTCTGGCTCATCGTAACCATCAAGGAGTGAAGATGAGCAAGAAACCCGGGCCACGAGCACCTTCTTCGGAGAAGGTCATCAAGGATATTCGCCGCAAGACCCGGCGGAA
>JAAEOH010000322.1 GCA_024244645.1 Hyphomicrobiales bacterium
CACAACTTCATGGCCCGATGCCAAGTTCAACTCAATCTCACGCAGTAGCTTGAGAATATCCTCGTCCGAATAACGCTTCCTCGCCATAACCAACTCCTGAACCACCAAAATAATGGCACAGTTTTAGGGGGCTAAGACAAGTTTGTTCGTTTGGATATCAGATCTCCAACGCTTCGGAAGCTTCCGGGTCGCATCGGCCAGTCTTGGCTCCGCCGCGGCACGTGTTCACAATTCCGCTTATAGTCACGCTAAGCGTGATGCGCGGAAACTGCCCGCATTACTTCGCCCGCCAGATCTTGCGGTAGACTGGAGGCAATGTCACCCAGACTCAGCATTCCGACCATCCGTTTTTCTTCACTGATGACGGGCAGCCGACGGATTTTGTTTTTTTCCATTATCTGCAGAGCGTCCTCTATCTCCTCGCTCTCTACGCAGAAAGTGATGCCTGGGGACATCACGTCGCGCGCAGTCAGTGTCTCCGGATTCTTGCCGTTTGCGAGAGCCCGGCACGTAATATCGCGGTCAGTTACCATGCCGATCATGCGATCGTTTTCGCCGACCGGAACGGAGCCGATGTCTTCATCCTGCATGATCTTTGCGATAGCGCTCAATTTCGTATCGGGTTCGACCCATGACACGCCGCTGTGCATAACATCCTTTACCTTCATAACAATCTCCTTGAACAACAGGGCAATTGCCCAGACGTTTTGTTCATTTGGTCATGTTACGCAGCGGGATTTTTGATCTGCGTCAATCTGGCGGTCAAATCGAATACATATATCCTCATCAACAGGTTTCGTCATGAGAGATTTTGCCAAACTACGAAAGCGGATGGTCGCTGACCAGATATATGCCCGCGGCGTCCGCGATCGCCTTGTCCTGGAAGCATTGGGAAAAGTTCGTCGCGAGGCTTTCGTGTCTGAGCAGTTCCGCCATTTGGCGTACGACGATAATCCGTTGCCGATTGCCGAAGGTCAGACAATCTCCCAACCCTACATGGTCGCTTATATGATCGAGGCCTTGGCTTTGAAAGGCGGCGAAAAGGTGCTGGAGATCGGTGTGGGCTCAGGATATGCCGCGGCTGTGCTGTCGAAAATAGCCGGTGAGGTCTATGCTATAGAACGCATTGGCCAACTTGCGGAAAAGGCAGCGTCCAACCTGATCGACCAAGGATATGAAAATGTTCATGTCCTGCACTCAGATGGTACGAGAGGGTGGGACGACTACGCACCATTTGACGCGATATTGGTATCTGCAGGCGCCCCCGAAATACCCGAGACCCTCAAGAGCCAGCTTGCCCTAAACGGACGGTTGGTTGTGCCGGTTGGCAGCGACCGGAGGGCACAGGAGCTAATACGTGTCATCAGAAAAGAGCGTGGACAGTTTGATCGTGAGGACTTGGCGGATGTGCAATTTGTTCCGCTTATCGGCAGGGAAGGCTGGGAGGAACCATCTGCAGAACCGACGCGCGCCCGGCTCATACAAAACAGGCCACGGATCAGCGAGACGCTGCCAGAACTGATCTTGCAACACTGTGAACCGTTTCAAAATCTTATGGATGCAGATCTCGAACCGATGCTGGAGCGTATTGGAGATGCGCGCGTGGTCCTTATCGGCGAAGCAAGCCACGGCACATCGGAGTTTTACCGTATGCGCGCGCGCATCACGCAAAGGCTGATTGAGGAAAATGGCTTCAATGTAATTGCTGTTGAAGCGGATTGGCCGGATGCTGCGCGGATCGATAATTATGTGCGTCATCGTGATGTGGCTCCTTCGGACTGGCAAGCATTTGCCCGTTTTCCGACCTGGATGTGGCGCAATGAGGAGGTCCGCGAATTTGTCGACTGGCTGCATGAGCACAACAAGTCCAGAGCCTATGACTTTCGTTGCGGGTTTTATGGTCTTGATCTCTACAGCCTTTATGTTTCGGTTCGGGCGACGATCAATTATCTGGAGGAAATAGACCCGGATCTCGCCATGGTCGCCAGGCATCGCTACGGCTGTCTTAGCCCATGGGAGGCGGATCCTGCGGCCTATGGCCATGCCGCTGTAACCGGTGCTTACCGCAATTGTGAAAACGATGTCACCAAGATGCTCGTTGATCTCCATGCCAAGCGGCAGGACTTTATGCAGCATGATGGCGAGCGGTTTCTCGATGCCACGCAAAATGCCTATATCGTCGCCAATGCTGAGCGCTATTACCGTGTCATGTATTACGGGTCGCGCACATCGTGGAACCTGCGCGATGGGCATATGTTCGAGACATTGCTTAACGTTATGACCTTCAAAGGAGATCAATCAAAGGCAGTTGTCTGGGCACATAATTCGCACATTGGCGATGCTTCGGCGACCGAAATGTCTGCCCGCGGCGAGCACAATATCGGTGAGCTTTGCCGCAAGGCATTCAGTGCGCAATCCTATCACATCGGATTTGGTACGGATCGCGGCACGGTTGCCGCTGCATCTGCCTGGAACGGGCCTTTGGAAACCATGGATGTAAATCCCTCCCATCCACAGAGTTATGAGCGTCTTTTCCATTTGACCGGTGAAGCGGGTCTCATTCTTCCGTTGAGGGCGGGGCAGGAACTCGATGCATCGACAGAGCTTGCAATGCCCCGCCTGGAGCGGGCCATCGGCGTCATCTATCGCCCGGAAACAGAGCTTGCCAGCCACTATTTTGAAGCAGTGCTGCCCAAGCAGTTCGACGAATACGTCTGGATCGACGAAACGCACGCGATTAGTCCGATTAAAACCGGTCAGGCGAAGGGTGTCCCCGACACCTATCCGTTCGGTGTTTGAGTCGGCCCGCTGCCTGATAGGCCGCGACCTGGTCGGACCCGTTCCGCGCACCACTCCGAAATAAGGCACTTATGATGACCATAGAATCGAAGCATGTCGCCTGGCTTGAAAGCTGCAGTCTGGCCGAGCCTCTCGGCGGATCGAGGGATGGTATCCACCATCAGTGGTAGATGCTCTCGGGGATTTCTCGATCCCGAGTCAATGTATTTTCTTCGTTCTCCTGATTTTACAGCATAGTCGACAATTTCGTTAATCTATCCGCCTTTCTTTTTGGCTTTTCCCTCGCCCAATGCGGTCGCAATGTCGCTGCCAATAGTGTCTGTGGCCCTGCGGAGCGGGTCGACATCCAAATGTGCATACCTCTGTGTTGTAGCGGTGCTTTGGTGACCTAGCAGCTTTCCGATAATCGGCAGACCGAGTCCGACACTCACTCCGAATGAAGCGTAGTTGTGCCGGAGATCGTGAAGGCGGACATCTGTGAGCCTGGCATGTCGACGGATCGATCGCCACGGCTTCTTCAAATCTGCCCGCGGTTTTTCATTAATTGTGCCGGCCGTCTCGCCAGCGATAACATACACACCAAGGCGTGACAGGTTTTCCAATATCTTGAGCGCTGAACTATTCAGAACGACAGCTTTCTTGCCGGTCTTACTGTCGGGGAGAAACAGCATTCCACGCTCGAGATCAACATGTTTCCATTGCAAATTCAGGATTTCACTGACGCGGCACCCAGTGAACAGGAGCAACCTGATTGCAGCGGCTACATGTTCACCGATCACAGTGGTGGTTTTCGTTTTCGGCGCGTGCTTACTCGTCGGATCGATTGACATTGGCAAGCCGTCAGTCTCTGCCATCCGAATTGTGTCGCCAAGGCGCTACAACTCGTCGGCGGACAAGAGCCGCTCTCTGTTGCTCTCTTTATATCGTTCAATGCCCCCGGTTGGGTTCACTCCTTCCGGGACGCGGCCTTCTTTATCTGCTCACGAATACATCGAGCCAACAATCGCGAGCATCCGATTTGCATGATAGGGCGTGTGCTTCCATTTCAAATGCAGCTTTGAAATGTCTGCACGTAGAATGTCCCTGGCCTTCTTTTTGCCGGTAGCCGGCACAACGATGCGATTCAATACATCCTCATATTGACGTAGAGTGCCGGGTTTACGTTTCGACATAACGTGCTTGCTCAGAAAGTCGGGGATGAGATCGGAAATGCTTTCAGCAGCTCGCTCATCCATTTTTTCTTGTTGTGGATCTTCGCCAAGTTGGACTGTTGCTGATAGGGTCTTTGCCTTCGCTCTGGCCTGATCCGGTGTCAGGACTGATGCGCCACGACTGGACGCCGTGCCATCCTGCCTGACAGCGGCTTTGCCGATGGTCACTCGCTTTGTTGGAGCGCCCCGTCCGCCCCCGCCACCTTTGTATTCGAAGATCCACGTCTTTTGCCCGGAGGGATAAACCCGAAGGCCAAAACCACGAATTTTTGAATCCATGATGGTGTAGCGCCCATCGCGCGGCTGGGCGGCCCTCACCATGCTAATTGAAAGTTTCTCTGTCACCTGCCTGTCTTACCTAATAGTTGCTGGGGCGTAACCGGGGCGTAACATCCTACACCAATTCAAGAAAACGTAATAAAAGACGGTACAACGCAACTTATTGAATTTAAAGAGTTTGATGAAGTCTGTACAGCGCCAGGAAACTTGATCCAATGAAAAAATACAAACTCTTAATCAGCGGGCCCACGGTTCGAGCCCGTGCTCACCCACCAATCAAATCAACGCTTTATGGAACATAAGTGGATTTGGTTGAATCATCTAGCAACCAAATAGCATCCTTACGAACTCCCAATGTTGGCCAGTCAGACAAAAGAAGATCTTCCTTTCATCGGTTGTTTGGGTTTTTTCGTTGGCTACCGTCATGACTTGATTGCCGGTACTGTCCATTATCGTTGCCCTTGCCGGGCCGGCCAAAGCGATCCTTGAACAGATAATGGGAGACAAGCTCGCTGAAGACGCGTGTTCTCTTGCGCCTGTCGTCATCCAGAATGCGGGCAACGGCAATCGTAGTATTGTCGTAAAGTATCGACTGGGGAACGCCGCCGAAAAAGGCAAACGCAGAGACATGGCCGTCGCAAAAGGCTTCGCTTGTCTCACCCGGATAGGCCTTCACAAAGCAGCCATCGGATTGCGGCAGGTCAAACGCCAGAAAATGGATCTTGCGCTCAACACCGCCGATCACCCCAGCGCCTCGCCAAAAACCCTGCTTCTCCGAGTCGCAAATACCGATCATACCATCTAATGGGATGGACGGCTCTCCTTCCACCAGCGCAGGTTAGAAGTCTGTGACAAGAAGGAGAACGGTGATGACTATAGAGACCCTCGGCATCGATATCGCCAAGAATGTGTTCCAGCTGCATGGTGCGAACCGGAAC
>JAAEOH010000323.1 GCA_024244645.1 Hyphomicrobiales bacterium
GATCCTCAAGGCAAAACTCATAGAAAAGCGCCGTCTGCGTTTCCTTCCTCGGTCCCATCATCGCATTCAATCTCCCAAATCACTCAGGAAACTGAATCAGCCAATAATGATTACTTTAAGGCCGCCTTTTTCATCAAAATCGGCCCAAAGCCGTCGGTCTCTGACACCTACAACGAAAGTTCCAGCGCAGCCGTCAGATCTGTCTGCCTGGCACCATCAAATATGATCGACGTCTCGATACGATGGATTGCGTTACGGGACGAGAACTTTTCTACGACCACACGATGGAGATGGGTGGTATCGCGGGTCACGAGTTCAACGAGGGCGTCAAAGCGACCACTGATCATCCACGCCGCTCTTACTTCAGACAAATGCAGAATATCTTCGATAAAACGATCGAGATTCGTTTTCTCATGCTCCGACATCTGAATGAACAGCAATGCTCTCAGAGACAGCCCCAGACGGTCGAGGCGCACGTCCGCATGTGAACCTGTGACCAGACCGCTATCAAAAAGTCGCTTTGCTCGCTCGTGAACACTGGAAGGCGATAGATCCACTGCGGCCGCGAGCGCTTTGTTAGTGATCCGTGCATTCTTCGACAACAGTGCCAGTATACGCAGATCAGTTCGGTCAATATCCATGTTTTTGGCCTTGCTGCTGAATTATCTTCGTTTGCCAGTCAATTATGCGGACATTATCCTTATACCATATCACTTGGCCAAAAAAAATCCGGCCAATGCGTTAAAGTTTCGGATATTATGAGGTAGAATTTTGTTTGACACAAAGATTGCGATCATCGTACGTGACGACCTTCTGGTATGGCAGAAACTCAACGTCACGGCCTTCCTCACGAGCGGCGTTCTCGGAGCAAATCGAGAGCTGCTCGGCGAGCGGTACGCCGATGCGTGTGGCAAGACCTATCGGCCTCTCATCGTTCAACCGATGATAGTTCTTGCAACAGATCAAGCGGGTCTAACAAAGATCCATGCTCGTGCGCTGGACCGAAGAGTCGATATGGCGATCTACATCGAGGACATGTTCGCTACCGGCCACGACGCTGCCAACCGGACGACTGTCGAGCGGTACGAGACTGCTGATCTGAAGCTTGTCGGACTGGCTCTCCGTGAGGACAAGAAGGTCGTCGACAGGATAACCAAAGGGGCGAAGATGCATCCTTGAATAAACGTCCGGTCCGGCCGCTCAGCGGTCGTTCTACAACCATGTAGAGGCTAGACACCGGCGTAGCTGGCGGTGAGCTCCCGCATGGAGATAAGCAATCGAATGATGAATTAAGACCAGCGCTGCTACGATAAACGGACCAATTTTCATGTGCTTCTCCCGTTCTAACGTTGCATGATGGTCTTGGCGGTTGCTGGAGGACGGCTATCCTGAATTGAGGAAATGGGCAGCCCGAACACCGTCGAAATATGCAGTATCGACACTTCCGCCTTCAATGCTGATAGCCTCGCCTGCAAACAAAACACGCCCTACAAGTGGCTGCCTCAACGCAAGCTTCTCGTAGCCCGTCGCTTGCCGGTTGAGATAGGCATTGGATCCCAGCGCCCAAGGGTCTAACGACCATCGTGTCACACGCACTTCAACCGGGTCGGGAAGTGCGATGCCCGTTGCGATACGCAGCTGACTGTGCAGCTTATGCACAAGCTCATCGTCTGTCGCTTGTTCAATTGCGCGTGCGGCATTGCCACCAGCCAATCCGAAAAATGCAGGATCGTTTGTGAGTGCTAGCCCGTTGACCGCGAACTGTACCGGGTCTTTATCGCAAAATGATATGAATTGCCGATCTGTTCGCCACTTAGTGCCTTCGGGATAACGCAATAGAACCTTGTTGAGCAATCCCATACTCAAGCCATTGAGTGCCTGTCGATAACTGTCGGGCAGCGGCGGAACAAACTTGATCGATCCATTTTTCAAAACACCGATGGAAACTGTCACGATAACGGCGTCGAACTGCTCGCTCCGTTTACTCGATTCAACGACGAGCCCGTCTGATCCCCAGTTGATGACCCTTACTGGCTCGTTCAGTGAAACAGGAATGTCTTTGGATAGAATTTCGAGAAATTTCTGCATCCCCTCGTACATTAGCGCATCGCTTCTTGGCAGGCCGTCTTCGAGAGTTGGATCGGGTTTCCAGTAGGGGTCAGTTCCGGATGATCCCAACAAACCGACAATATGGATGTCATCCAATTCAGCAGCGAAAGCTACTTCGTACAATCCGCGGACTGTGCAGGCTTCGACAGAGTTCAGACTGGCAGCAATCCCTTCCTCCATATACTGACCGGCACTGCCGTCAGGAGCTGAAAGGCCGATTGCCGATCGCCACGCCCAGCTCAATCCGGGGCCCGTCATTGTCTCAAACGGAGCGGTCGTTGATTCAGGGCTCAGTACAATTTGATCGATCCTGCCGTCTTTCGACAGCGCTGAATGGCTGGCGAAATTTGTGTTTGCGTACTCCACGCCTGTCTTCTTCGCCAAGGGTAGAAGCGGGTTGTAGGGTGTGCTGTGAAGCCACGCTGCTCCAAGGTCTGCCGTTCCTTTGCCGAAAGGGACTGAGTGAGCTCTGCCACCAAGGCGATCACGAGCCTCAATCACGTCCACGCTATAACCCAATTCAAGAAGCGTCCGTGCAGCGCCAATGCCTGCGAAACCGGCGCCAATAACCGCAATACGGGCATTCGCCGGAAATTTTTCTGCCCTGGACTTATGAGCAACTGCTGGAAGCGCCGCCGCGGCTCCCGCAAGAGAACCGGATGAAAAATAATTTTCTTCTGGTGAGCTTCTTTGCCATTGCCAAAATTCCTCTCTATCGGCTCACCTTTCGCTTGAAATAGAGCGTTTTTTCGATCCGAGCGGGAACAACACCCTGACTGGTGCTGTCAGAGGAAACTCAGTTGTGAAGGGTAGGGCGGTTTCGTAGCGTCCTACCATTGCAAAATGCTCACCCTTTCGATACTTCAAAACCAGCCCCGAGATTATTCCCCTGGCGGTGATGATGTATGTTGGATTTCCACTTTCGCTGCGAAATGTGGAAGATCTACTTCATGAACGTGGGATCGATGTCTGCCACGAAACGTTACAGACAAGTTGCGGTCCTATGGCGCCGCTATGCGGAACGTCGGGAATGCGGCCAAGAGGAAAACAGGTCGCTGGCAGAACAATCGAGCCGGGAATTCTCACCTGCCGTTTCGGCGAAGAGAACGAGCCATGCAGCGCTTTCGCAGTATGCGAAGTTTGCAGAAATTCGCCGCGGTCCATTCTTCTGTCCACAACCACTTCAACCTCGAGCGCAGCCATTCAAAACGAATTCATTTCAAGCTGAACCGTACTGCCGCTCTGACTGAGTGGCGCGGTCTCTGCGCGGCATAGGGGACAGTGATGCCGGCCTGGCTGAGTCCAGTTCGAATTGGTCTGACACCACCGATTGCCGCGCTCGTTTTGTCAGTACCCGACTGACGCAAACTGAACCGGCACGTAATCGGCGGGCAGCCGGTATTTTCTCACAACCCGATCGCTCTTGAAGAAGACGTGACTGCCGATTTGTGTCAGGCGATCAAGTTTCTTCGACCAGACAGGCCTCACGTCATGACGATGATAATGGGTCATCGCGCTCAATTTCGCAAAGGGCGATGGGTAGGCGGGATTGTGCTCCAGTTTGGACTTCATGCTGGTTGTGAACTCTGCCAGGTCCATGGACCGTGCAAAAGCTTTCGCATTTTTCGGGACGTCGCTGCGGCGGTCGCAGGCGAAGGAAAACTGGCAGCGGTGCAGTCTTTCGGAGTTCTGGTAGACCACACCGCAAACCGTGTCCGGATATGCGTTCGACCGCACCCGGTTCAAAATCGTCACACCGACGGCAAATTGCCCGTGCAGGGGTTCTCCGCGTGCTTCATGATAGATCGCCAGCGCCAGGCAGTATTTCTCGATGCCGACATCGCTCACCAACGGTGCGGTCGGCTTGATAGGCAGCAGCTTCGGGAAAGCCATATGAAATGCGAATACGGAAGACGCCTGTGCCGGGCCGCACATGGCCGACAGCAGCAATACCCACGCCAAAAATGATGCAAAGATCCTAAACACAACACACCTCCAATCGAGGGTAGTTTGCCGGACCGTGCTCAACATTCAGGAAAGCTGTTTGGTTAAATTTGAGTAATTATATTAATGGTTTACATTCTATAACCGGCGTGTTCGTTAAGACTTTTCGGGCCGGGCAGACGGGACCGATTCAGGGTCAGCGGGCCGAGAATCAGCCAACCGTCGAATGCATCGCTGGCCCGCCCGTAACCGACAAACTCTGGGTTCTGTGAAGGGATCGCCGGTTCAGCCGAAATCGCGCCCCTGACGATGGAATCGGCGCCCGGTATGGTGCATGAAAGGTAAAGGTTAAATTTTTCGCCCGGATCTGGTGACGCACGGCACCCGGCGTTGTTTAAGATTTGGAAACCACCACGGTGTTTTGGCGTTGATCCGGTCGGTCAATTCCAGCCGCAAGAGGCAGCGGCGATCACCGAGAATTGCCGGGCTGGTGCTGCCTCAATTGGGCCTTGCGCGCTATTGACACCACCCTCTGATACTGTCTTAGCCCCCTAAAACTGTGCCATTATTTTGGTGGTTCAGGAGTTGGTTATGGCGCAAAAGCGATCTATCGACGACATTTGGAAACACATCGGCTGGCTCGTCTCAACAATCAAACCGCAAGAGTGTGCAAACTACCTGGAAAACGCTGGATACGCGTCAGTCAAAACCTGATTTGCTCTAAACATGCGTGCACCAGTACCAGAAACCGTTTCAGAAACTGGCACATGAAAATGGGGTTGGACAAACTGGCGGGTCGCCAAGTCTGTATTTGTCGCCGATGATCTGGATACGGCGCGCGAATATGCGACCGGCCCCGACAGCCCTTACATCTTTTACTACCGGCAACTTTTCACCAAGCTGAAGAAACACGGCCGGATCAACCTGTTCAAGGAACACCGCGATCAGCCCGATGACGAAGTGAAATTCGAAAATGTCAGTGACCGCCTGATCACATGGGGCACCCCTGACAAGGTGGCCGACGAGCTGCTGGAATTTCGCCAGGAAACCGGTGATTTTGGCACATTGCTTTACGCCGGCAAGGACTGGGCGGATCCTGATCTCGGTCGGCGGTCAATGATCCTGCTCGCCGAGCAGGTTCAACATCGGGTGAATGCAGCGAGCAAAGCACAGGCCGCCGTGGATTGACCGTACACGCCGATCCGGGCCGCAGATGATTTGGCATCAATTGTTCGTTTGCGCCCCTCACCAAAACACCACCTGATACCCCAGCGACATTGAGATCGCCGAAAGCCAGCCCAGTCGGTCAATAATACTGCGGGGCCGGCGGATGCCCGCCCCGCAGTTTGATCTTAGCTGTAGCGGTATGGCCGTCCGGCCTTTTCCATGTCGGCATTGTATTTGCGGAAGATCTCGACAACCTTCGCCTTGGTCGGACTTTCGGCGGCGATCTCGTCCCAGAACTTGATCGCGGCCTTTTCGACCGTTGCCCATTCTGCGTCCGGAATGGTCGTCAGTTTCATCTTGGTGCCGTGAACGCGCAGATTGGCCTCGCCGCCCCAGTACCACCATTGCCGGTAGTAGTGCGACTGGTCCATCGCCATCTGCAGCATCACCTTCAGGTGCTCGGGCAGCTCGTTCCAGCGGTCCATATTGGCGAAGAACGAACCAGCCCAGGCGCCAGAGACGTTGTTGGTGAGGAAGTAGTTGGTCACGTCTGCCCAGCCGACCGTATAGTCCTCGGTGATGCCCGACCAGGCAATGCCGTCAAGCTCGCCGGTCTGCACCGCCACCTCGATGTCTTCCCAGGGAAGCGTCACCGGCACGACGCCGAACTGCGTCAGGAAGCGGCCGGCGGTGGGGAAGGTGAAGACCCGCTTGCCCTTCATGTCCTCCAGGCTGTTGATCGGATCTTTGGTGGCGAAATGGCAGGGGTCCCAGGCACCGGCCGAGATGTGCTTGACGCCCACCGCGGCATATTCCTCATCCCAGATCTCCTTCAGGCCGTACTGGTTGAACAGCACCGGCACGTCGAGCGAATAGCGCGATGCGAAGGGGAAGTAGCCGCCGAAAACAGTCACTTCCGTGGGCGAGGCCATGGAATCATCGTCCGACTGAACCGCGTCTATTGTGCCCTTCTGCATGGCGCGGAAGAGTTCGCCGGTCGGCACCAGCTGATCGGAAAAAAACAACTCGATCTCCATCTGGCCCTTGGCGGCGATGTTAAAGGCGTCGATTGACGGCTTGATCACATGGGCTGCGAGCGCCGGCCCGGCATAGGTCTGCATGCGCCACTTGATCGGCGCCTGGGCTTTGACGGCAGGTGCCGCCAGGGTTGCCGCGCCGGCGATGCCAGCGGTCTTCAATAAATTACGGCGTGTGGTCATATCATCCTCCGATTAGTCGTTGTTGTGGTTTGCATTCCCGCTCCTTATGGAGTTCTTGTCAGTTCCCGTAGATGTATTTAGGCAGCCACAGCGCGATCTCCGGGAAGAGCATGATCAGCGCCAGGCAGGCAATCATCACCCCGACAAACGGAATGATGGAGTGGTAGATGTCCGAAAGGGACACTTCCGGCGGCGCCATGGCGCGCATCAGGAAGAGGTTGTAGCCGAAAGGCGGTGTCATATAGGCGATCTGCGTGGTGATCGTGTAAAGCACACCATACCAGATGAGATCGAAGCCCAACACCTTGACCAGCGGCACATAGAGCGGTGCGACGATGACCAGCATTGCCGTGTCGTCGAGAAAGGTGCCCATGACCAGAAAACTGAGCTGCATCAGGATGAGGATCATCCAGGGATCGAGCCCCAACTGCTCGGTAAACAGATTGTCGATCGCACGGACCGCGCCAAGCCCGTCGAACACTGCTCCGAAACCAAGGGCGGCCAGAATAATCCACATGAACATGCAGGAGATCGCCAGGGTTTGACGGGTGCTGTTCTCGAATACCTCCCGCGTCATACGGCCCCTGAGCACTGCGGCGGCAAGGGCAGTGAGGGCGCCGATGGCCGAGCTTTCCACCAGTGACGTCCAGCCATTGACGAAGGGGATCATCATGGCTGCAAAAATCGCCAGCGGCAGAATGCCGGCCTGTAGCAGCATCAGTTTCTCGGCTCTCGGCATGGCCCGCTCGTCGTCACTGAGTGAGGGGCCAAGCGATGGCTGGAAATAGCAGCGGATGCCGATATAGAGAATGAACATTCCGGCCATCAGCAATCCCGGCAGGACACCGGCAAGCCACAGCTGGCCGACCGGCTGCCGGGCGATCATGGCGTAAAGCACTAGAACCACAGATGGCGGCACGAGAATACCGAGCGACGAACCGGCCTGGATGACCCCGGTGACCATGCGTTTGTCGTAGCCGCGGCGCAGCAGTTCGGGCAGGGCGATGGTGGCGCCGATCGCCATGCCCGCGACCGACAATCCGTTCATCGCCGATACCAGCACCATCAACCCGATCGTTCCGATCGCCAGTCCGCCTCTGACCGGGCCCATCCAGACATGGAACATGCGGTAGAGATCGTCGGCGAGTTTCGATTCCGACAGAATGTAGCCCATGAAGATGAACATCGGCAGCGTCAGCAGTGGATACCATTTCATCAGTTTCATGGCAGCCGAGAAGGGAATGTCCTGCCCGCCCGTGCCCCACAGGGCCAGTGCCGCAACGGCGGCGACAGCGCCAATCGCACCGAAGACGCGCTGTCCGGTGAACAGCATCAGCATCATGGATGCAAACATGAAGATGGCGATCATCTCATGCGACATCGGCCCGGCGTCCCCACTCATAGCCCTTGAGGCAGGCGATATCCTTGAACAGTTCCGAGACGGCCTGCAGCAGCATCAGGAAAATGCCGAAGCACATCACCGTCTTGATCGGCCATAGGAACGGCCGCCAGGCCGACGGGCTGCGCTCGGTCCGGCCGATGACTTCAGCAGCCGAATCCGGTCCGCCCATCATAAAACTGCCGATGATCTGACTGAGAAATCCGACCGGCTCGTCGCCCCAATGACCGAGAGAATAGGCAGTCGAGCCGATACCGCCGTAAAGCAGCACACTCAGATAGAAAATCAGGAACAGTACGGTGAAGGAATCGAACCAGGCCCTGCGACTGGTGTTCCAGGATCCGTAGAACAGATCCATGCGCACATTGGATCCGAGCTGGATCGAATAGGGTCCGCCCATGATATAATAAGCCACCATGGCGAATTGCGCCGTCTCCAGCGTCCAAAGCGAAGGCAGGAAGAATGTCTTGGAAAGTGACGACCAGAGCAGGATCGCCATCATCACGAAGACGCCATACATCATGACCCGGCCGATGCGGTAGTTAACCGCGTCGACGATGCGGACATAGGTTGCCATCGCCCGGTTCATGACCGGATCTCCGATCCGAGACGGGCAATGGCCGCCCTGAGCCAGCCGGCGAACAAATCAGCCATTTCCGTCTGTCGGCTTTGCTTGTCGATCAGATCGTTGCGGACTTCGATCATCACATTGGCGAGGCCGTTGCGGCTTCCGTGCAGATTGAGTGTGTGCGCTACCCCATCCTCCGGTCCATATGGATCGTTGAGCCTGACGCGACGGCGGGTGAATTGTCCGGCAATCGCCATCATGGCTTCAGCGAGGCGCGGATCGTCTCCGTGGAGGATGCCAATCTCGGTCGTCCTTTGGCGACCATGATAAATCGGCGTGAAACTGTGGACCGTCACAAGAACGGTATCTTCCGGCGTGTCATTCAGAACCTGCTCAAGACGTTGCCGGAAGGGCCGGTAGACCATTTCAACACGGTCGGCGCGTGCCTCGTCGGTCAGGCCGGTATTTCCCGGCACTGCGAACGCCTCACTGACGGCGGGCACCGCGTCTTCGGCCTCCGGCGGGCGGTTGCAGTCGTAGACCAGCCGCGACACGCATCCTGCAACCAGCGGTGCGTTCAGCGTCCGGTTGAGGGCTTCAGCAACACCCAGAGCGCCGGGATCCCAGGCCGCATGGCTGCGCCTGGCCGCTTCGTCCAGGCCAAGTGCGCGATAGGCGGGCGGGATCCAGTTTGAAGCGTGCTCGCAGACCAGGACCAGTCGATGATCCCCGGCTTCGTTGTGCACGGCTACAACCTGATCGGGCGTCAGTGCGTTCGGCTCATCCAGCAGCATTTGAAAATAATTCTTCACAAGCACCGCAGCTGTCAATATAGTTTCTGAAAAATTTTCTTCACTTGCGATCAGCATGTGCCTTGATTCTTCAACGTGAAAGGGCCCACGCGTTGGAACCGCAGCAGAAAACCGTCGCCGAACGATTGAACGCCCGCCAGCGCGATCTGACACGCGCCGAAAGACAGGTCTGCGACGTAATCCTCAGCAACTATCCGGCGTCCGGGCTGGGCAGCATTACCGAGATGGCCGAAACCGCGGCCGTTTCGACGCCGACGATTGCCCGGATGGTGCAAAAACTCGACTTTGCCGGGTATCCCGAGTTCCAGGCAAAGCTGCGGGAAGAGCTGAACGACATCCTTTCCAATCCGATCGCCAAGCGTGAGACCTGGGTCGCCGCCGCGCCCGACGAGCACATCCTCAACCGCTTCACGCAGGAGGCGACGGAGAACATCCGCAGCAGCCTGGAGCAGATCGATCCGAAGACGTTCGACCGCATTGCTGCGCTGATCGCCGACCCGGACCGCCGGGTGCACATCGCCGGCGGGCGGATCACCCAGACACTGGCCAACTATCTGTTCCTGCACTTGCAGATGATCCGCTCCGATGTCGTGCTGGTGCCGTCGAATTCGAATTCCTGGCCGCATTATCTGCTTGACCTGAAGGAGGGCGACATCCTGGTCGTCTTCGATATCCGCCGTTACGAGGGTAGCACGCAGCTGCTGGTGGAAATGGCGCGCGAGCGCGGCGCCGAAATCATCCTCTTCACCGACCAATGGCGCTCGCCCATCCAGGCGATCGCCGGCCACACCGTTTCTGCGCGCATCACGGTGCCGTCTGCCTGGGATTCGTCGATCGCCATCCTGCTGGTCGTCGAAGCGGCCATAGCTGCCGTGCAGGAACTGCACTGGGACGAGACCCGCGGCCGTACCGAAGAGCTGGAGAACATCTTCGACCGGACCGGACTGTTCCGCAAATTCGTTTAGGCTTATCGCGCAAACCCACAAAACTCACGTGTAGCGATGGCAACAGGTCAATTCGGCGGAGATGGGTTCTGTCAACGCCGGAGCAAAAATACACCACTCGCCGGAGTAAAAATGTACCACTTGGGTGTTGCGGAAGGTTGTCCATAGGGTCCGCACTGCGGAGTGCTCCCAGATGGCTGACGCAGCAGGGCGGGGCCTGTGGGCAAGCTGAGTTGTGGTGGGCTGTGTTTTAGTCTTTTGAGCGTTTGCGGCTGTGTTTGAGCCTGAAGCTTTCGCCATTCATCTCCAGGATGTGAACGATGGCGACGCCGTCGCCGAACAGCCGAACCCTGGCAGTCGCGCCGCGTCCTGGACGAAGAGGAAAACGTTATTCCCATCTTCCTAAAACAAGCGTGTTTTAGGCACCAGTGAATCGGCTACCGGCAGCCATCCTGCCCCGCGCACGCGATCGCGAATAGCCGTCCGGCACTCACAACGCTGCCAATGTGTGCTCCAAACCTTTTTCGATATGGATTTGAAGTATGTTTGCCGCCTCGTCGGCCTGGCGGGCGAGCGCTGCCTCGAACATCGCCTGATGCTCGTCCACCGCTTCCTGCCCGCGATAGGTCAGAACAAGCATCTGGTACCTGAGATATTTGTCGTAGAGGATCGAATGCAGCGTCAGGAGATTGCTGGATCCGCAGGCCTCGATCATTGCGAGATGAAATTCCCAATCATAGCGCTTCCAGTCTTCCTTTAGCGAGGAATCGCCTTCAAGCATTCGCTGCTCAATCAAATGCAGCTTGTGATGCGCAGCAACCAGGTTGCCCTCCCAGTCGGTGTCACCGTTCTGGATGGAAAGCCGCGCCGCATGGCATTCCAGGAGGACCCTCAGGTTGGCAATTTCGATCAGGTCCTCCTGCGATACGGCGGTGACGAAAAACCCCCGTTGCTCTTCTGCAGAGACAAATCCCTCGCTCGAAAGGCGGCTCAGAGTCTCGCGCAGCGTCGACATGCTGGCTGAATAGCGCTCTCTCAACGTGTCGAGTTTCAGCTTAGATGCCGGCGCGAGACTTCCAATAATGATATCCCGCTTGATGCGTTGATACGTTGAAGAGCCAACAGTGTTGCCTGTCTTGTTCATTGTTTCAGTCGTCTGATTTTGTCGCCATTGTCATGAATTCTAGACTTTAATGCCGTCCCGCTCAACTTGAATTTAAATCTGCGTATCACATAAACATCAGATGATATGGATAATCGCGGAAAACAAAATATCTTGCCGGAATTTGACTGATTGTTGACAACTAAAAACCGCTGACATCCAATCGCGATGGAAAGAGGGAGAACCATAATTGGGTGCGTTAGCGGACGACAATCTGCAAAAACTTCTGAGGGAACTGCATGAAAAGGCGTCCGGCGATCAGGCTCGCTGGGCTGATCGTGAAGCCAGGGGGAGCGATACGGACAGCGGCTATGAAATTCTGCGGCTGTCGGAATTCTATCTGGCGATTTCACCCCAAGAAGGGGAGTTGCTTTATCTTCTGGCCCGCGCATCAAAGGCACACAGGCTGGTCGAGTTTGGCGCGTCTTTCGGTATTAGCACGCTCTATCTTGCCGCCGCCGCAGCGGATAATGGCGGCCATTTGTTCACCACCGAGGTTCAGCCGGAAAAATGCGCTGCAGCGCGTGCGCATTTGAAACGCGCAAGTCTTACCGATCACGCCACGCTTTTGGAAGGCGATGCAAGGGAAACGCTCAAGGGAATCGATGGCCCGGTGGATTTTCTATTGCTGGACGGATGGAAAGGCATGTATCTGTCGGTCTTCGAGTTGCTTCGGCCGAAGATGGCGAAGAGCGCCCTCGTTGCCGCCGACAATTGGAGCCACGACGGCGCAGCGGATTATGTTGCGCATGTGCTTGACTCCCGATCGGGCTTCACAACCCGGATGATCAACTACATGGGGATCAGCTGCTTTACCGATTAGGGCGGCTGATAGATCCAGCGCTGGAGCGTTTTCCATGCCGATGCGAGATAGCGCTGCGCAGCGTCGTTGCTTGTTACGGCCAGTGCGATGAAGATCGCGAAAACAGCCCAGCCGGTCCAGATTCCAAGCGTCAGGAATTCAGCCAGAATGAGCTGGAGCGTTCCCATGTCAACGGCATATAAAACTGGGTGCGCAAGTGCATAGAAGAAGGCGGCGGCGCCGATATAGCGGCGCCTTCGCATCAGCCAGAAGAGCCACCGCGCGTCTGTGATCCTCCCCCGGTGAAGTGGTCCGCCGTTACGATTAGGAAAACGGAGGATTCACATGGCCACGAAAAGACACAAACCGGAAGAGAGTGTCACGGTCCGCAGGACGCGGCAAGTTGAGGTACTTGTCGGACAGGGGATGGCACGAATTGATGCGATCCGGGAAATTGGCATTACCGAGCAAACTTACTTCAGCCCGGCTCCGGAAACTATCATCCTGATGGACCAAAGGCCGGTCATGCACTAACACTCAAACTGGACCACTCAGGTGGGGCTGATCAGCATTATTCTGTGTGGCATGCACGACCTGTGAATTGACCGGTGCCTGGTGGTTTTTGTGCCACCTGGTGGCGCAATTGCCAATTTGGCTTAGATGTCTCGACTCCCTGTGGCACAGTCTGTGCGGGAGGAGTTGAAATGTCCAAAATTGCAAACGCATCGGGGCCGGACCCCTTCTCGGTCAAATGAATCCAACTAACAAAGAAGGGTCCAGGATGAACATCCTGTTCATCATGTACGACCAGCTGCGTTACGACTATCTCAGTTGTGCCGGCCATCCGCATCTACATACGCCCAATTTCGACCGGCTGGCGGCGATGGGTGTGCGGTTCAGCAATGCCTATGTGCAATCGCCGATCTGCGGTGCGTCCCGCATGAGTTTCTACACCGGGCGTTACGTGTCTTCGCATGGGGCGCAGTGGAACGGTTTTCCGCTTCGCGTTGGCGAGCAGACAATGGGCGACCATTTGCGGCGCCAGGGCATGGATTGCTGGCTCATCGGAAAAACCCACATGAAGGCGGACGCCGAGGGCATGGAGCGCCTGGGCCTGAGCCCCGACAGCGTGATCGGTGCGCGTCAGGCCGAATGCGGCTTCGACACTTGGATCCGCGACGACGGTCTTTGGGGCGAGGGGCCGGACGGCTTTTATGACGAGAAGCGCTCGCCCTATAACGAGTATCTGAAGTCCAAGGGCTACCCGTCGGAAAACCCGTGGGCCGACTTCGCCAACGCAAGCGTCGACGACAGCGGTAATATCGCGTCGGGCTGGATGTTTGCCAATGCCGACAAGCCGGCCAATATTCGCGAGGAGGACAGCGAAACTCCCTGGCTGACGCAAAAGACGATCGAATTCATCGAGCAGGCCAGGGCGCCGTGGTGCGCCCATGTGAGCTACATCAAACCGCATTGGCCCTATATCGTGCCGGCGCCCTATCACGACATGTTTGGGCCCAACAACGTGCCGCAGGCCTTGCGCCATGAGATTGAGCGCGAAAATCCTCACCCGGTTTTCGGTGCCTATATGGACAACAAGGTCTCGCAGGCCTTTCAGCGTGATGATGTGCGCCAGAAGGTGATCCCGGCCTATATGGGCCTGATCAAGCAATGCGATGACCAGCTGGGCGTGCTGCTAGATTTCCTTGAGGAATCCGAGCGCATGGCAGATACGATGATCGTTCTGACATCCGATCACGGCGATTATCTCGGTGATCACTGGATGGGCGAAAAGGATCTATTCCACGAGCCGAGTGTCAAGATTCCATTTATCGTCTACGATCCGCGGCCGCAGGCCGATGTGACCCGCGGCAAGACCTGTGACGCGCTTGTCGAATCCATCGATCTGGCCGCTACATTTGTCGAGGCGGCGGGCGGTAAAGTGCCGGATCACATCATTGAAGGGCGCTCTCTTCAACCCTGGCTCAATGGTGAAACGCCACAGTGGCGCGAATTCGTTGTCAGTGAATTTGACTACTCCCCGACACCGCAATGCACGAAGCTGGGTCTGGCGCCCCGAGACGCGCGGCTGTTTATGGTCTTCGACGGACGCTACAAACTGATGCATGCGGAGGGTGGCTTTCGCCCGATGCTTTTCGACCTGCAAAATGATCCGGAAGAATTCCACGATCTGGCGAAAGGCACCTCGCACCAGGCGGAAATCCACCGGCTGTATAGCCATCTGGCAAGTTGGGGCCGGCGGCTGGCACAACGGGTCACAAGATCCGATGCGGATATTGAAAAAATGCGGGGGCGTTCGCTGCGCAAGGGCATCCTGCCGTTTCTCTACGACGGTTCGGAGGTGGACGAAGAATTGACCGACAAATACCGCGCCCCGGCGCCGGAAAATTTTGTGAGGAAATGATGCCAAACGCCGCCCTCGTCAACCACAACTCTATCCAGTTCGACAAGTCGGTGATCCAGCTGGCTGAGGGCATCTGGGGCGCTGTGGGATTTGCCGCATCCAATGTGTACATGGTCGAAGGCACGACAAGCGTTACCATTATCGACACAACCGAAAGCACCAAGGCGGCCGAGAATATCCTCGCCGAATTTCGCGCCAAAACCGACAAGCCGGTCGGGCGGATCATTTATACCCACAGCCACAGGGATCACATTTCGGGTGCCGCGATGTTTGCGCCAGAAGGGGATGTTTCGATCCTGGCGAGTTCCCCATTTTCTTCCGATCTCGTGGACGTGGACGAAAACACGATTGCCCCGAACAAGGCCCTGGGTCGGCGTACGCAGGCGCAGTTTGGTGTCGGGTTGAGCCCGCAACAGAGAATTTCGCTGGGATGCGGCCCGGGCAACCGCCCGATGGAAGGGTTGGGCGCAGGATATCTGGAGCCGACTGAGCGCATAAATTCCGATCGCGATATTGACCTCGACGGCGTATCGGCGCGACTGATTTTGGCACCGGGAGAAACTGCGGATCACATGGTTGTCTGGTTGCCGGATCTTCGCATTTTGTTCAGTGGCGACAACTGGTACCACGCATTCCCGAACCTCTATGCCATTCGCGGAACGCCGTATAGGGACTTCGCCACCTGGGCGAAAAGTCTCGCAGTGCTCGCCGATCTGGGTGCCGATGTCCTTGCTCCGGGCCATACAAGGCCGGTTCACGGGGCCGAAACCGTGCGGGAGGTTCTGTCGACAACACGCGCGGCGATCCTGCACGTGATGCGTGAAACGACTTCGATGATGGATCGCGGCTTGTCCATGGATGACATTGCGGCTTTCATCACTTTGCCGGAAGCGTTGGCAGACAAACCCTGGCTCGGTGAATATTACGGCAAGATCGGCTGGTCGGCACGTGCCTATGCCGCAGGCACTCTCGGCTGGTATGACGGCAATCCCACACATCTGGGCTCCCTGGCGTCCAAGCGGCGAGCGGAGCATATCGCCGAGCTGGCCGGGGGTGCCGAACCCCTCATGCAGGCGGCGTGCGATACCGACGATTTTCAATGGCGGCTGGAGCTTTGCGATCATCTGATCGCGCTCGGCGAGCCTGCGCATGATCTCAAAGCCGAAACGATGGAGGCACTGGCCGAGCAAGAGGTCAATGCAACGGCCCGCAATACATATCTTTGGGAGGCCGCACGTCTGCGGGACAGGGGAGGCCAGGCAACATGACCGGTTCGAAAACCCTCGAAATCCGCACATCGGATGCCATCGCCTGCGTCTTTGTCCTGGTGATCCTCATCTACGCGGCCTCCGGCCCTCTGACTGAATTTGTCCGCTGGTTCATCGAAACCACGACACAGGGTTTCGACGAGCTGTCGCGACGGGACAAGCGTGTCCTGTTCAGGAACCACTGGCTCGGGGCTTCTTACAAGGGTTTCGAGAAAGCCTTCCTGCTGCCCACCGGTTTGATCCTCGGATTGCCGATCATCTTTTCCTTCGCAATCTCCTTCCTGTCGCTGCCGGCGCGTTACCGCTGGCTGAACTGGTTTCTGGCCGGTCTGTCGGTTCTGACCTTTCTGGCATGGGTGGTAAAACTGTTTGCGGTCGATGGTGGCGCCCTGCCATCCGCGCAAACCATCGACTATTTTCTGTTTCCACTGGCAACAGCGTTGACGCTCTACCTGACCTGGCGGCAGTTCGGCACTTTTATCGTCGGCTTCTGCCTGTTCTGGATCGTCTATTTTTTCGTCCGCGGTCTGCTGCCGGAATGGACCGGCATCTTTGCGGGATCGGACAGCAGCTTTTTCCAGTCCATGCGATCAATGGTGCTGAATTTCTGGGCGCAGACCGGCGGCATGTTCGGCCAGCCGCTCCAGGTCGTCTCGGGCAATGTTCTGATTTTCATCGTATTCGGAGCGATTTTGATGGCATCGGGCGCAGGCGATCTGCTGATGAAAATCGCCAATCTGGCGACCGGCCGCTTTACTGGTGGTGCCGCCCATGCCGCGGTTGCCTCATCTGCCCTGTTCGGCACGCTCAGCGGTGCTGCCATTTCAAACGTCGTCTCAACCGGTGTCATGACCATCCCGGTTATCAAGAAGTCGGGGTTCAAACCGGCCTTTGCGGCTGCCGTCGAAGCTGCCGCGTCGACGGGAGGTCAGATCATGCCCCCGGTCATGGGTGTGGTCGCCTTTTTCGTTGCCGGGCAGATCGGTCTCGAATACCGCTACATTGTGGTGGCAGCGATCGTGCCGGCAGTCTTCTATTATCTCGGCACCTTTCTCACCGTCTATTTTGAAGCGCGCCGGCAGGGCGTCGGTCCGCTGCCGCCCGAAAGCCGGCAAAGGCTGAGCAAACGCGAAATGGTGCAATGCTTTGTGTTTATTCTGCCACTCGGCGTGCTCAGCTATTTTCTTTTCGCGCAGCCGTCCGTTCCCAAGGCCGGGTTTTACGGATTCGTGACCGCCCTTGTCTGTTCGCTGGTGCTGTTCCCCAATTTTCGCTCCTGGGGCAGGATCTACCAGGCTTTTGCCAATGCGGGTCGCATGTCGGCGTCCATTATTGTGATCGTGACCGCCATTGGCCTGATTGTCGGCCTGGTCCAGGTTTCCGGTTTTTCCGGCCGCCTTTCGCTGCTGCTGGCGCAGTTGGCATCGGGACCGTTGTTCAGCACTTTGATCGTCGTTGCCCTCGGCGCAATCGTGCTCGGAATGGGACTGCCGCCCGGCGCGACCTATTTCATCATCGTCATCGCGCTGAGTTCCGGCATCGATGCCGTGGGCATTGCGCCGCTGACATTGCACCTTTTTGTGGTCTTCTTCGCCGTCATCTCAACGGTGACGCCACCGGTGGCGCTGGCGGCCTTTGCCGCGGCACCAATTGCCGGTGCGGATCCGGTGAAAACCGGCTTCCAGGCGGCACGGCTGTCTCTGGCCGGTTTTCTCATACCCTTTGTCTTCGTCTACCATCCGGCGGTTCTCTACAAGTTGCAGGTGCTGTTCGAGTGGTTCGGAGGCCAGCTGCCAAATTCAAATGCGATGATGGATATCGACGCAGTCGGCTGGGGCGACCTCGGCTGGATCATTCTGGCTTTTGCCCTGTCCATGTGGCTCCTGACTTCGGCGCTGACGGGGTTTGAAAAGAACCGCCTTCACACGGCGGAGCGGCTGGCGCGTGCTGTCGCAGGCTTTGCCATACTTGTTCCGAACATGATCGTTGCCCTTCCGGCGCTGATCGTGTGTGCTGTTCTGATCGTCGGACACCGCTTCATGAAAGGCGAACCATCTCCAGTCGACGTACTGTCGACATGAAAACCAAACGCCATACTCCAGGGAGGAAACAAAATGCGTAGACTGACAATTACGGCCCTTGCCGCCATTGCCTTGGCGGGATCCGCCAGTGCCGAGGATAAAACCTTGAAAATGGCGACAATCGCACCGAGCCTCGGCCAGGCAATCACCATGGCGACCTTTGCCAATGTGGTAACCGACAATCTCGACGACGTTGCCATCGAAGTGTCCGGCGGCGGAGCGGCGACGTTGCACCAGATGGAGGTCGGCCGCAACAACCTCGATATGGCGATGACCAGCCCGGTGATCTACAACCTCATGTCCGCCGGCAAGGCCATGTACAAAAACGAACCCGAGGCGCCTGAACTGGCGAAAAACGTCGACCTTCTGATGTGGTTTCCCTATGGGGCCTATCACTTCGCCGTGCGCGCCGACAGCGATATACAGACGCTTGACGACATTGAAGGAACGTCGGTGTTCCTCGGCCCGCAGGGTGGTGGCGCCTATAACGCCGCGCGCGGTTGGATCGAAGCAACGACGGGGCTGGTTGCCGGCGAAGACTACGAAGCGATCAAGGCGAACTGGCAGACCGGGTATCAGGCCTTCCTGGATGGCAAGATAGATGTTTATGTCAACGGTTGCCTCGATCCCTGCGGCCAGTTCATCCAGTTCACGGAAACCGAGGATCTGCGGTTCATCGGACCGGAGAGCGCTGATGGTGAGGCAGTTGATAAATGGCTGGGCAAATGGCGTTATCGCGCTGACGTTCCAAACGGCATGTATGACGGCCAGAAGAACGACGCGCCGGTGGTGTCCTTCGACACTGCCGTCGGGATCTCTATCCGCGGAGATGTGGATGAAGAGACCGTCTACAAGGTCACTAAGGCATTCTGGGACAATATCGAGCAGGTGACTTCGGAAGCACCCTGGGCCAAGGCGCTGAGTATCGAGTTCGCGGCTTCCAAGCGCGGGCTGATGGAACTGCACCCGGGCGCAGCGCGCTACTACCGCGAGGCCGGTGCTCTCAAGTGATTGACGGATTCGCCGGAGGGCGGTCGTCCGCTCTCCGCGAATCTTGAATTCAGCAACCATCATCCGGCGCCTGGTGCGCCGGTTGACCCGGCCCTTTTTAACACGCACAGGGAAAAACAATGTCTGACGACGTCATTAAAACCGAAATATTCGTCAACGGAGACTCGCGTCCCGCATCGGACGGCGGCCTATACGATATCTTCAATTCCGCGCGCCCGTCGGAACTGGTCGGTCAGGCGGCGGCGGCTACCGAAAGGGACGTCGACGAGGCCGTGCAGGCCGCTCATGCGGCTTTTTTCCCCGCGAACACGGCAAGATTGCCCGCGAGACCCTGCTTGAAATGTCACGACTGGGAGACCGTTTCAGGCAAGCAGCGGATTACGGCTACAGGATCGCCATCGACGAGGAAATCAAGGGACCGCCCTTTGACACAATCGTCAAGCGCCAGCCGCGCGGTGTCGCAGCGCTGATCGAGCCCTGGAACTGGCCATTGTCGATCCTCGGTGCGAAGCTTCCACAGGCACTGGTGACGGGCAACACCGTGGTGGTGAAAACCTCCGCCAATTCGGCCCTGGCCCCGGCGCTGACCCTGCAAATCATCGCCCGGATGCTGCCACCGGGCGTCGTCAATATCCTGACCGGTTCGGCGTCGAAGATCGGCGACCCGCTGGTTGGGCATCCCGTGGTTCGCAACGTGAATTTCACCGGCTCCGTTCCGATCGGCCGCCATGTGATGAAGGTCGCCGCCGACAACATCACGCCGGTCACATTGGAACTGGGTGGCAACGATGCTGCGCTCATCCTCGATGACATCGAATTGGATGACGAGGTTTTCAACAGAATGTACTGGGCGGCCTTTGGCTCATCCGGCCAGATCTGCATGGCCTTGAAGCGAATGTATGTTCACGAAAGCCGCTATGACGAGGTGGTTGATGGTTTCCCCGCCGCCTGCGACCGCGCCGTGGTCGGCGACGGGCTGGATGCCGACGTCACAATGGGACCGGTCAACAACGCAAAACAGCTGAAGGTCGTCACCGACATGATTGCCGAAGCCCGCGCCAGGGGAGCGGAAGTCAGGGAATGTGGGCAGGTGCCCGACGAGGGACTCTACAATGGCGGCGGTTTTTTCCAGAAACCGGCGCTGGTCTACGACGCCGATCAATCGCTTTCAATCGTGAAGGATGAACAATTCGGCCCGGCACTTCCGATCATGAAGTTCCGTACCGATGACGAAGCCGTTGCGCTCGCCAATGACAGCGAGTTCGGCCTCTGCTCTTCTGTCTGGACCCCGGATCGCGATCGTGCCGTCACCGTCGCCGGCAGGATAGAGGCGGCTACACCAACCTCAACGGTCACGGACCAATGGCACAGGACGGGCGAGGGTCCTTCGGAGGTTTCAAATCTTCGGGCATCGGGCGCAACCTAGGCTATGACGGCGTATTGGCGTTTGCCGAACCGCACTCAATTTACGGACCGGCCGGATTCCTGCTGTGAGCGGTGTGTTCTACCCACCGGCTGACCGACTACAAAAAATAGGGTGCCTGGTTATGGCCAAAATTGGAGAAAACAAAATCGCCGAAAGCGGCCTGGCACCGTTTTTCAAGGTTTCGAACGCCGATGCCGTGGGCATCGACGCGCCTGTTAACCTCAAGGGCGATGCGTTCAGAACATGGGTGCGATCGTTGTCAGGATTTCAGAAGGAGGCCCTGGTGCGCTCCGCCAGAACGGGCGATACATGGCGGCTTGTGTCGGACGAAGGGCCTTATCTGAACGGCCACGACGCAGCGCCCTGTCCGCTGGCGTTTCTGTCGACCGGCATGGTCGCCAGCTTCATGAATGAGATCCTGGCGCTTGCCAAGATCCAGGGTGTCGACATCCGCGGGCTCAGGCTTATCCTGGACAACTACTACACCATGAAGGGCTCTATGCCGAAACGCACCATGGTGGGTGGGGCCGAAAACATCGATCTGCAAGTGGAAATCGACTGTGATCTGGATGATGCAAAGCTGAACGAGTTCCTCATCAACGCCACATACGCGTCACCGCTGAATGGGCTGATGCGCGGCAGGCTGGATAGCCTTTTCAAGCTCGCCAGGAATGGCGCGGAACTGGCGACCGCCAAGGCGGCGGAGCTGGAGGCGCCGATTTTCCCGGACCCCGGCGACCATTTCGCCGCGGCCATGCCTGAAACCGGTGCACTGACGCTGATGGAACCGGGTGGCCCGACCCCGAAAAAGGCGTGGTTCTGGGTACGGCATCGGCTGCGTCCTCGCTGGCGGACGAACAGGACCGGCGGCTCAATATCGGCGCCGTAGCGGTGATGCGTGACGACGGCGTCAAGGAAATCCAGCAGATGCAGTATTCGCCCTATGGCACCTCATTCCGGTTCCTCAGTTCCGAAGACGGCCGGGCGCCGGATTCGAATACATACATTTCCGCCGGTATCGGCTTTTGCTTCATGACCCAGTTCGGGCGCTTTGTCTCCATGCTGAAGCTCGATTTGCCCGAATACCGTATCGTGCAGGTTACGCATTTTTCACTCGGCGGTGCGTCGGGTGGCACGGGCAGGGCGGGGCGGATCCGATCGAGACCCATGTTCACCTGAATACCTCGGAGAGCGACGAAACCGCGCGGGAAATGCTCGATATTTCCGAACAGACCTGCTTTCTGCATGCCTTCTGCCGCACGGATCTGAAAACGAAACTCAAAGTCAGGCGGATGTGAGGGGTCATGCAGACGAAAACACAGGTGGCGATCATCGGCGGAGGCCCGGCCGGGCTGTTGCTGAGCCATATCCTCGACCGAAGCGGCATCGACAATATTGTCGTCGAGCGCCAATCCAAGGCTTACGTGCTGGGCCGAATTCGCGCCGGTGTGCTGGAGGCGGATTCAGTTCAGATGTTGCGCGATTTCGGCCTTGGCGAGCGTATGGACCGGGAGGGAAAGCCGAAAAACGGAAGCGGCATCGCCTGGCAGGACAAACCCGATTTTTTCATCGACGTCAAAAAGTGGACCGGCAAACAGATGATGGCCTATGGCCAGACGGCGATCACCGAAGACTTATACCAGGTGCGCGAGCGCGATGGCGGTGAAATCGTCAACGAGGCAAAGAATGTATCAATCCATGATATTTTGTCCGATGCACCACACATCACCTACGAAAAAGACGGCGAGAAGCGTCGCATCGACTGCGGCTTCGCGGCCGGCTGTGACGGCTTCCACGGTGTCAGCCGGCAATCTATTTCCGATATCGTGTTGAAAACATATGAACGGGCATATCCGTTCGGGTGGCTTGGCATCATGGTGGAAAAACCGCCAATTGTGAATCTGGTCTATGCCTACCACGAAAGAGGTTTTGCGCTGGCGTCTCTTCGCAGTGAGGTGCTCAGCCGTTACTACGTACAGTGCGCGCCGGGGGATACTGTCGACGACTGGCCGGATGACCGTTTCTGGGAGGAATTGCTGGCGCGGTTCCCGAAACATCTGGCAGAGCAGATTGTCACCGGCCCATCGATTGAGAAATCAATCGCCCCTTTGAGAAGCTTCGTGGTCGAACCCATGCGGTACGGGCGGCTTTTTCTCGCAGGAGATGCCGCGTATATTGTCCCGCCGACCGGTGCCAAGGGTCTCAATCTGGCGTTTTCCGATGTCCATTACCTGTCGCGGGCGCTGGTTGAACATCACAAGAAAGCAAATAATCACTATCTGGACACCTACGCGGATACGGCCCTGCGACGGGTATGGAGCGCCGAAAACCTTTCCTGGCGTTTGACAAGGCTACTCCACGTCTTTCCCGGCGAGGATCCGTTTGACGAGCGCATCTGGCAGAATAATTACGACCTGCTCCTGCATTTGGAATCAGCACAGGAAACTCTGGCGCGGGAATATGTCGGCCTGCCATTCGACGATTGAGAACAAAGGTGTGATTGCATGCAACAGCTTATGGACGGAATGACGATTGATTACACCTATTCCGGGGGCTTGCATTTCGTCGTTACCTTCCGAAACGGACTGGCGTCCTACAGGGCGGTTGGTGACACGGGCGGCGTCAGCAATAGGAATGACGATATCCCTTACGAATCGCGCGAAATTCGCCCGGGCCTGATTCATACAGTCTGGCATGAAGCAAACATTGGCGATCTGGTGTCCCTGGTGATTGATCTGGACGCCAATAGAATCCATTCAGCCGCGCTGTTGGGTTACCAGGCCGACGACCGCATGCTGCATTTCGAAGACGGTGTCATCAACAGTATTAGGAGGGACTGAGCCATGCGTGTCGCACTAACAGGGGGAGCAACCGGAATAGGTGCTGCCGTGGCCGCCAAATTGAAAACGAAGGGCGCAACAGTCGTCGCATTCGATCTCAATGAGCCGCAGAAAAACGTTGACCGCTGGATAGCAGTCGACCTCAGCAATCCGGCATCAATATCAAAGGCGGTTGCGGTGGCCGATGATCCGCTCGATGCGCTGATCAACAATGCGGGTCTGCCGCCGCGTCCGGGCCTGGAGGGCGTCATCCTCTCGGTGAATTTTCTCGGCCTGGTCCAGTTCACCAATGCAATGATCCCCAAGCTCAACAAGGGCAGTGCCATCGTCAATACCGCTTCACGTGCGGGCGCTGCCTGGCGTGAGAATATCGAACAGGTCAAAGCCCTGTTCGCTGTGAGCGAACCTTCGGAACTGGACGAATTTATCAAGGCGCACGAGATCGATTATATTCGCGCATACAACTTATCCAAAGAGGCCGTCATCGTTTGGGGGATCGCGCAAACCGAGCGCCTGATCGCAATGGATCTTCGAATGAACTCCGTTAGCCCGGCGGCTGTCAGCACGGCGATACTGGACGATTTCGAAACCGCGTTCGGCGAGAAGATGGCCAAGAACGTTGCGCGTGTCGGTCGCCCGGGACTTCCTGAAGAAATTGCCGACCTGATTGTTTTCCTGGTGTCTAATGAGGGCCGCTGGCTCAAGGGCAACGATTTCACGATCGATGGCGGGATGTCGGCGCTGGCGGTTGCGGATCAGCTCGGCCTTTGACTGCTTTGCCCTTTTTTCGGTTTGTGTCGCCAAATCCGTCCAGATCGGCTTCGATCCTCGCAACCGTTTCGGCGAGTTCGTCAAGGTACATATCCGCAAACTCCGAGGCGGACAGAAATTCCCTCGGCCACAGGAGCGAAACACCGCCACATACTTCTCCATCCCGCCTCAATGGCAATGCTATTGCGGACAGTTTATCATTCACTACGGTTTCGCCACCGTAATTTGGGTGGCGTACGCCGTAGCCGATTTCTCTCGTTTTATTCAGGTAATGCTGCAATTTCGTCCAGGTGATCCCGAATCGTGCCGGATGAAACCTGTACTCCTTGTCGGGGTCGTCGAAGAGCTGCCGAACCCGCTCTTCATCCATCTGACTCAGACAGGCCGCTCCGGTCGCACAGCCAAAAAGATTGAGCCGCCGGTCGACCTGCCCCAGATAGAGGCTGAACGGGCTGACCGCGCGTGTCGATTCTACAATGCGCATCCAGTGCTTTTCGAAGATGTGGATGTCTGACGGCCAACTGATCTTCTTTGTCATGACCAAGGCGTGGGTGAGGCCGATATCTGCAACCAGGGCCAGTCCTGGAGGCACGGGGCTGATCGAGATGTCCGGCAGGGTGACGGTCACCCGGTAGAGCTTGTCCGAGAGCGAACGGCGTACAAAGCGCCGAGATGCCAGGGTGGCCAGCAGTCTGCGCAAAGTCGATTTCGGAAGACCCGTTTCGCGATGGATCTCGCTCAGCGACATCGCGCGCTGCCTTGCCAGGGTTTCCAGGACGATCAGACCTCGCCCGAGGGATCTGTTTTCTTTCAGCATGATATCAATTGTGCCACCAGATGGCACGGTGTCAACAATTGCCGGATGCATGCCGCCGTGCGCTGCGGGCAGCTCTGACGATCACCGTGATCTGTTCGATCATGATCGGCGGTAGAAGCCTTCGCTTCGGTCTGTGTGTTTGTCGGAGAATGTTGCGTGCGAAATCTTCGCGCCGCTGAACGAATGCCCTCCCGTGTCAGACGGGAAGCGGCGTGCCGATGGCAAATCCGTTCGAGTAATTTCCCAAAGTGCCGGGCTTGGCTCCCAGATGTTGGGAGGCACTGCGCTGTGTTTGATCAGCGGCAAGCGTCATGCCGCACGCACACCTGTGTCGAACGGGATTTCGATGTCGACAGCGAGTGTCGAGACCTGAGCACCACGTTCCATTTTTACATGGACCCGCCGGCCCTCCAACTGGACGTGTTTGGACAGAACCTCGACGATCTCCTCGCGGAGTATCTCAACAAGGTCGGTGCCGCCCATCGATGCCCTTTCATGCGCAAGCAGCACCTGTAGCCGCTCGCGCGCCGCGGAAGCCGATTTCCGCCTACCAAATATACGGAGTATATTCATGCAGCCTTCCTTCCAAAGAACTTGCCGAAGAAACTACGTTTTTCTCCGGGAACTATGACCGGCACAGCTTCGCCGGTCAGCCGGCGCGCAGCATCCACATAGGCATGCGCGGTTTCGCTGTCGGCGTTGGCCAACGTAACCGGTGCGCCTATGTTTGAGGCGCGTAACACGTCCATGCTTTCGGGTATGATGCCAAGAAGCGGAATCGACAGGATTTCGAGCATATCATCAACATTCAGCATATCGCCGCTTGCAGCACGGCTCGGATCGTATCTATTGAGAAGCAGATGCTTTTCCATTGGCTCGCCGCGTTCCGCCTTTACGGTTTTGGCATCGAGCAGGCCGATGATGCGATCGGAGTCGCGTACTGACGAGACCTCAGGGTTTGTAACAACAATCGCCGCGTCAGCGTGGCGCATTGCCAGTGTCGCTCCGCTTTCAATGCCGGCCGGGCTGTCGCAGATGACCCAGTCAAAGGCCTTTCTCAGAGAACCAATCACACGCTCAACGCCCTTGGGTGTAAGTTTGTCCTTGTCGCGGGTTTGCGATGCAGGCAGGAGGTAGAGCGTTTCCAGCCGCTTGTCGCGAATCAGCGACTGAGACAGCTTTGCCTCGCCCTGGATGACATTGATCAGGTCAAAGACCACCCGCCGCTCGGCACCCATGACAAGGTCGAGATTGCGCAAACCAACGTCGAAATCAACAACCACGACCTTTTCATTTCTCTGGGCCAGCGCAGCGCCGATGGCGGCGGTTGATGTGGTTTTACCGACACCACCCTTGCCCGATGTGACCACAATTACGTTCCCCATGTGCTTCTCCTCATTTGGCCGGCCGCCGGCTCAGGTCAGTGTTTCCGCCAAGATCGAATCATCGTCGAGCCAGAGCTGTACAGCTCGTCCCCGTAGCTCGAGTTCCAGATCTTCGGACGTTTTGTAATAGCCCGCGATCGACACGAGCTCCGCTTCAAGTTTGCGGCAGAAAATGCGCGCAGACTCATTCCCCATCGAGCCCGCGACAATACGCCCGCGGACAGTTCCATAGACATGGACCGAGCCACCGGCGATGATTTCCGCGCCCGATGCCACAGATCCGACAACAGTCACATCGCCCTCTGATATCAGCGATTGTCCGGACCGAACCGGTTGAGTCGTCATCAGTGACGGTGTCGGCGTGCCCGCCTTCGTTTTCGAACGCGACGCAGAGGCAGCTGTTCCGCCATGATCAGTGTCTTTTGTGCTTGGCTCAGATACCTCGATATCGGAGGCCGGGAGTCCGCCGGTCAAACCGGGCGGCGTGTCGCTTCCAAGCAGCGATACATGCGCACCCTCTATGCCCATAATCCGGACGTCGCGCTTGCCAAGCTGGCTTAAAAGTTCCCGCAACTGCGTGCGGTCTATTTCGAGGCCCTCAACGTTCAGAACAATTGGGCGCCGAAGGAAAAAACCTGCCGAACGCGCCGCCAGACTGTCAAGTCGTACGAGCCAGTCATCGAAGGGCAGCTCGGGGCTGAGAACTAGGGCAAGAAATGAGCGGCCCTTGAGGCGTATGGGCTGAGTGTCTGTTAGCACTTCGGTCATCTTGGTTGATTTTCCGTTGACCAAGCCTATTTGAATCGTGGTTAACGAAAGGTTACCTCCAGGACCTTTCCGGCGGCGAAAATGTGATTTTTTTGTGCAGAAAGCCTCCGCGGCGGTTGCAGCGGGTTGCGCGCGTATCCCCGCCCCTTGGGCACTCAGTCAGCTTTCTGATATTCCGCGTCAGTCACTTTTTCCATCCAATCCACATTGGAGCCGTTCAACGCTTCATGAATGGCAATGTGGCACATCGCGTTGTCAGGAGACGCACCGTGCCAGTGCTTTTCGCCCGGTGCGATCCAGATTGTATCGCCCGGCAATATCTCCTGAATTGGCTCACCGAGCTGTTGAATGCGCCCGACACCGGAAACAACATAGAGTGTCTGTCCCAACGGATGGGTATGCCATGCTGTGCGCGCGCCGGGTGAAAAACTGACCCTGAGAGCGCGGACACGAGCTGGATCGGGTGCCGTGTTGATCGGATCCGTCATGACCATTCCGGTAAAATATTCCGGGTTGCCCGCGTCTGTGGGTCGGCTATTGGCTTTGTAAATATCCATTGTTGGTCCTCAGTGTCTCATTGGTCAAAATCATAGCAGATGCAACCGGCCCGGTAGTTGCCATAATGCCCACAATCTGATGCTTGAGCTGAATGCATTCCCGCTACGGCGGCAATACCGTCAATCACTGTTGGAGGCTTCAACCGCAATCTGATCGAGTATTTGGAGAGCATCCTTCTCTCGTCCATCGGGTATGAACAGATGATCGTGAAAATAACCCGATACGGGATTCACCCCCATCTCGTGCCTGGTGAGCTCGGAGGCAATACGCGCAATAAAGCCGATTGCTTCAAGTGAAGAATGAATTTCTAACGTGATCATCCGGCAGGGAAATTCATAGGTCAGGCCAAGGTCTTCGGCGTGCGATTTCAGCAATATGAGTGTTGTGCCTTCCGCTTCCCGGAACATCATGCGCGGCTCTGTCCAGCCCCATTTTCATGTGCCAGTTTCTGAAACGGTTTCTGGTACTGGTGCACGCATGTTTAGGGCGTGATGCGGGCGTATGTGGTTGTGCTGCCTGAGCCACTGATTAATGACAACCTGGGCCTGTTTTGTGGTGCTGAACCACTCGGCGTTCAATACCTCATGACGCAGCGTTCCGTTGAACCGTTCGTTGTAGCCATTCTCCCAGGGCGATCCCGGATAGATCTGGATCGGATTGATCCCAACTCTTGTCAGCC
>JAAEOH010000324.1 GCA_024244645.1 Hyphomicrobiales bacterium
AATAAGGTGGCAGGTAGAATAGCTTGGCGCCGGCTGCCCTGATGGACCTACGAATGGCTTTGGCCTTGTGGCTTGCCAACCTGCATTCGTTCCTCATTGTCCATGATGACAATGTCGCCAGGCAGCAAGGTGGGGACCAATTGCTGATCGACCCATGCGCGGAAGAATTCACCGTTGATGGGACCGTCAAGAACGTAAGGTGCTGTCACGCCATTGCAGCGCAAGGCGGCAAGAAAGGTCATCGTGCGCCACCGTCCGTGGGGCGCAAAACCATGTAATCTGTGGCCCTTTGGCCCCCAGCCGCGAAGCGGTGCCATATTGGTCTTGATCCAGGTTTCGTCGATGAACACGAGACGTGCCGGATCAATCCGGTCTTGCAAGGATTTCCAGCGTCGACGCCGCCAAGCCACATCGCGGCGTGCCTGCTCAACGGCGAACAGGCTTTTTTTGAAGCTGAGGCCCTCACGCTTGAGAAAACGCCACACCGTATCATGAGAAACCGCCACACCGTATCATGAGAAACCGCCACGCCACGCTCCTTCAGCATATCTTGAAGGCGCGACAGGGTAAGATGTGACGTGCGCTGGACCTGCTCCATGATGAAATCGCGATGCGGTTCCAAAACAAACGGTCGGTGGCCGCCCATCTTGCCGGGGGCAACGCTGCCACTCGCACGATAACGCTGTGACCACTTCACAACCGAAGAGGTGGCAACACCGAACCGTTTGGCAACTTTGCGAACGCTACTGCCAGATACGACCGCAGCAACAGCACGTTCGCGCAAATCATTCGAATAGGGCTTGGTCAGCCATACTGGCCTCCAGCACCAGTATGCAGCTTGAATCACAATTCATGAAGATTGGGAATCCCAATTCGATTCTGTCAAAACCTGAACCGCTCTAAGACCTTCTCCCACACACCAGCATTGGCCCAGCGGGTGAAGTGTTTGTGCACGGTCTTGCACTTGCCATGGCGGTCCGGCAGATCATGCCAGTGAGCGCCGGATCGCAACACCCACAAAACAGCGTTGACGAACAACAAGTTATCGTTGCCGGATCGCCCGGCTTGCCGGGCAGGAGGTTGCAAATTTTCCGCCACTGAGCCGTCGTCAATTCGTAACGTTTCACCATCACAGTTCTCCAGATTAGCAAACCTGGAAACCCATGAATCATACATCACACCAAAAAGGAATCCTGAATGTCGATTGGTCCTAGGGCTGTCGGCATCAAAATGGCAGTTGCGCTGGTATTGCTGAAGAGAGCCGACATGGCGGCTGACAGGCTCATCAGCGAAGTGAGCATTCGATTTTCCCCGCCTTGACCGATCCGGTATATAAACCGTGCGATCCAATCGGTTGCTCCGGTTTTGATCAAAGTGCCGGAAATGACAAACACGCATGCAAGGATGATGATTGTTTCATTGGCAAAACCGGAAAAAGCTTCCTGAGGCGTAAGTACTCCGCTCACGACCAAAATCGAAATCAACCCCAGAGCGATTACGTCAATTGGCAGCCATTCCATCGCAAAACCGACCAGGACAAGAATCAACAGAACCAAAAGCAATGCAATGTCAGGTGTCACATGTTTCTCCGGTGAGCCTATCGGGCTGGTTCTTTCGGATGTTAGTGCATGGCTGATCTGGTTTCTATCGAGAAGATCGAAGCAGAATGCGGACGACTGTAACCGGGGTCGCTTTTTGGTGAGGACGGCACATTACTTTTTCAGTTGTGGAGGGCGTAATTCAAAATCCTGCAACGGTTATTGTTCATGCCAGACTGTCCGTTTCGAGCCGCTCATCACGGTTGTTCCGGCATTTCTCTCGAGTATTTCAGGCAGATCGGCGAGAGCGCCGATAGCTGCAGGATTCCCAGTTTTTTGTGCGAAGTGACAGGCGGCCTGTACCTTGGGGCCCATGGAACCTGCAGGAAATTCGATTGACTGAATGGCCTCGGGCGATGACCGCTTGATGCCTTTTTGATGCGGTGTTCCGAAATCCTTGAAGACGGCGCCGACGTCTGTCGCCATAATGAACAGATCGGCAGCAAGTTCCCTCGCCAGCAATTCACTGGCAAAGTCCTTGTCGATCACCGCCTCAACGCCCCGTAAGCTGTTCTTTTCGTCATAATATGTGGGAATGCCGCCGCCGCCGGCACAGATTACAATGGTCTTGCGCTCCAGCAACCATTTGATCGGCCGAATCTCGAATATCCTTTTGGGTAGCGGCGAGGGAACAACGCGGCGCCACTTGTCGCTGTCCTGCTTAAACGCCCACCGTTTTCCGGCAGTCAAAGCATTTGCTTCAGCCTCCTCATAGAGCGGACCAATGAACTTGGTCGGATTGTTAAAGGCTGGATCGGCTGGATCGATCTCTATCATGGTCAGTATTGTTGCAAATGGCACCTCAGGCGGCAGGAGATTGCCCAGTTCCTGCTCAATCATATAGCCGATCATGCCCTCCGTCTGGGCGCCCAGAACATCGAGCGGATAGGCTTCGTCCGGCTTATAGGCGGCGCCTTGCAGCGCGAGCAGTCCGACCTGTGGCCCGTTGCCATGTGAGATGACGAGTTCGTGCTCGCGAGCGATTGGTGCCATCGCTTCAGCTGCTATCCTTACATTTTCCCGTTGGTTTTCGGCCGTCGGCTCCTGCCTTCGGCGCAGCAAAGCATTCCCGCCAAGTGCAACAACCACGCGCATGACTAGCCTCCAACAGTTGCCACAAGGATGGCTTTGATTGTGTGCATCCGGTTCTCGGCCTGCTCGAACTGTATGCCGGCAGGCGATTCAAACACATCCTCCGTCACTTCCATCTCGGCGATGCCGTACTTTTCCAGGACCTCCTTGCCGACACCGGTCTCGTTGTTGTGGAAAGCCGGCAGACAATGCATGAATTTGGTGGATAGCATGCCGGTCGCCCGCATCAGCTCGGCATTGACCTGATATGGTTTGAGCAGCGCAATGCGCTGTTTCCAAACCTCCTCTTCCTCGCCCATCGATACCCAGACGTCCGTATGGATGAAATCGACACCTTTGATCGCTTCGCGCGGATCCTCGGTGACTGTCAGGCGAGCGCCATAGGTGTCGGCCAGTTCCTTTGCGGTATCGTGGAACACGGTATCCGGCCACAGGCTTTTGGGCGCGCCGATGCGTACATCCATGCCCATCATGCAGCCCGCGATCAGCAAGGAATGTCCCATATTGCTGCGCCCGTCGCCTACATAGGCGTAGACGATGTCGTGCAGCGGCTTGTCGGCGTGCTCACGCATCGTCAGGAGATCGGCCAGCATCTGGGTTGGATGGAATTCATCGGTGAGACCGTTAAACACCGGCACGCCGGCATGGGAAGCCAGCTCCTCTACGATGTCCTGGCCAAAACCGCGATATTCGATCGCATCATACATGCGGCCAAGTACCCTGGCCGTGTCCTTAACGGATTCTTTGTGGCCGATATGCGATCCCGACGGTCCGAGATAGGTGACGCCCGCGCCTTGGTCCATCGAAGCCACTTCGAAGGCGCACATGGTTCGTGTCGACGCTTTTTCGAAGATCAGGCAGATGTTCTTGCCCTTAAGGTGCTGCTGTTCGGTGCCGATATATTTTGCACGCTTGAGATCGCCAGAAAGATCAAGCAGGAACCTCAGCTCCCGCTGATTGAAATCGACAAGCTTGAGAAAATTCCGTCCCTTAAGATTGAAAGCCATATCGCTACTCCGTGTGGTGAATTCGCGCGTGTAATCGTCTTCAATAATTTACCGGCTCGCGCCAGACGGGGCAGGTCATACAGTGACCACCACCACGGCCACGCCCGAGTTCAGCGCCCCTGATCGTGATGACTTCAACACCTGATTTGCGCAGCAGCGTGTTGGTATAGGTATTTCGGTCATAGGCGATCACGACGCCCGGCTCAATGGCAACCACATTGTTGCCGTCGTCCCATTGCTCGCGTTCCTGCTGATAGGAATCGCCACCTGTCTGGACGATATGAAGCTTCTTTATGCCGAGACATTCGGCTGCAACGGCAAACAGGTTTTTCTTTTCGCGGCGAAAATCGATTTCACCTTCCTTTTCGCCCGGTCGCAGGCTGTAGCAGATAATCTCCTGGCACACGTCCATAAAGGCGGTCGCGACGTCCCGGTTACAGTGGCTGAACACCGTATCGAGATGCATGGCCGATCGCGATCGCGGCATCTGGCAGGCAACGACGCGGGTCGCCGCCTCATTCTCGAAGAGGGATTTGGCAATCTGCCCGACCGCTTGCGGGGTTGTGCGTTCACCCATGCCGATCAGGACGGAACCATTGCCCCAGGGCATGACATCCCCGCCTTCAATGGTCGCCGGACCGTGATCGACATCGGGATCGCCCCACCAGACCTCGAAATCGCCGCCGGCAAATTCCGGGTGAAACTTGTAGACTGCGGCGACCAGCAGCGTTTCAGGCCTTCGCGCTTGCCAGTGCATCGGATTGAGCGTCAGGCCGTTATAGATCCAGCAGCTGTTGTCGCGTGCAAACTGCATGTTCGGCAGCGGCGGCAGGATGAAACCGTCAGGGCCAAGATAGGTGCCGAACATACCGGACGGTTCGAACGGCAGATCCTGTACGCTGATGCCGCCGATCAGAAAGACCGCCAGTTGCATTTCGGACATTTCATCGAGCCAGCCGCGCAGCTCGTTGAGCATGCCGACACCAACCTGGTCTTCGGTGATAAGCCGGTCCAGAATCCAGCCGCGGGCCTTCGTGTCTTTGACAGTTGTTGCTAAGAGTTCGTGAAATTCCAGCACCCTGACGCCGCGCGTTTCCATTTTCATACGGAAATCAGCATGATCGGTGCGTGCCTCCTGCACCCACACCACATCATCGTAAAGCAGCTGTTCGGCGTTTGCGGGCGTTAGCCGCGCATGGGCGAGGCCCGGCTGGCAAACGATAACTTTCCTGAGCTTGCCGATTTCAGAATGGGCACCAAATCCGGTCATGTCAGGTTCCTTTTGTTGCCAACCATTCATTTGTTTTCAAGTAACTGCCGGACATATTGTGCCAACGTGGGCAGGCAGGCCGGTGACAAGAAGGATGAAGCTGCGAAAATCGTTCTTCCAGCCTGATTCATCGACCTGTCTCATAGGACTGTCGCGAGGCTCAACAAGCCCATGAGCATAGCCGTCAGGATCAGCAGCAATGGCCAGATGAACTTGAGCCAGCGCTCATAGGGAACCCGGCCGAGTGCCAGGCCACCCATCACAACGGCAAATGTGGGATTGAACAGGTTCACCAAACCGCTGGCAGACTGATAGGCCGTCACAACCACGTCCCGCTTGACACCGGCAAAATCTGCCAGTGGCGCCATGATCGGCATTGTCAGGACAGCCAGGCCCGATGAGGAAGGCACGAAAAAGGACAACGCTATTTCGAGCCAGTACATTGCATTCACGAAAGCAATGTCTGAAAGCCCTCTGATTGCGCCTTCGGCCCAGAACAGGATTGTGTCCGTCATCTTGCCTGCATCCATCACGACGACAATACCGCGGGCGATTCCGATGACCAGTGCGACACCTAGCAGGTCCCGGGCGCCATCGACAAATGTGCTGGTAAAATCCTCTTCGCTCATTCGGGCAACGAGGCCGATGACGATCGACGAGACAATGAACAGACCCGACATTTTGGCCATCCACCAGCCGTCAGCGGCAACACCCCAGATCATCACCGCAAAACTGAGCGCAAAAACCGCCAGCACGATCTTGTGCGTCAACGTGAAATCCGGCTTCTCGCTACCGTATGCGTCCCGCCGTCCCTTGAGAAAGTGCTGCTCGTTGGTTTCACGCCGGTCTGCAACCACCGACAGTTCTGGGTATTGTCGCACGCGTTCAGCATAGCGCATGACATAGATGACGCAGATGAGCCAGCCCACCAGCAGTATCAGAATCCGCAGAACTAGGCCTGCGGTAAATGGAACACCGGCGGCGTTGGATGCAATGACCGTGGCAAACGGATTGATCGTCGAACCTAGTGTACCGATCCCGGCTCCGAGCATAATGATTGCGACAGCGGTCACCGCGTCGTATCGCGCGGCAATCATTACCGGGATGATAAGACCGTAAAAAGCCAGGGTCTCCTCTGCCATGCCGTAAATCGTGCCGCCGCCGGCAAACAGGGCCATGAGGATGGGGATCGTCCATTTCTCGCGGCCCTTCAGCAGTTTCATCGTGCGTTCAATGCCTGCATCTATCGCCCCGGTCTTGGTGACAATTCCCAAGAAGCCGCCGATGATCAGAACAAACAGCGCCACGTCGATCGCCCGCGCTTTGTAGGTTTCCGGGTCGCAAAATCCGGCGATCGGCGCCAGCACAACATCGACAAAGCCTTGCGGGTTGCGATCAACGCGGTGATAGGTGCCGGGGACAGGGACGTCCTTTTCCAGTACCGCATTCATGGTGCGGTCATATTGTCCAGCCGGCACCAACCAGGTGGCTGTGGCGACAGCGATGATCAGCCCGAAAAGAATTGTGTACGCACTCGGGAACTTAAAATTCATGTTTTTTTCTCAGCTGCGTCAGCTGTTGGGTTCTTTTCACGGCAGCATCGCCAATCTTTCAGCCCGTTAATAAATCCTGCAATGTATTCTGGTTTCACACGATTACGTCCGCGGCGAGTAGAATGAAACGGTGGCTCCAACTTCGACTTGATCTGCGTCAAACCACACCGCTTTGCTACCCATATCATCGCCTCCTAATGGATTTTCTATCGGAATTTCGTACGTGATCTGTCGGTATGGGAGATGGTGAGTGTCGAATGTCGTTGAGGAATGGAGCACGATCCTATTAGCGATGTGCCGATCCAAATCAGCGCTCTTCCTGGCGCTGACTGGACTAATATTGCTACTTATTTGGCCGGGCTCCGTTAATGGCCAAGCGGAGCGCTCGGGTGTCGTTATCGAAATCAATGGAGCCATCGGGCCGGCGACGGCCGACTATGTCACGCGCGGCCTCACAACAGCGCAGAGTGATGGCAAAGTGCTGGTGATCCTGCGCCTCGATACGCCGGGTGGACTGGACAGCTCCATGCGGGTGATAGTCCAGGCAATACTGGCCTCCCAAATTCCCATCATCGGCTATGTAGCGCCAAGCGGAGCACGCGCGGCAAGCGCAGGTACATATATCCTTTATGCCTCGCACGTCGCCGCCATGGCGCCCGGTACGAACATAGGCGCAGCCACTCCTGTCAAGATCGGCGGCTTACCCAGCTTGCCGGACACCGAGGATGACGATGGTACGGAAAAAGCAGCCAAACCCTCGGTTGCCGATAAGGCAGTTAGCGATGCCATGGCGTATCTGCGCAGTCTTGCACAGTTGCGCGGCCGCAATGCCGAATGGGCGGAAAAGGCTGTCAGCAAAGCGGCGAGCTTGAGTGCAATCGAGGCGCTTGCGGAAAATGTTGTCGAGATTGTTGCAGTCAACCAGGCTGATCTATTGGAACAACTGGACGGACGATCCATCATATTACCCGTCGGGCAGATTATCCTCGGCACACAGGGTCTGACGCTGGAACGCCTAGAGCCTGATTGGCGAACGAACTTTTTGTCCATCATTACCAATCCGAACGTCGCCTATATTCTCTTGTTGATCGGTATCTATGGCATCGTTCTTGAATTCTACAATCCCGGCATATTTGCAGCCGGAATCACTGGAGTCATCTGTCTGCTCCTTGCCCTTTATTCGTTTCAGCTTTTGCCGATCAGCTATGCAGGTCTGACATTGATAATCCTCGGGATCTCGTTGATGGTGGCGGAAGCCTTCGCACCAAGTTTCGGGGTTCTCGGGCTCGGCGGGGCCGCCGCATTCGTGCTCGGCTCTATAATGCTGCTCGATGCGGACACACCGGGGCTGGAAGTTTCACCCGTACTGATCGGCTCGCTCGCCGCCGTTAGCGCCGGACTTTTTTTGTTCATCATCGTGATGCTGATGCGCTCCCGCCGGCGTTCGGTCGTGACAGGCCGGGAAGAGCTGATCAACAGTGCTGGCGTTGTAATTGACTGGAATGGCCGGTCCGGCCGCGTCCGGGTGCACGGGGAAATCTGGAATGCCCGCGGCGATCAACTACTGTCGGCCGGTCAAGCCGTCAAAGTATCTGCAATCGACGGCCTGATACTGTCCGTCCTGCCGAATGAAAAGGAACAGACTTCATGACCGAGATCATCAATCAATCCTGGGTCCTCGTGGGCCTCATTCCGCTGTTCATTTTGTTCTCCGCCTTGAAGATACTGCGGGAATACGAGCGCGGGGTCGTCTTCCTATTGGGACGGTTCTGGCAGGTCAAAGGCCCTGGCCTCGTGATCATCATTCCGGTGCTGATGCAGATGGTTCGTGTCGATCTGCGTACCCGCGTACTGGATGTTCCCGAACAGGATGTGATTTCCAGGGATAATGTCTCGGTCAAGGTCAATGCGGTTGTCTATTTCAGGGCGGTCGATGCCGAGCGGGCGATCATCCAGGTGGAGGATTTCATGGCGGCGACCAGCCAGCTGGCGCAGACCACTTTGCGGTCTGTGCTCGGCCAGCACGAGCTGGACGAAATGCTGGCGTCCCGTGAGCAGCTTAACACGGATATCCAGCGCATCCTCGATGAACAGACCGATGCCTGGGGCATCAAGGTGTCGAATGTAGAACTTAAGCATGTCGATCTGGACGACCGGATGATCCGGGCGATTGCCAAACAAGCGGAAGCAGAACGTCTGCGCCGTGCCAAGGTTATTGACGCCGAAGGCGAATATCAGGCGGCTGAAAAATTCCTTCAGGCGGCTGAAATCCTTGCAAATAAGGAACAGGCGATGCAGCTTCGTTACCTAACAACGCTTCAGACCATCGCCACCGACAGGAGCAATACAATTGTCTTTCCCATGCCTTTGGAAATGGTCGACAGATTGTCGGCAAATACAGTCGATTAGGTCGACATGTCATACTTCAATTCGTGTACTGGGGTATTCCAATGTCTCCAATAAGGAATAGTCCGCTATGAGCATTAAAACGATCCTTGCCTGTTTGACGACCGAACAGGCAGCCCTCCGGACCATGCAGGCCGCTTGTGGGATCGCGCGCGAATTCGATGCTCATTTGATCGGTATACATACGATTGCGGCCATCGTTCCATATCCCGGCATCGCCCTGCACATCGACCATCCTCAGCTGCGTGAATTCAATAGGGCGTCGGAAGAGCAGAATACGCGCATCAAGGCGATATTCGATGAGTGGTCATCGAAAGAACCCATGTAGGTGAATGGCGCTCGATGCTCGCTCATTCCACCAGGGCAAACGATCAACTGGTACGCGCCGCGTTGCGCTCCGATCTGGTTATCGCAGCGCAGTCCGATGTTAACGATGAAAGATATGACCAAATAGGATTGCAAAACGATTTGATCTTGAAAAGTGGTCGCCCGGTTCTGATCATTCCGCCAAATCAAGCGGAAGGGCCATTTGGATCCAAGATACTGGTTGCATGGAATGCAACCCGCGAGTCGGCGTCGGCAATAAACGGCGGTATGCCGTTTATCAAGCGGGCCGACGAGGTCGTGGTCCTGACCGTATTGTCATCACAGCGGCGGGAACGCGATCTGGACATCGAAGGACACGAGCTGGCTGCACACTTGGCCCGCCATGGCGCAAAACCAGTTGTAGCGCATGTCGAAAAATCCAAACCCTCCACCGGTGAACAGATCCTGGATGAGGCCAAGGCCGCAGGATGTGATCTGATCGTCATGGGCGGCTTTGGCCACACGCGGTTGCATGAATTCGTTTTCGGCGATGTGACACGCTTCATGTTGAAAAGAGCCGATCTGCCAATTCTAGTTGCCGGCTAAAACGAGCTGGAGACGAGAGGGTGGAAGGGATTGTGATAAGCCTTAGCAATCTACCGCTGCCTCTTCTTGCCGTATTGTTCGTCATTGCGGCTGTGTTTGTGTGGATTGCCGGCTCGCACCTGGCGTTGTGTGGTGATGAACTGGCGGAGCGCTTCAAACTCACGCGCGAGTTTGTCGGACTGATCATTCTTGCGACAGTGACTGAATTTCCGGAGATCGTTACGACAATCACTGCTGCACAGGTCGACAACGCCGCGCTTGTCCTCGGC
>JAAEOH010000325.1 GCA_024244645.1 Hyphomicrobiales bacterium
ACCCGCCGGTGAATCGATCCATGCCGCGACTCCTCCAAAATCAAACAATCGGATTATTCATATTGAAATCTCACCGAGCGTCCATGTTTCGGTAGACCAGATTTGGACGTTCGCAGCAACGTATGAATTGGCGACGTTGGCGCAATGCGGTCGTACGACCGTGCCGGACTTACCGGTCCTGACCTGTGCGCACGATCACGCCGTTTTTCGAAACCGGCTGCCGGGTGCGGGCGGCGTTTCAGGGGGGCCGGCAAAGCACTGGGCGTTTTCCATCCATTCCGTTGCGACAGGACCGACCACGGAGAGCGACGTATCGGCAATATTGCGCGTCTGGGTGACAACCTGTGCGAATTCCACCGCTGGTCCGCTGATGCCGTTCTCCTGACCGGCCTCGCCATATTCGGCAATCGCACCGGACGGCAGGGTGAGGGAAAGATGCGGCATCGTTTCCGGAACCTCCTTGCCGCGGACCTTGAAGGTCCAGCCGAAGGTATTTACGCCGAGCACAACAATATTGCGAATGCGGTCCGCATCCTCCCGCTGCTGGCCGAGAAGGTCGAAAATCTCCTGGCCGTGCGCCCAGGTCTCCATCTGGCGGGCGGTCATGGAAGAACGCACCGACATACTGGGTCCCGCCCATTCCACGCGTGTCTTGGGATCGAGCTTTGACCAGCGCAGCCCCATGTCCCTGTAGACGTCCTGCCACGCGGACAGAAGGTCACCGCCGCGTTCGGTTACCTTGGTGTTTTCATGGTCCCGCAGACTGCCGCTTGCGAGCGCACCCATGAGTGCACCAAGCACCTGCTTGAACTTTTCCGGGTCGGTCAGGGACAGATCGGCAGCCCTGTTCCAGAAATGCAGATGCACGAGCACGTCATTAATCGTCCAGCCCTTGAACTGGGTCTGCCGTTCGTAGTCGCTGTCCTCCAGACCGGTCAGAATTGCCGCCAGTGCCTCGCTCTCGGCAAGAAAGTCCTCAGCCTGTTCCATTGATTTACTCCCCGGTGGTCGCATTATTCTGCGCCGTTTCAATCACTATTCCGCGGCCTCGACGATATCGATCATCAGATCGCCTGAACCCAGTTGATCGCCCTTGGCGGCGCCGATCTGGTTCACTGTCCCGGCCACCGGTGCAATGATCTGATGCTGCATCTTCATCGCCTCCAGTACGGCGAGCGCGTCGCCCTTGGCAACCGCTTGTCCCTCGTTGACATATATGTCGATCACCAGCCCAGGCATCGGCGCAAGCACGCGCCCGCCTGATCTGGCCTCATCTTCTTCACCCGCTGTGACCCTGTGAAAGGCGAAGCGTCTTTCAGCGATCGCCAGGGAAACCCCGTCGCTGCCCGCCACTGCAACCGCATCGACCGTGCGGCCGTCGATCATGGCCCGGATGCGGTTGTCGTCCCGCCGGCGGATTTCTACGACGTATTTGTCCTGTCCTTCGAAAACTGTCCACGTCTCGCCCGAACAGTGCACCGCGATATCGTACGTGCCGTGATCGCATGACAACCGCAAAGGTGTTGGCGGCATCGGTGCGCTCGACCAACCAAGCTGATTCCGGCCGACATAACCAGCGTGACGATGCGCGTCGTCCCGCTCGGCGCTCAATATCAGTGCGGCGGCAAGGGCGACGTCAGCATCGCCCGGAATATCGGCCGCAATACCGTTGGAATAGGTTTCGCCGATAAAGGCAGTCGTTGCATTTCCCGCGGCAAATGTATCGCTCTTCAGAATATCTGCGAGAAAGGATGCATTGGTCACCGGTCCCAGAAGAACGGTTTCCTCTATCGCCCTTATCAAGCGCAGGCGCGCAACATCGCGGCTTCCGCCCCAGGCGACGATCTTGGCAAGCATCGGGTCATAAAAGGGAGAGACCTCAAGACCGGTCGCGATGCCGGCATCGATCCTGATGCCGTCGCCGGTCGCCGGGCGCCACAACTCTATCCGGCCCGTGACCGGTAGGAAATCCTGGGCCGGATCTTCGGCATAAAGCCGCACCTCGATCGCATGGCCGTCCAGTTTGAGATCGTTCTGCGAAAGCGGCAGTTTCTCGCCCCGTGCCACGGCGATCTGCAGGGCAACCAGATCGAGACCGGTGATCATTTCTGTGACCGGGTGTTCCACCTGAAGGCGCGTGTTCATTTCAAGGAAATAAAAGTCTCCCGATGCGTCGAGCAAAAACTCGACCGTGCCGGCGCCGCGGTAATCGACTGCCCTGGCTGCGGCAACCGCCGCCGCGCCCATTGCCTCGCGCAGGGCCGGTGTCATGACCGGGCAGGGTGCTTCCTCAACCACCTTCTGGTGCCGTCGCTGCACCGAACAGTCGCGCTCGCCAAGATGGATCAGATTGCCGTGTGCGTCGGCGAAAACCTGAATTTCGACATGACGGGGTCGCTGAATGGCCTTTTCGATGATCAGCTCGTCCGAGCCGAACGCATTGGCGGCCTCTGAGCGTGCCATGGAGAGCGCCGCAGCTAGATCGCCCGGCTTTTCGACCAGCCGCATGCCGCGGCCACCACCGCCCGCCGCCGCCTTGACCATCACCGGAAATCCGATCGTGTTTGAGGCCTTCGTCAATGCCTCGTCACTGTGGTCTTCGCCCTCATAGCCCGGCACGCAGGGAACGCCCGCGGCAATCATGCGCCGCTTTGCCTCGGCCTTGTTGCCCATCAGGTAGATGGCCTTGGCCGGCGGTCCGATGAAGACGATACCGGCATCCTCGACCGCTTCGGCAAAGCGATCATTTTCCGACAGGAACCCGTAGCCGGGATGGATGGCTGAAGCTTTTACGTCCTTCGCGGCCGCGATGATCGCATCGGCACGCAAATAGCTTTCGCCAACCGGCCCCGGTCCTATCAGTACCGCTTCGTCGGCCTGCTGCACATGCGGAGCGTTCTTGTCGGCGTCTGAATAGACAGCGATGGTCCGCAGACCGAGTGCCCTGGCCGTGCGGATGATACGGCAGGCAATTTCGCCGCGATTGGCAATCAGGATCGAGTGAATAGCCACTGCGCTCATTCCTCCGCCCAATGCGGTTTGCGTTTTTCAAAATAACCCGCAACGCCTTCGCGCGCTTCGTCGGAAACCAGCCGGTCGGCAAAATTTTCCGCAGCGCGACGCATCTGGTCTTCGCGTGACAACTGCGGAATAGCGAGGATCAGTGCCTTTGTGTCGGCGACCGCACCCGGCGCGCAGCGCTTGAGCTGCCGTTGAATATTGGCGATTTCGGCTTCCATCTCGACGGCTCCGGTGACGATCCTGTCGACCAGGCCGACGTCTTTCGCCTGCGGCGCTGTCAGCGTCTCCGCAAGCAGCATCAGCCGCCGGCCTTCCCGCGAACCCAGCCGCTGCAGCACAAACGGCGATATCTGCGCCGGTGTCAGACCGATGGTGGTTTCCGTCAGAGCAAACTTTGCCGCCGCGTCGGCAACGACCACGTCGCCGGCGCAGGTGAGGCCGAATCCGCCGGCCATCGCCGCGCCCTCGATGGCCATCACCGTCAACTGCGGCAGTGCATTGATTGTGTCGAACAGTTCACCCACTTCGAGGCTCATCGTCAGAATATCGTCTCGGCTGAGCTCGCCCTGAAACGCTGACTTGAATGTTTTAAGGTCGCCGCCCGCGCAAAATATGCCGCCGCGCCCGCGCATGGTGACGCCGCGGATTTCGCGGTTGTCGCGTATCGCCTCACACACCGACAACAGTGCCTTGACACGTTCCCCGGTAAGCGGGTTGCGGATTTCCGGCTGGTTGAACCAGATGCTCAGCCAGCCGGCCTGAAGGTCCAGATCGAGCGCTGTCGTTTTGGGCAGTGCGGTCATGGTTGCGCTCCTACATCCGTGCGACGCCGAAGGCGTTTGGCTGCAGTTTCCGGTTCTTGGCTTCAAGGCAGGTCTCGAGACAAAAGCCGAGCACCTTGCGGGTATCGCGCGGATCAATGACGCCGTGGTCGAGGCAGCGCCCGGACGTGTAAAACGCGTGCGACTGGCTGTCGAAATGGGCGGCAATCATCTTGTGCTGGCCGGCCAGCTTTTCCTCATCGATGTCCTCGCCCTTGCGCTTGGCCGATACCCGCGCCACCATTGTCATGGTTCCCGCGGCCTGTTCTCCGCCCATGACGCCCGTCGTGGCGTTTGGCCAGGCGAACAGAAAGTCCGGTTCGAAGGCGACGCCGCTCATGCCGTAATTCCCGGCGCCAAAGCTTGCGCCGATGTAAAGGGTAATTTTCGGCACCCGCACATTCGAAACAGCCTGGATCATCTTGGAGCCGTGCTTGATCATGCCGGCCCGTTCGTATTCGGTTCCGACCATGTAGCCGGTGGTGTTGTTGAGAAAGATCAGCGGCGTCTCGGCCTGATCGCACAGCTGGATGAACTGTGCCGCCTTCGTCGCGCCAGCCGGATCGATCGGCCCGTTATTGCCGATGATGCCGCAGGCGATGCCGTTGATGCTCGCCTGCAGGCAGACGGTCGACACGCCGTAGCGCGGCTTGAAATCCTCGAAATCCGAGCCGTCGACGATCCGGGCGACGACCTCGCGCACGTCATAGGGGATTTTATAGTCCACCGGCACGATGCCGGCGAGCTCGTCCGGATCGAAGACCGGTTCCTTGAAGTTGCGCTCGGTGATCGGAGCAAGGCGTTTGTTCCAGTCGAGTCGGCGCACGACATTGCGGGCAATGGCAACGCCATGTGCATCGTCTTCGGCCAGATATTCCACCAGGCCCGATGTGCTTGCATGCATTTCAGAGCCGCCGAGTTCCCGGTCGTCGGCTTTTTCGCCGGTCGCCGCGTGCACCAGCGCCGCACCCGCCAGCGCCGCCATGCCGTTTTTCTTGACGCCGATGACATAGTCGGAAAGCCCAGGCATATAGGCGCCGCCCGCCGTCGATGGTCCGTGCAGCACGGTAACGGTCGGAATGCCGTCTGCGCTCAGCAGCGCCAGATTGCGGAACAGCGCACCGCCCTGTGCCCAGCCCTCAACCTTGTACTCCATCAGATTGGCCCCGGCGCTCTCGACTAGGTGGATCAGCGGCAGCTTGTGGCGGCGTGCCAGGCTCTGAATGGAAAGCACCGCCGGCAGGCTCATCTTGCCCATGGCGCCGGCCTTGATGCCGCTGTCGTCGACCCAGACCATGCAGCGTACGCCCGAAACAAAGCCGATACCGGCAATGAGCGACGATCCGGGAACACTCTTTTTCGGGTCGGTGCTGTCGGCCAGATAACCGGCGAGCGTGTGCAGCTGTATGAACGGCATGCCCGGATCGAGCAGCCGTCCCAGCCTTTCACGCGGCGTAATCTGTCCGCGCTCCTCAAAACGCGACCGGCGCTTTTCTGATAGGTCCACCGCCCGGGTCTCCAGTTCGCGCAACTGCTCGACCAGCGCAATCATGTCCGTCTGGTTCTTCTTGAACCCGTCCGTTCCTGTCTGAATCTGACTGACAAAGCCCATCAGGAATGTCCCCCAGCGGAATTTTCCATCAACGTCCGTGGCAATGCGACCGGCAGCGACAGTAGTTTTTGCGCGTAAGCCTTGCCCTGCGCATCATTGAGCAGGCTGGCAACGCCGCCGCCGCCCAGTACATCGTGCATCAATATATTCATGCCATGAATCCCGGGAAGACCGAACCGTTCGACGCCGCCTTTCAAATACGGCGCAAACGCGCCGGCAATCGTCGGCTCGTCCAAGGCCTGCCATATCCAAGGTAGATAATCGGGCCGGCGTGCAATGACGCCGATATTGGCGTCGTTTCCCTTGTCGCCCGACCGCGCCCAGGCAAGGTCTTCAAGGCGCAACGTCAAAAGATCGCCACCGCCGCCGGCCTGCGGTAGTTCCGCCCGATCCGGCACACTGTCATTTCTGACATCGGAAGGGGGCGCTTCGTAACCGGTGTCACGACCGTCCAGCGAAACACGAACCGGTACGTCGTCGGTATCGATCAAAAACGAAAACAGCCGCACGACCGGCGATGGCTTGGGCCGTCCGCCTCCGGTGAAAAAATGCAGCCCCGGCGGGGTCGCCAGCGCACCGCCGATCATCTCTTTTAAGAACAGACCGACGGCGCGGGCATCCGCATGCTTCACCGCAGCCTTGACCGTGATTTCCTCGAAATTGCCGTCCGGCGGTCGGCCGCCGAACAATTCGACCGACGCTTCGGTGAAATCCGGAGCGCCAAGCGCTTTAAGGCGATGCCGCGCCCGCTCCAGCCCCGCCTCGACAAAAGCGCGGGCTTTCTTGCGCGCATCGCGTCCGTTGAACTGAAAGACAAAGCCGGCCCGATAGCCGTCCATATAGGTTGCCGAAACCTTCAACCGGCCAGTGGGTGGCCGTCCGCGGGCGCCGTTGACTTCCACCCGGTCGGCACCGGTCTGACGGATCGAAACGTCAGAAAAATCGCAGATCACATCGGGCAGAATATAGGCCTGCGGATCGCCGATTTCGTAAAGCATCTGCTCGCCGACGGAGGCCGGCGACACGAGACCCGACGTGTGCGGGGGCTTTGCGATAGTAAACGTTCCGTCGGCCTTCATATCGGCGACCGGGTAACCGATCTCGGCAAGATTGCCCGATTGTTCCCAATCGGTGAAATTGCCGCCGGTTGCCTGCGGGCCGCATTCGAGCAGATGGCCGGCCAGCGATCCTGCAGCCAGTAGATCATGATCAGTCCGTGACCATCCGAAATGATGAATGCAGGCGGCCAGCGCCAGCGCGCTGTCGGCACAGCGGCCGGTAATAACGATGTCGGCGCCGGCATCTAGCGCTGCGGCGACGGGAAACGCGCCGAGATAGGCGTTGATGGAAGCGATTGTGTTGGCGCCCGGAAACGCCGTGTCGTCGAACATCTCCGTCTGGCCGGAGAATTCGCCGGCCCGGGCGATCAGATCGTCGCCTTCGACGACAGCGATTTTAAGGTCCAGACCGGCCTTTTCAACGACCGCATGCAAGGCATCTGCACAAGCCTGCGGATTGACACCGCCGGCATTGGTAAGAACCTTCACGTCGTTTTCGGCGATGGCGGTCAGATTGCCCGCCATCGCATCGCTGACAAAATCGGTGGCATAGCCGAACGCCGCGTCCTTCATGCGCGCCCGTGCCAGGATCGACATGGTGACTTCGGCAAGATAGTCATAGACCAGAAAATTCAGCCCGGGATATGTCAGCAACTGCCCGGTTGCATGCGGTGCTTCGCCCCAAAAGCCGCTTGCTCCCCCGATGATCAGATTGTCCTTTGACATTTATCCTCCGGTGATCGGATCATGATTGCAGACCGAACATTCTGTTTTTAAATTCTTGCAATGCAACCTGTCAAGACGATATAAGTGCACGATATCGAAAGATGGGGAAGCGGCATTCATGTCTGAAGCAGCCATGACGGAGAACCCGGCAAAAGTCTCGAAAAAGGAGATCAAGGCCGAAGCGATGAAACGGCGCATTTGCGCTGCCGTTGTCGCCTGCCTCGACGAGCTCGGCTATGCGGAAACCTCGATAAACCGGATTCAGGAACGGGCCGGCGTTTCCCGCGGAGCGCTGACCCATCATTTTCCAACAAAACAGGCTCTGGTCGCCGAAACCGCCATGCGCATGCTGCACGCGGCCATGCGGCCGATGCATGAAGACAAGAAAGGCGGTCAGGTCAGGCCCGCTGTTCCTGCCGAGCAACTGCTCAACAATTCCTGGAAACACATTGTCAACAAGGCGGAAGGGCGCGCTTTTGTCGAAGTGATTGTTGCCTGCCGGACCGATCGCCGGCTTTACGATGTTCTGGCGGATGACCTGCAGCAATGGGATGCCGACAGCTCATCCGCCATCAGTGCGCTTTACCGGGGGTCCGATGATGCGGAGGATGACGCGGCGCTTTTGTGGAGCATAAGTCGTACATTCTTTCGCGGTCTGCTGACCCATGAACGCTTCGTTTCGGACCCGGCCTATCTTGCCCGCATGATGGACCGCTTCGCCGGTATCATGGATGCACATCTGATCGTCCGGGGGTGAGGGCAAAGCCGGTTGGAAAAGGCTGGATGTGACGGCGCATAGACCCAGGGGCAGCGGCTTGGAATTCCTGTTCAAAGAAGGAGCTGATGGCACTAGAGACATCTGGATAGCCCTTCATGGCTCCGGACGCGACGAGACCGATATGGTTCCCCTTGTCCGTGAAATTTCTCCTGAAGCCTCCATTTTATCGATACGCGGCACGGTCAGCTGTGACGGCGGATATGCGTTTTTTCACCGCGATCAGGCCAACCGGCCGGATCCGGCCGATCTTCGCGAACGTTCCAGACAACTGGAGGCGTTTCTTGGCGAATATGCCTGCAATCATCTGGCGGGTCGTAATCTGGTGCTGTGCGGCTTCTCGAACGGCGCCGTCATGGGAGCCTCGCTGTTGCTGCGCGGCAATTGTCGCTTCTCATCTGCGTTGCTGTTCCGGCCGATGCTGCCCTTTCGATTGACGACGGCGCACCCGAATTTGCAGATCCCGGTCCTGCTGGTGGATGCCAAGAACGACGGGCGCAGGAAGCCGCAAAACGCAGTCAGCCTTGCTAACGAACTAAAATAATGCGGTGCGATGGTTTCCTGCCACAACACGCAGACCGGGCACCCCCGACGGATGAAGATATCCGCACGGCCTCCCGCTGGCTGCGCACCAAAAGTCAGGGTGCACAGTGATATCAATCAGATATTACTGCGAAAACTCATACGCTTCCGTCACCAGCTGCGGCGGCGAACTGTGCGCGACGAAACGCTCCCGCTGGCAGAACTGGCTTGTCGGATCACCGCCGATGCATTCAAGCGCGCCCGGCAGAGATACTTCGATCTCCACTTCCTTGTCATAGACGATCTCGTTCCACCAGCGGCTCATATCCTCTTCCGCCCGGTTGCCGGGCAAGAGCAGTGGCTGGCTGTAGGGCCCGTTCGGCATTTTCGGGGCGGCAACGGCGACCAGCGTCATGGTTTCGCCGGGTGCGAGATCGACGGTCCAGGTCTTTTCGAGATAGACCGGCGCCGCATCGACCCTGACGGCGAGATCGGTGTATCGCTCGTCACCGGTGTTTTCTATCGTCACCTTGTAGACACCCTGGAAATATGTGGTGGAGCAAAGCGCCTTCTTGCCGTTTGCCTTGAGCTCTTCCTCAAGCTCGTCCGCTGCCTGTAGCAGGGCCTGACGGGAGCGCTTTTCGATCTCCTTCTCCAGCCGGTCGCGCAACTCTTCCTCGGCCATGCCGGACGCCGTCTCAATGGTGATGTCGACGGCAAGATCACCGACATTCGAGGCAAGATCGGCGGTTGGCACCTGTTGAACGGCCGTTTTGGCGACACCGCGCGCCAGACCATCGACACCGTCACGCATCACGGCGTTGATATTGGGGATGTCCGGCGGGATTCCGGCAGATACAAGCGCTGAATTCAGCGCGAACTCCATCGCGCTGTCCGGTATCAGGTTCAACGTCAGTGTGCCTGCGATATCGACGACACGGTTCTTCATCCATTGGTAGCTCTTGCTTGTCCAGTTCCATGCACCGGACAGAAACCTGCCCACCTTCTCGAGGAACTTTTTTTCGTCCTTGTCGTATTTTTCTTCCCATGTCTTGCAGCCGGGCGGCCATCGCGCGATCTTGTGAAACGGCTCGAACTCAAGCTTTGTCATGCGCACCAGCGGCCTGCTGTCCGGTACTTTTTCCTTTGCGTAGAATTCGTAAGGCGGCTGCGGCGGCAAATCGGTGCCGTAGAAAATCCGCATTGTATTCGACGGTTGGCCGACGACCTGTTCGAGGCCGGCTTCCGATACCGGCAGCACCCGCACGTGGATGATGGCCTGCCCGTTGCCGCCGGGGAGGTCCTTCGCCAGCGCTTTCAGATCGACGGAAAACCAGCCCTCTTTGAGATTGACCATTTCGTAGTCGAGAAGGCCCTGCGGGCTGAGATCGGCTTTGGACCCTTGCGCAAAGGGTGGGAAGGGTAGATAGCTGGCCTGCCACAGGGCGCCGGAAGCGTGCGGCACGTCGCCAACCCGGAAATTGAGTTGCACGGTCTGGTTCCGCCCATCCGGGCTGACTTCGAAATCCGCCGAGTTTGCTAGGGAGCAATCGCCGCTTGCACATTTGTAAAGGCTTGCACCCTCCGGATATTGGTCGATTGTATCGAGAAGGTTGATCCAGTTCACAGCGATAACCGTCGGAGCCAGCGGCTCAAACTTTGCAAACCCGATCGCCGGCTTGACGGCACCCTCGCTCTTTGCAGCCGGCTTGGGGCGCTCAACAGGTTTTGCCGCGGTTTCCGCCTTTGGCGTCGGCGCCGGCTTGCGCGTCGGGATCGGCACAACTGTTACATCCACATCGGTTTCAGCGTCCGGCTGATCGGCGTCCGGCCGTGGTTGGGCCGGCTCAGCGACATCCTCGCGGGCTTCTCTACGGGTGCAGGCGATAAGCTTGAAGGCGTTGCAATATCGGGCATTGCACACACGCCCGTCGCCGAACACCAGGCTAGGGATGCCTTTCTTTCCTGTCGTATCGTCAATGACGAACCTGTTGGCTCTGGCAAAGCCCATGTCCTGGCAAAAGAGATTTGCTGCCGGCTCTCCGCAATTGCTGCCCCAGTTGCGGCACCAGTCGAGCCTGACATTGTTGACCTGCGGATACCGGAACCGCGTCGTATTTTTATTGACGACCACAGTTATCATCTTCGGACCGGGCGATTTGCCGGGCCTGCCGACAATCTGACCGCCAGCGGGTTCATTGGATTTGTCTTTCTTTTTAACTTCAACCGGCGCTGGTTTGGCGCAGGTAATCGCCCGAAATCCGGAACAAATTGCGGCCCGGCACAAACGACCGTCGCCGAACACCACCGTAGGCACGCCAAATGCGCCGAGGCCCGGATCAATGGAAAAACGTACCGCCCGTGTGTAGCCATTCTGCTGACAGAACAGCTCTGCAGCCGGTTCACCGCACTGGCTTCCGAAGAACTTGCACCAGTCGAGACGGACGCCGTTGATTGTCGGCGTGTTGAAGGTCCGCGTGACGTCCTTCGCAACCGCACTACCGGTGGAGGCCGCGAATAACAAAATCACCAATAATGCGATAGAGCGAAGCATCGCTCACCTTCCATGGTTCGAATATTACAACAGAACATGGGAATGGCCAATTTTGGCAATTGTGCGATGCTCAACGGTTATCTAGGGCATGTCTTGTTTAGATTGAAGCATTTGATGGCGGAAAATCGGTCCATTTGGCCAGGCGCGTCGCGCAGCGCGATGTGGTGCATCGGGCAAGCGGCGCAACAACGCCGATGGGCCGATTTTCCCCACCCTGGGAAGGGCGATGTTGTTGAAATATTGTAGCCAATGGGCCGGGCGATTTTGCCCTCTGACTGCGTTGGCTCGCGCTTGTGGTGGGTTGGCACCACGGCGCGCAACCCGCCTTGTCAGCGGCCAAAATCGCCTCGGTCAAATGCTTCAATCTAAACAAGACATGCTCAAATTGCACAATCGGGACGCAGTTTGCAAAATGCCACCCGCGCCAACCAGCCACAAACCGATTGGCAGTTTGGGCGCTGAATGATATTTCCGTCCTATGGATCAGAAGATGCAAGACACGCAGGCCGGGCAGAAAAAGGGCTCTGCGGTCGAAGAAAGTTATAGCGAGCGCGAGCGCCGCGTGTTGCGTCTTTGGCTGCGCCTCGTCAGAACATCACGCCGCATAGAATCGGATGTCGGCGCCCAGATGCAAAAGACGTTCGGTGCGCGTTTTGTCCGCTTCGATGTGCTTTCGCAGCTTTATCGCGCTCCGGAAAACAGCCTTTCTATTGGCAATCTGGGCGCCAGTCTCCTGACCCCGTCCGGCAACATTTCCTCGTTGCTTGACCGCATGGAAGCCGACGGACTGGTACTGCGGGTCGCCGATCCGAATGACCGGCGGCGCTATCTCATCCGCCTGACCGAAAAGGGTCTGGACACATTTGACGAGATGGCAAAGGCCAATGCGCGTTGGGTGACCGGCGCGTTCGCGGCGATCGACGACGAAACGCTCGACCGCCTGCATGACGAACTCGGATCGATCGCGGAAATCTGAGAACAAAGCAACGACCAAGGGAAACAGGCATGGCGCAAGGTCCGACGGACAATGAAGAAAACGCCGAAAAGGCATTGGCGTCCAGTCAGGCGACCGGATGCCCCTTCCCGCCTGACCAAACCGCCCCGAATGGCTGCCCCATATCTTCACAGGCGGCCGCGTTCGATCCATTCAAGGGCCCCTATCAGGTCGATCCTGCCGACGCCCTTCGCTGGTCACGCGAGCGGGAGCCGGTCTTCTACAGCCCGATGCTCGGCTATTGGGTTGTCACCCGCTATGACGACGTGAAATCCGTATTCCGCGACAATTCGGTCTTCTCGCCGGCCATCGCTCTTGAAAAAATCACGCCCGTCTCGCAGGAGGCCATCGATACGCTCGAGCGCTACGACTACGGCATGAACCGCACCCTGGTGAATGAAGACGAGCCGGAACATATGGCCCGACGACGCGCCCTCATGCAGTCCTTCGAACCGGCACAGCTTGCGCATCACGAGCCGAAGGTGCGGCGGCTGACCAGCGAATTCATCGACAATTTCATCAACAAGGGCAAAGCGGATCTGGTCGATGAAATGCTCTATGAGATCCCATTGACCGTGGCGCTGCATTTTCTTGGCGTTCCGGAAGAGGACATGGGTCCGCTGAAGGCTTTTTCGGTCGCACACACCGTCAATACCTGGGGCAGACCTTCGCCGGAAGAACAGGTGGCTGTTGCCGAATCCGTCGGCAAATTCTGGCAGTATTCCGGCAAGGTCATCGAAAAGATGCGCGCCGATCCATCGGGTCACGGCTGGATGCGCTTTTCCATCCGCAAGCAGCAGGAGCTGCCCGATGTGGTGACCGATTCCTATCTTCACTCGATGATGATGGCGGGTCTGGTGGCCGCCCACGAGACGACGGCACACGCCATTGCAAATGCCATGCGGCTGCTTTTGTCCGACAGGGATGTTTGGGATGAGGTCTGTGAGAACCCCACCCTTGTTCCGAATACGGTCGAGGAATGCCTGCGTGCATCGGGCAGCATTGTCGCCTGGCGGCGGATCGCCATGGCCGATACCAACGTCGGCGGCGTGGATATTCCCGAAGGATCCAAGCTGCTGATCGTCATGACCTCGGCCAATCATGACGAACGCCATTTCGAGAATCCGGACGAGCTCGACATATACCGCGACAACACAACCGATCATCTGACCTTCGGTTACGGCAGCCACCAATGCCTGGGCAAGAATCTCGCCCGCATGGAAATGCGCATCATCCTGGAGGAGTTCACCCGCCGTTTGCCACATATGCAGCTGGTTGCCAATCAGGAGTACTGCTATCTCCCGAACACATCGTTCCGGGGACCACACAGCCTCTGGGTGGAATGGGACCCTGCAGACAATCCTGAGCGCGCGAACCCCGGCATTTTGAATGAGCGCAGGACGTTTTCCATCGGCGCGCCCTCGAAAGCGGATATTGCCCGACAGGTCAGAGTTGCCGAAATCCTGCCGGAAGCGGACGGTGTCGTGCGGATTATGCTGGAGGATGCGCGCGGGCGTCGCTTGCCGCGCTGGAGCCCCGGCTCGCACATCGATCTTCTGGTCGGCGACTTCGAACGCAAATATTTGCTTTGCGGCGATGCGGACGACCGATCATGCTATCAGGTGGCCGTTCTGCGGGAAGAAGATGGCCGAGGCGGTTCCGTGCACATACACGAGACACTGAAGGCCGGCGCGACCATCAAGATGTGCGGTCCCAAGAACCATTTTCGGCTGGATGAAACCGCGAAACGCTACATCCTGATCGCCGGCGGCATCGGCATTACGCCAATTATCGCGAAGGCAGACCGGTTGAAGGCACTGGGCAGGCCCTATGAACTCCACTATGCCGGCCGCGCGCCGGCATCGATGTCGTTCATCGAACGGCTAGAGCGGGACCACGGCGACAACCTCACGCTCTATGCAAAAGCCGATGGCCAGAGGATGGATCTTGAAGACCTGTGCGCTGGGCCCGGCGAAGACACACAGATCTATGCCTGCGGCCCTGGACGGCTGCTCGACCGTCTGGAAGAAATGGCAGGGAGATGGCCGGAAAACACGCTCCACGTCGAGCACTTTACGGCGGTGGATTCCCATCTTGATCCGGACAAGGAACACGCCTTCGAGGCAGAGCTTCGCGATTCGGATTTGACGATCAACGTTCCCGCCGACCAGATCCTGCTCGAGACGCTGCACGCAGCCGGCATCGATGTGCCGTGCGACTGCAAAGAGGGTTTGTGCGGGTCCTGCGAAATTGCGGTGATCGATGGCGACATCGATCACCAGGACAAGGTGCTGAGCCAGGCCGAGCACAATGCCAATGATCGCATGATGGCGTGCTGCTCGCGCAGCCGAACGGGAAAGGTCATCCTGGCGCTTTGACCAGCGGATAAAAAGGGGCGGAACAAATCCCGCCCCTCATTGCCAGAAGGTGGAGGTCTGGCATGCCACGGAGCCCCTTTCCGGGATACGCCATGTTCGCTAGCCGAAGATTTGCTTGAACAGGCCGATTGAATGCCTGAAGCCGGCTTCAAAATCGCCATTGCCCGGATGATAGACACTCTCAAATGAAATTACGCCGTCATAATTGTCCGCCCGCAGCGCATCGGCCATAGGCTGGAACTGGTCTGCAAGCTGGCCGGTGCCCATTTCGCGCACTTCCAGTGTTGCCCGTGGCGTGTCGACCATCACATCCTTGATATGGACATGACCGAGATAGCCGTCGCGGACTTCCTCGTAGCCATCCGGATAAGCACGTTCGTGACACCAGCAATTGTTTGCCGGATCCCATAGGACCTTCAGCGTGTCCTTGGCATCCAGATCGTCAATCAGCCTGCGTGCTGTATAGTTGGAATTGACCATGGTGCCATTGCCGGTCTCGACAACCAGCGTCGCGCCCTCGGCCTTTGCCAGCTCAACGGCCGGCGCGATCAAAGGCGGCAGCGTCTCCCAGGCACCCTTGGCGACATTCCACTTTTCCGCACCGTTGCTGCCCCAAAGGATCTGCTCCTTCTTCGAGGTCATGATGCGCACAAGCGGCGATCCGAGCTCGTGCGCCATGTCTATCACCCGCCTCAGCGCGTCCATGTGTTTGACATGCAGCTCATCGCCCGGCCGGTTAGCCGTCGTCATGCCGGCAAAGATGTGACGTGAAAGACAGGAGACAGGCTTGTTGTGCTGCTCGAGCAAATCCTTGATTGCGGCGATTTGCTCTTTCGAATGATCGCCGACTTCCGTGTCGCCGACAAATTGCAGTTCGGCATAGTCGAGACCAAACTCGTCCATGACGTTCAGGGCATGGCCGAGGTCGCGGCTGATGCCGTCGCAGATTACGCCCAGTTTCATTGTTTCAGTCTCCCTAGAGCGAGTTGAGGTTAGCTTGGATCATTTGATGGCGGAAAATCGGTTCACTCGGCTAGGCGCGTCGCGCAGCACGATGTGGTGCATCGGGCAAGTGGCGCAACGACGCCGATGGGCCGATTGTCCGCCACCCTTGAAAGGAAAGAGCATGTTGAAACACAACGTTGAACGGGCCGGGCGATTTTGCCCCCTGACTGCGTTGGCTCGCGCTTGTGGTGGGTTGGCACCACGGCACGCAATCCGCCTTGTCAGCGACCAAATTCGCCTCGGTCAAATGATTCAATCTAATCTCAACTCGCTCTAGCGGTGCAATTCTGCGCCTATGATTTCTTCGATGACCCTCGTAACGACCCAGTTGTCGCCGTTGGGGTATTTGGTCTTGCCCGCATGAAAGAGCTGCATTGCTGTCGATGCCGTGTGCAGCGGCACGCCCAGTTCACGCGCCATATCAAGCGAGATCGTCAAATCCTTGTGCATGGTTCCAATATGGCTGCCGGTGCCTTCGAATTTGCGGTCAATGATATTTTCAAGCGCGGTGTTGGCAACACCGCAACCGGCTCCCGAAGTCGAGAAAACGTTGTAGAGCACCTCGCCGCTGACACCGGCTTTGGCAGCCAGCGCAGCGGCCTCGAATGTGGCGGAGAAGATCGAACCGATCAGCGACTGAAGGCACGCCTTGACGGTCTGGCCTGCTCCTGGTTCCTCTCCGACGCGGTGGATGGTGCTCGAGACCGCTTCCATTACCGGCTTGAACTCGTCGAGCACCTGCGGCGCGCCGGCGGCCATCATTGTCAGCGTGCCGCCTTGAGCGCCGGGAAATCCGCCGCTCACCGGGCTGTCGATCAGATCGATGCCGGAGCCCTGCATGGCGGCTCCGATCTCGCGCGCTTCGGAAGCCTTGATGGTTGCCGTCAAAAGAACAACCGATCCCTTTGCCAAGGTCGATGTCAGACCGCCCTCACCCAGGATCACATCCTTGGCCTGGTTGCCGTTCATAACCATGACAAAGACCGCGTCGGAAATAGCACCGACATCACCCGGACTGCCTGCCGCTGTGCCGCCCATGGCGACAAAATCGTCCATGCGCGATTGTGAAAGATCAAAGCCGGTGACTGAAAAACCATTCTTCAAGAGGTTTTTGGCGAGGCCGCTTCCCATGTCGCCAAGACCGATGACACCTACCCGTTTCATGACTGCTCCTTGCATTCGCCCGGCAACGCCGGACTGGACATTGCTGTTTCTGCCGCCCTGCCCGTCTGGGGTCCGGCGGAGAAGGTGAATGAGAATTTCACCGTCGATCGACGTGGAGCGTCTTTTGGCGGGTGGATACAATCCCGGAAGGAATTCTCAGCGTATCCACAGTACAAACCGGGGAAGAGACTAACCCGGCGCGGCCTGCTGCATGAGATGCAGATAACGGCGCGCAGCAAAGACTATACGATCTCAATTCCGGCATGCAAGAACGGAACAAAAATTGAGCCGGACCAGCAGCGCAAGACGGGCAGGATCGCGGCGCAGACCTGAACGATTTCGGAGGCATCCGGCTCCGTTTGATCAGTCCATCAGCACGAAGGTGTCAGATATCAACGGCTGGGCGGCGTTGCCAGGCTGTTGCGCATCGCCAACCGGTCCAGATTGATGATGGTGGACAACATGATCCTGTCCTGGCTCCAGTCGTTGGGCTTCTGGATTGCGATCGTGGCCACACCGACCATAGCAATGAGTGGAACCATGAAGCAGACCAAGGCCGATTTGCGATTGCGCTCGACACTGCCCTCACACAGCGAAACCAGCCTGTCGCGCAGCAGGATTGCTGGCGTGCGGCCGAACATTGAACGATCCGGCTTGAACAGAGCGACCTTGGGCAGCGACACCGAAAACAGGTGATCCCGGCGAAGGCTGTTCTGGCACACCCGAAGCAGACAACGGCAATAGGCCTCAACATCATAGTGGTTGCGGGCGATGACCTGCTGGTCGCAGGAGAGCTCGCGCAGCTGTTCGACCTGGCGTTTCCAGATGTAATAGACCGGATTCCAGAAGAAGATCGGTTTTAGAAATTCAAGTGCAATTTCCCACTCGATATCTGACTGGCGCAGATGCTGCAATTCGTGCCCCAGTGCGATCTTGAGATCCTCGCTTTCGGCCAGCATGTTCGACGGAATGACGACATAGCGCCTGCGCAGTGTGCGCGTGGAAAACGGAACGCGGGTCGTATCGGAAAGCAGCAAATGCAGGTTGCCAAAACGACGCCAGGCAAAGCTGCTGTCGATGATCTTGTGCAGCCGGTGGAAACTGATGGCCAGACGAGTGGTAAAAAACGCCATGCCGGATATCAAAAAGGCGGAAACAATTATGCCAAGCTGGCTGTCGAAATTGATAAGGTCGCTCGTCATGCTGTTTCTAAAACCCAGAACAGCTTCAAGCTGCGAGGGGTTCATTTCGAAACGGCCCTGTAGATACTGGGCGACGATGATGTCCGAAATGGTCATGGAAAAGTCCGGCGAGACCACGCCGGTTTTGAAAATCAGGCCATAACACAGGACAAAGACCGGGCTGAGGGCAACCGCCAGGAACAGGCCGTTCAGCAATCTCAGCTGGGTGACATAAGCATGTTTCATGCCCATGCGATCGAGGGCAAAACGTGCAACAATCCACAGGCCGAAAACAAAAGCCAGCAGGATGTTAAAGTTCAGATAGGCGTCAAGAACGGCGCTAGTCGGTATCATTTTTCAACCTCCTATCGAGCAGTTCCCGGATCTCGTTCAGCGCATCCTTGGAAAGATCATTGTCATCAACCAGCCGGGCAACCAGAGATGCCGGCGTGTTGTCGAACAGCTTTTCGGACAGATCTTTCAGGGATCGGGTCTGGTAGGCGTCTTTGGAGAGCAACGCCCGGTAGACAAATGTCTTGCCCTGTTTGGTGCTGGTAACGAATCCCTTCTGCTCAAGGATCCTCATGATCGTCGCCGCTGACGTGTATGCAAGGTCGCGTCCGGGGGCCAGTTTGGCCAGGACGTCACGCACGGTACCCTCGCCCAATTCCCAGAGACGGGTCATAAATTCAAGCTCGACTTCGGTCAGAAATTCAGCTTTTTTCTTTTGTCTCATCAATCGTCCCGTCCCAAGGCATCCCGCACGTCCTGCCACTACATACAAAATCTTTCGTTTTTCCAAGCCCTTTCTGGTTCGATACAGCCATTTCACTGAAAAACGGTCAGCGATTTTGAAAGACAGTGAAGCGCTTTAACCCTTGATGAATTTCAGTATCGCTCCAATCAGGTTCTCGCCATGCGGGCCGTCCAGAAGTTCCTGTCCGTGTTCCGCGCCGGGGTATTCAAGCAGAACCTTCGGTTCAGCCGCCTTGTCGAAGCCGGAATAGGTTCTCCCTGCAAAAAAATCTTCCATTGCCACGACAAAGAGTTTTCTTCGGGTCTCGGACTGAAGCGCATGCCCGTCCGCCGGTGCGAGTAATATAACGCCTTTCACAGATACAGGATCCTGGCGGGACATCGCGTGGAGGACGGCGCCACCGCCGATGCTTGCGCCAATCAGTGTGATGTTCTCGTGGCCTTTGCTGTCCAGAAAATCCGCTGCCGCCAATACGTCGTCAGACGAGGTACTGGTCAACGCCACTGACGAAATCCCTTCGTTCAACAACCGTTCCGCCAGAGGACGCCAGGAGCCGGCATCCAGACCGGACTGATGCGCCAGAACCACTGCCAATGCGTTGTCGCCGGAATAGTAGAATGCAGGCCGTTCCACGACACCGCGAATGTCCAATACAATTCTTTCCTGAGCCGTTGCCTGGAACGCAGGTACAATGGCGAACGACAACAGCAGGCATACAAGACGCAGCTTTGGAACAACGATGCGGCCAGCCATCGGATTAAACTTTCCAGAAACAGAATATGCCCCACAGGATACTCAGGCCCAGCGGCGCCCAAAGGGGCATGCCCATAATGCCGAGCCAGGCAAGGAATATGTAGACGGTGCCGAGCAGCGATATGAACAGCCTGTCGCCGCGTGTGGTGACGAGACCGAACACACCCATGCGTTCGTTGCCGCCCGGATAACGGATCTCGATTACCGTCAGCACCGCCATTGCCGTGAAAATACCGATGAACACCAGGGCCGTCGGCCACGTCCATGCCATCCAGCTCAGCATCAGACCCTCCCCAGGGCAAAGCCCCTGGCAATGTAGTTGCGGACGAAATAGATGACGATCGCGCCCGGTATGATTGTCAGCGTGCCTGCCGCAGCCAGCAGGCCAAGCTCATATCCGGCGCTCGATGCCGTCTTTGTCATGGTCGCGGCAATGGGTTTTGCCGCAACCGCCGTCAGTGTCTTGGCCAGCAGCAGCTCAACCCAGGAAAACATGAAACAGAAGAAGGCCGCGACGCCGACGCCAGAGCTGATCGCCGGCAGGAAAATGCTGATAAAAAACCGCGGGAAGGAATAGCCGTCGACATAGGCGGTTTCATCGAGTTCCTTCGGCACTCCGCTCATGAAGCCCTCGAGGATCCAGACCGCCAAGGGGATATTGAACAGGCAATGGGCGAGCGCCACCGCGAGATGCGTGTCGAACAGGCCGACGGCCGAATAGAGCTGGAAAAACGGCAGTGCAAACACCGCCGCGGGCGCCATGCGGTTGGTCAAAAGCCAGAAGAAGAGCTGCTTGCCGCCAAGGAAATTGTAGCGCGAAAACGCGTAGGCCGCGGGCAGCGCAACGACCACCGAAATGACCGTGTTGAGGGACACATAAATGATCGAGTTGATATAGCCCCAATACCACGTCGGATCGGTGAATATCACCCGGTAATTGTCGAAGGTCCAGGTTTGCGGAAACAACGAAAAGCCAGAGAGAATTTCGCCCGTTGTCTTGAAGCTCATTGCCACAAGCCAGTAGATCGGCAGGAGCAGGAACAGGATATAGAGGATTGGAATAATGCTTCTTTTTTGCATCTGTCCTTACCTAGAGCAAGATGAGGTTAGCGTAGATCATTTGACCGAGGCGATTTTGATCGCTGACAAGACGGCTTGCGCGCCGTGGTGCCAACCCACCACAAGTGCAAGCCAACGCAGTCAGCGGGCAAAATCGCCCGGCCCATTCAGTGTTTTGTTTCAACATACTCTTTCCCTTCAGGGGTGGCGGACAATCGGCCCATCGGCGTCGTTGCGCCTTCAAATGGTCCACGCTAACCTCAACTTGCTCTAACGGGCATCGTTTCTGGTCATCAGCGTGTAGAAGAGCCATGAGGCCAGAAGCGTGATTGCAAAATAGATGAGCGACATGGCGGCTGCCGGACCGAGGTCGAACTGGCCAAGGGCGATCTTGACGAGATCGATGGACAGCAATGTCGTTGAGTTGCCCGGACCGCCGCCGGTCAAAACAAAAGGTTCGGTGTAGATGTTGAAGCTGTCCATGAAGCGCAGCAGTATGGCGATGGTCAGCACCTGCTTCATCTTCGGAAGCTGGATGTAACGGAACACGGACCAGCTGGATGCGCCGTCGATCTTGGCAGCCTGGTAATAGGCGTCGGGAATTGAGACGAGACCTGCATAGCTGAGCAGGACGACCAGCGACGTCCAGTGCCAGACATCCATGACGATGATGGTGATCCAGGCCGCAAGCGGGTCCTGGGTCATGTTGTAGTTAAGGCCCAGCGTGTGGTTCATGAAATAGCCGAGAAGGCCGATATCCGGCAGCGTGAAGATGTTCCACATGGCGCCGACGACATTCCAGGGAATGAGCATAGGCAGCGCCATAGTCACCAGACACACGGGCACCCAGAACCCTTTGCGCGGCATCGCCAGCGCGATGATGACACCGAGCGGTACCTCGATCGCCAGAATGATGCCGGTGAACAGGAACTGACGCCCGAGGGCCGCATGAAAGCGGTCTGAATTCAGCAGCTTCTCGAACCAGTCGACGCCCTGCCAGAAAAACAGATTGTCCCCGAAGGTCTCCTGGACCGAATAGTTGACCACCGTCATCATCGGGATAAGCGCGTTGAAGGCGACAAGCAAAAGCACCGGAGCGACGAAGAACCAGGCCCTCTGGTTTACGGTTTTCATTGGGCGGCCTCCCCCGGCTCGGTGGCTATCCAGCCATCATTGTAGAGGCGGGTCTGGGCCGGTTCGAAATTCAGGTGCACTGTTTCGCCCTGTGCAGGCGCGGCGCCCTCGACGATGGCGTTGACACGGATATCGCCAAGCATCGCCTCAACCACATTGTGGCGGCCGACATCGGCGACCTTGCGCACTTTCGCTTCCAGGCCGGTCGTTGCCAGTGACACAAATTCCGGCCGTATGCCGATCTGCGTGTCACCTTGCGCATCGGCGCTGACCGCCCCCTCAAGTGTAACCCGGGTGTCGCCCAGGAAGGCGCCACCATCACGCACTGCACACGGCAGCACATTCATGCCCGGCGATCCGATGAAATGGCCGACAAAGGTGTGGGCCGGCCGATCAAATAGCTCGACCGGCGTACCGATCTGCACCACATCGCCCTCCTGCATGACGACAACCTGATCGGCGAAGGTCAGCGCTTCGGTCTGGTCGTGGGTGACGTAGATCATCGTCGCCCGGACCCGCTGATGCAATTCTTTCAGCTTGGAACGCAGCTTCCATTTCAGGTGCGGGTCGATCACCGTCAGCGGTTCGTCGAACATGACGACATTGACATCGTCGCGGACGAGGCCTCGCCCCATGGATATCTTCTGTTTGTTGTCCGGCGAAAGGTTTGCTGCTCGCGTTTGCAGCATGTCTGTGACTTCGAGCATCTCGGCAATTTCCTTAACGCGCGCCGCGACTTTTTCCGCGGGCACGCGACGATTGCGCAAGGGAAAGGCGAGATTGTCGAAGACGGTCATCGTGTCGTAGATCACCGGGAACTGGAACACCTGCGCGATGTTGCGCTCGGCAGGCGGCAGGCCGGTGACGTCCCTGTCATCGAACAAAATACTGCCTTCGGAGGGAACGATCAGGCCTGAAATGATGTTCAACAGGGTCGATTTTCCGCATCCGGACGGACCCAGCAGCGCATAGGCGCCGCCGTCGTCCCAATCGAGATCGATTTCCTTGAGCGCATAATCCTGCGGCCCGGCAGGATTGGGAAAGTAGCTGTGTCTCAGCCTGGAGAGTGTGATCTTAGCCATGGTCCCGCGCCCTCAAGCCGCGAATTTGCCGTCAGGCGCGAAGTAAAAGCACTTGGACGGGTCCATGTAAAACTGGTGATCGTCTCCGACCCGATAGGGATGCACGCCCGGTGCCAGAGACACCCAGCTCTGATCGCCGAGCAAAAAATGGGCACTGCTTTCCGAGCCACTGAGTTCGGTGACCTGCACGATGCCCATCATCGGAACGAGGTCTCTGGACGATTTGACCGGCGTGACGTGATTGGGCCGTACCGCAACCGTGTAGTCTCCGTCGGCGAGCGATGCGGCCGTGTCTTTGAGGGTCCATTTGACATTGGCGTTGAGCCGCGCCTCGTTACCCTGCTTGTGAATCGGCGCGGTATTGATGGGTGGGTCGGAAAACACTTCCGCGGAAACAAGATCCTGCGGGTTGCGGTAAATCTCCGCCGTCCGGCCAAATTGTGTGACCCTTCCATCGTCCATCAGGCACGTATAACCCCCGAGCAAAAGCGCTTCTTCGGGTTCCGAGGTGGCATAGACAACCACCGCACCACGCCCGGCAAACAGATCCGGCAGCTGTTCACGCAATTCTTCACGCAGCTTGTAGTCGAGATTGGCGAGCGGTTCGTCCAGAAACACCGCATTGCTTTCCTTGGCGATCGCGCGTGCCAATGCCGTGCGCTGCTGCTGACCGCCGGACAATTCGTTCGGCCGCCGATTGAGCATTGGCCGCAGTTGCAGGATATCGGCGGCTTCTTCCACCCTTCCCTGAATTTCCGATTTTGCCATGCCCGCTATTCTCAGCGGCGATGCAATGTTGTCGAAGACCGTCATATGCGGGTAGTTGACGAAGAACTGATGGACCAGGCTGATGTTGCGCTTCTGCGTGCTCAGATCGGTTACGTCGCGGCCATCCATGATGATCTTTCCCGAAGCAACTCGGTCAAGACCGGCCATCAGCTTGATCAGCGAGGTCTTGCCCGCTCCCGTTTCGCCGAGCAGAACATTGAAATGTCCGGGCTCGAGGCGAAGGGTCGTTTCCTTGATGTGGGTATCAACGCCGACGCGCTTGGTGACGTTTGTGAGTTCAAGGGCCATATTCACGTATCTTTCGGCGGTGGACCATTGTCCACGCGGTGCCTTTTCGGCTGGAAAACGCTTTTTTCATAATAAGCCGGGACCCAAAGGCCCCGGCCAGGGTCGGCCCGCAATTGGCGGGCACGACAGGGAGAATGCCTTATTGGGCAGCCCAGCGGGCGACGAGGTCTTCATATTTGACCGTCTCGCCCTGCGGCTTTTCGTTCTCCAGCGGCGGCTTTGCACCACCATTTTCATACCAGAAGGCGGCGTCCTTCTCATCGTTCAGGCGCGGGCCGCAACCGCCATAGACATTGGCCTGTTCATCAGCCGCCTGCATGCGGCCCATGGTGACATCCATTTCCTGGGCCAGCCGGTCCATGGCTTCCTGTGGCGTGAATGCGCCCGAGTTGACGTCACCGATCTGCTGCCACCAGATCTGGGCAAGCTTCGGATAGTCCGGCACGTTGATGCCGGTTGGCGACCATGCAACGCGGTCAGGTGAGCGATAGAACTCGACCAGTCCGCCGAGCTTCGGAGCCCGCTCGGAGAAGGATTCATGGTTGACCGAACTGTCGCGGATGAAGGTCAGACCCACATGGGACTTCTTCACATCGACGGTCTTGGAGACCACGAACTGGGCGTAGAGCCATGCAGCCTTGGCACGATCGACCGGCGTCGACTTCAGGATCGTCCAGGATCCGACGTCCTGATAACCGACCTTCTGGCCGTCTTCCCAGTAAGGGCCGTGCGGTGAGGGAGCCATGCGCCACAACGGATTGCCGTCGTCATCGACGGTGTTGTTGCCTTCGGATTTCGGCTTCACCATGTCGGCGGTAAAGGCCGTGTACCAGAAGATCTGCTGGGCGACATTGCCCTGGCTGAGCGCCGGCAGCGACTGATAAAAGTCGAACGAAGCTGCTCCTGGAGGTGCATAATTGCGCAGCCATTCGTCCCATTTGCGGATGGCGTAGACCGCCGCAGGGCCATTGGCTGCACCGCCACGCGACACAGAGGCGCCGACCGGGTTGCAGGTGCCGGCTTCCATGCGGATGCCCCATTCGTCGATGGGAATGCCGTTTGGCTCACCCTTAGAACCCGCACCGGCCATGGAAAGCCACGCATCGGTCATGCGCCAGCCGAGGTCGGGTGCACGCTTGCCGTAGTCCATGTGGCCGAAGATATCCACGCCATCGATATTCTTCACGTCCTTGGAGAAGAATTCGGCGATGTCCTCATAGGCCGACCAGTTGACCGGCACGCCAAGGTCATAACCATATTTTGCCTTGAAGGCCTCCTGATATTCAGGACGGTCGAACCAGTCCTTGCGGAACCAGTAGAGGTTCGCAAACTGCTGGTCAGGCAGCTGATAAAGATCACCGTCCGGACCGGTGGTGAACTGCGTGCCCATGAAATCGTCCAGATCGAGACCCGGGTTGGTGACGTCAGCACCCTCGCCCTTCATCCAGTCGGACAGGTTGTAGGCAAGCTGCAGGCGCGAATGCGTTCCGATCAGATCGGAATCGTTGACATAGGCGTCATAAAGGTTCCGCTTGGTCTGCATCTGGGTCTGCACGGCCTGTACGACCTCGCCCTCACCGAGAATCTGGTGGTTCACCTTAATTCCGGTCATGTCTTCGAAGGCCTTGGTCAGCACTTCACTTTCGTAGGAATGGGTCGGTATGCTTTCGGAGAGGACGTTGATCTCCATACCCTTGAACGGTTCGGCGGCCTTTATGAACCATTCCATTTCGGCCATCTGCTCGTCTTTACTGAGCACAGAAGGCTGAAATTCCTGATCAATCCATTTCTTTGCCGCAGCTGCATCGGCGTGCGCCGCCGAGGTCCACGCGACTACGGCCGCGACTGCTACTGCGGATAGCAGATACTTACGCATCTCTTCTCCTCCCGAGATTTCATTCTTCCAGGTAAATCTGGCTCGCAAATTCTCTGGTTAATTATGGCAGATTGTCAAACTAAAAATTTAGTAGAATAAAAGTTTTCTTATAACGCTTTGTTTTAACATCACGAATTATAACGTGAGGAAAGGCAAATCTCGACGCCAATATGGAATCTGCCGGCCAGCGCGTGTCCCCTGTCGGCCGGATGCACAATGTCCAGGTGCCGGAATCGTGCACCGATCTTGACGATACCGGTGCGTTCGTCTGCTTTCTGGCTACAACTATTAGTTGTATTTGCCTGGTCAGCTCCATCACTTTCAGGTGGCACTCAAACCTCCAGCTCGTGCGAACTTGCCGTGACAGCGGAATTGGTGACCAAGAGCGTCGCTAGGCTCACCGGCAGGGAGAACCGCCGCGGTCCGGCGCTTCCGGGGTTCAAATACAGGATTGAGTCCTTCTCGCTTACGCCCGGCTTGTGGGAATGGCCCGATATGACCACGTCAAAACCGGCCGGCGCAGGGTTCAGATCAAGTTCACCCAGATCGTGATTGACGTAGATGAACCGCCCGTTCAGTTCGATGACCTCATCCGTCGCAAGATTTGCGTGCCAGGAATCACTGTCGACATTGCCGCGCACCGCCGTGACCGGCGCAATCTCGCCCAGCCGGTCGAGGATGTCCTTCGGGCCGATATCACCGGCATGGATGATCAGCTCCGATCCCTGCAGGCAGGCGAGTGCCTCCGGTCGAAGCAGTCCGTGCGTGTCAGAAATGACCCCGACCACTGTCATGCTTTGCAGCGGAACACCGCGTATCTCAGTCCAGTCGGAAGCCCAGTTTCATAGCTACCTGGTAGTGGGCCACCTTGCCGTCTTCGATGTGGCCGCGTACTTCCCCGACCTCGAACCAGTTGAGGTTTTTGATCGTGTTTGAAGCCTTGGCAACGGCTCTCTCGATAGCGTCTTCGATGCTCTTGGATGAACTGCCGACAATATCGACGGTCTTATAGACTGAATCACTCATAGTACCCTCCGATCCGTTGCGGCCACGGCAAGAGCGCCGGCCGGGCTATTTGCGCCTACCCACATCCAAGGCGCGAATGGGTGGGCTGTCAACCGGAGCTGACCCGATATAAATCAGATGGAGAGGTGATTATTGTTTGAGTGCAAGCACGAGGTGACCGGGAACGGGCACGGCGTCTTCAAGACGAACCGTGATGTCGTCCATGGCAAGGATTTCAAATCCGTTGTCGGCCAGAACAGACTGGATGTACATCGGATCGTGGGCAAAACGCTTGTCCGGCCCGACCTTGTAGGGTCTGCCGTCCAGTTCATCGCGGGGTAGTGTTTCGGTGGAAAACCCGAACAGGGCGGCGGGTTTCAGACGGTTGGCGGCGGCAGAGACAATCGGCCCGGCATCGCCGAGATAGGGAAACACATCCGTCGCCGCAATCAGGTCCCAGCGCGGATCGGGATTGTCGTCCTCCTCGTATTCCTTGAGGAATTCGACCGCCTCTCCAACGTAAAGATCGTTATAGATCTCGCGGTCGAACGCAAGTTCCACAATACGCTCCGACAGATCGACGCCGGTGATGTGCTGTGCGCAGTCTTCGAGCGCGACGCCGGTCAGCCCGGTCCCGCAGCCGAGATCCAACACCCGGGCAAAGGTGCCATCCGCATGGGCGCGCAACTGCTCGCGCAACAGCAGCGGAACGCAGTAGCGCAACTGCTCGACAAGAATTTCGTCGAAATCGTCCGCATGCTGATCGAAGAGGGTCGCGACATAGGCATCCGGCATCTTTTCCGGCGCTTCGCCCCGTCCCATTGCCGCCAGGCGGATCGAGGCACCGCCGTGGTCTTCGGGGTCAAGTTCAAGAACCCGGCGATAGGCTTCGGCTGCACCGGCACTATCGCCGGATTTCTCCAGGGCCAGGCCGCGATTATAGGCCGCGGCCACGGCCTCCTTGTCCAACCCGCTCACTTTATCGCACGCACCTTGTTTGTGGCCGTCATTGTCCCGCGGCTACTGCCACGGCCCGCTATAGGACAATCGGTCCATCGGCGTTGTTCCGCCATCAAATGATCCCGTATAAACAACATACGCTCTGAGGCGCAAGCCTGTCGCCTAACCGCCCCTTCTGACCGTTACATCCTCCAGACTGCGGATCGGAACGTCATCGCCGGGCTGTTTGCCGCGCACATCAGCTGCACGGACCGTGTCTCCGAAATTGAGACCCGTTGCCGCCTCCAGTTTGGTGACAGACGTCTGGAAGCCGCCAAAATCTTCGACCGGCGCCTTTTCGAACGGCAGGTCGCGGGCGAATTTCTTCTGATCCAGGATGAAGGCGCTGGCCAGCAGCTTTGATTTCTCGTCACGCACAACCACCAGCTTCCAGTAATATTGCGGAATGCGCATGCCCCGATGTTCTTCGTCGTCATGCAGAAATACGGGCCCGTTGAAGACGCTGGCGCGCAGGTCATCATTGTCGACGCTGTTGAGCACGTATTTCTCCAGCCCGAGCCACCATTGCTGGTTGAAGGTGAAATATTGCGGCGCGCAATTGGTCCACTGGAAAGTGTCGATTTCAGCTTCCGCCGCTTCCGTTTCGGAGCCCCAGACCGGATCTTCCCGGCGCACCAGATGGCCGCGATCGAACCAGTTGTTCTGTTTCTTGTTTTGCCGATCGAACCAGATTTCGCTTTTGTAGAGTTCGTTGCCCGCCTGGTTGGAACGGCTCACGCGCGGATCGAAACACCACACGTCCTTGCCTTCGCGCACCACCCTGCGCGAGCGTGCGCCATCGATGTTGACCGCGGTAAAATACGCCAGCCGCCGATCGGCATTCATCACGACGGAGAAATGGTGATACCGCAGGACATTGTCGTCAGCGCCTTCAACATCAGCCGGACGGCCATGCGCCAGCGCCCGGTCGGAAATCTCCGGCAGCGGAACATCATCGCCGAGAAAGTCGGGCTGATAGCCCTTGCGGCGCTGGTAGTAGGGAATTGTCCGCATGCGGCAGCCCTGGGAATCGCGGTCGACAAAGCCAATGTCGGGATCGTCCCGCCGCGGTGCGGTCACGGCTTCGCTGCCCCATGATCGTTCACCGAATGCCGGGCCAACGACACTGGCGCCCGGCATCACATTCGGGAAGGGTGTTGTTCCATGTGCATCTGCCAGGAGCGCACCGATCAGTTCTCCCCGGTCCTCGGCCTGGTGCTTTTCGGCAAGATCGGCAATGATCCGGCTGATGCGCACGCCCTCATTGGCAATCCACACGATATCGCCTTCGAGACCGCGCTTGGCGATATCGGCCTTGGTGAGGAAACCGTTCGACCGGGTCTTGTACAGGGTCTTGCCGCTCTTGGTCTCGCGGATCGGCACGCCTGCATGATGCAGCGCCACGACCTGCCAGGAATCATTAAAGACAGGCGAACCGGACGATCCGGGCGCCGTATCGCAGAAGTACCAGAGGAATGAATCGAAACCCTTCTCGCCGCCATATTTGATCAGCTTGTTCTCGCGCATGGCGATCTTTTTGTAGCCGCCGTCAGGATGCTGAACGATGGTGACGAATTCGCCTTCGGTGATCTTGTTCGACCGTGCGGCAAGGCGCAGGAAACCGAACTGGTCGAGCGTATGGCTGTCATCCTCGGAGGCGGCCTCCAGCGCGACAAGCGTGAAATCCTTTTCCTTGTTGGTGACGAAGCCAGCCTGCGGCATCAAATGAAACCGGATGGCACGCCTCGGACGGCGGGCTGAATCGATTTCGTACTGAAACTCGCAAAACGCGCCGGCGGCCGTGTCCCGGTCTGCCAAAACATGATTGTTCGTCAGCATCAGATTCGGCGACACCATGAAACCGGTACCGTGCGAAGCCTTGAACGGATCGTCCATCACAGAAATACGGCATACCGGCCGCGCCGCGAGCAATCCGCGCTCGAGATAGTTGAGGTAGAAAAGATCGTTGTCGCCGAGGACGCGCTCCATACCGAGTTGTGAGACCGAGCCTTCGCTTTCGGCCATGTGCTCCATGCGGGCATAGCGCTGTTCCTCGTCAGGACGACGTATCTTTCGCGATTTGGCTTTCTTCAGTGCCTCGTCAAGTTTGTCCGACTGGACCTTGGAAAATTCCATCAAAGCGCCCTTTCTGCTCAGGCCGAAAGTCCGATTGCAAGGTTGATCGAATCGTGAAAACGCTTGGCGACCTCCTTGAAACCATCGCTTGTGCCATGGATTTCGTCGACCCAGCTGTCGACATTGGGCAAGCTGCCACGCGCATCGATGACAAAAACGCGGCCTGCAGTATCCTCACCGGCTATGTCATGCATCATGGCGTAGAGTTCGTTGATCATGATGACCAGAATCGAGCGGCGAAATGCGCCGGACGGGTATCCCAGTTCGGCAAAGGGTTTGCCGAGCCACTCGTCGGAAGCGGCATGGATCGGATTGCGTTTGTCGTTGCCATCAAAGGGATATGGATACGGGTAATCATAAGCGTGGATGAAGACAGGCAGCCTTTCGAACCGTGAATCATCGCGGATGTTGCGGATAACCTTGCGATAGGCGGCACGCAATGTTTCCAGCGTTTCGCTGAACGCCGTGCGTTCTATGTGCCATGCCGGACTTTGTCCCTGGGTGAACGGTTTCAGCAGTTTTAACAGCACCGGCTTGCCGGTCAGGTCTTCACCGATCACGTCGTTTCCGGCAGCAGAAAACAGAAAGCCGCGAACGTGGTTCGCCCATTTGTCGAGGCCGCGCATATATTCGCTGTTGTTGCCGGTCATGTTCTCGGCGGTGTCGCCTGCAGCGCCGAGGCTCCAGATCAGATAACCATCGCCAAGCTGGTCTATAACCTCATCGATCAGGAACGGAAACTGGAACCAGGAATCGCCTTCAGCCACCAGGACCGGCCGGTCATCGCCCTTTTTAATAGCCCTCTCGAAGCGGCGCTGCCGACGCCAGCGGCATATCCCGTTGCCGAAGCCCATGGCGCTTTCAAGCTCCAGCTCCTCCTCGCTGATTTCGACTTTGGTGCCGTCGGTTACGAAGCGCGGATTGAACGGACCACTGTAATTCGGATCGACCGTCAAATACTGACTGATTTCGGCATCGCTTACGTCCAAGTCCAAAATTTTCTTCCGAAATTCTTCGTAGCTTATTTTTGGCATGACGCCCTCCCAATTCTGCCAGATTTTCCTTTTCTTACTTAACAGCCATTATAACAGTAAATTATAGATTGGTTATTCTCTGTAGTATTCTTCACAATCGCCAAAAACTCAATCGGACGACAGGAATATGCTTTTCAAAGCTGAGCGCGTGACTGCGCGACCGGAGCTCAAAATGTCGGCGGGGTGCAGGCGCTGACGACAACACATTCCCGTTCGCCGACGGCACGGAAACTGTGCGGTCTGGTGCTGTCAAACAGATAGGCGTCGCCCGGCCCGAGCAACTTTCGCTGATCACCGACCGTCACTTCGAGCCGCCCCGAAATGACGATGCCGCCCTCCTCGCCCGCATGGGCGAGCTTTACCTTTCCCGTTCCTGTCCCGGGCGCGTAGCATTCGTGTAAAATCTGCAGTTTTTTGCCGAAGAGATTGCCGCCGACCTGCCGGAATGACACACCGCCGCGACCGATCTGGACCAGTTCCTCGGCGACAAAAAACACTTTTTCCTCTCGCTCCGGCTCAAACGAAAAAAAAGCCGACATGCCGATCGGAATTCCGTCCAGCACCCGTTTCAAGGCACCCACCGAGGGGTTCATCTTTCCCGACTCGATCAGCGAAATCGTCGCATTGGTTATACCCGCCTTTTTGGCCAGCGCGCGCTGGGACAATTTGTGCATGCGGCGCAGCGCCCGAAGCCGGGCACCGATATCACGGGCAATATCATGCGTGTTTTCCATGTTAAATATCCTCAACACTTTCCATTTGCTTTGTTTATTTACAATATTTTGGCGGATCAAAGAAACAGACTTTTTTGGCATTAGAAATCATGCGTTAATGATGCAAACCCATTTGGGAGGAACCGAAAATGAGCGTCGGCACTTTGAGCGAAGCAGCGACATCCAACCGCGATCTTGAAGCTTTCTGGATGCCGTTTACGGCAAACCGGCAGTTCAAGGCCGATCCGCGCATGCTTGTGGGCGCGAATGGCGTGCACTATCGCAGCGACGACGACCGCGACATTCTCGACGGCACATCGGGCCTTTGGTGCTGCAACGCCGGCCATGGTTACAAGGAAATCGCCGACGCGGTGCATGAGCAGCTGATGAGCCTCGACTATGCGCCGTCGTTTCAGATGGGGCATCCGATCGCCTTCAAATTCGCCGAACGGCTGAAGACAATCGCGCCGGCGGGTTTCGACCATGTGTTTTTTACCGGCTCGGGTTCCGAATCCGTCGATACCGCGCTCAAGATCGCACTTGCCTATCACCGCGCCCGGGGTGAAGGCACACGCACCCGCCTCATCGGCCGGGAGCGCGGCTATCACGGGGTGGGCTTTGGCGGCATTTCGGTCGGCGGCATTGTCAACAACCGCCGCCATTTCGGCTCATTGCTGACCGGGGTCGACCATCTGCCGCATACACACAACCTCGAGCGCAACGCCCATTCGCGCGGCCAGCCCGAGTGGGGCGCGCATCTTGCCGACGATCTGGAACGGATTGCGGCTCTGCACGGCGCCGAGACAATCGCGGCGGTGATCGTCGAGCCTGTTGCCGGATCAACCGGTGTCCTCGTTCCGCCGAAAGGCTATCTGCAGCGGCTGCGCGAAATCTGTGACCGGCACGGGATCCTTTTGATATTTGACGAGGTCATCACCGGCTTCGGGCGCCTCGGCGCGCCTTTTGCTTCACAGTTCTTCGGCGTAACGCCGGACCTCTTCACCACCGCCAAGGGGCTTACGAACGGTGTCCTACCGATGGGTGCGGTGTTTGCGCAAAATCAAATTCACGATGCGTTTATGGGTGGTCCAGACAACACGATCGAGCTGTTCCACGGCTACACCTATTCGGGCCATCCGGTGGCCTGCGCCGCAGGTCTTGCAACCCTCGAAATATACGAACGCGGTGATCTGCTGACCCGAGCGTCCCGGTTGGCGCCGCTCTGGGAAGAGGCCATTCACGGCCTGAAGGGTGAGCGCAACGTCGTCGACATCCGCAATATCGGGCTGATTGCCGGTATTGAGCTTGCGGCGCGCAACGGCTCACCCGGAGCGCGGGGCTATGACGTGTTCACCGCATGCTACCGCGCCGGCGCGCTCATTCGCGTCACCGGCGACATCGTTGCCCTTTCGCCGCCGCTCACCTTCGAGGAAGCCGATATCGAAAAACTGGTCGGCATACTGGGAGAGGCGATCGAACGGACAGAATAATCGCGCTCCCTTTCGGCTGAACTGGTCCGCGCCTCAAGTGGACACAATCTCAGCCTTCACGGCCTGCGCCGATCCTTCGCACCAATTATTCTCCAGGATCGAACGCAGGCTGTGTCCTTTGACGGAATCATCCGCAGCATCCGATTTACAGCTATGCACCAAGCGCCGGTGAGCCATGCCGCATTGGCTGTTTTCAGCGCGGTTCAAAGGCGTAATTAGAGGTGAATACAAGGAGACCTCGAAATGGCACGTTCCTATCGGAGCACCGCCCGCGGTTTTGTCAACATATTGGGCATGATCCCCCGGGCAGCCCGCGTCGCTTCCGCCCTCGAAAACGGATCCAAGCCTGACCGTCTCGATCTCAAGGCACTGGGCATTGAGGACATCTTTTCCTCCAAAATAGCTGACTCGACCAGAGCCTCCGCATTACCGAGGCAAGTTCCAGCACCATATTATCTGGCTCCGCCGGCCAGCTTCGAGGCCTCGGGGAGTGTCCGCAACCGAAGCATTGCTATCGCACCGATGATCGGCCCGGGCACAAGCAGCAGGAACGCCCAGCGCCACCCGCCGATCCAGTCGACAAATATCGGCATGATCCAGATTGTCACAACGGTCAGTGCGAAACCGATACCCAACTGCAGTGCCAGAGCAGTCCCAACGAAACGCTGATCAGCAAGCTCAGTCACGGCAGCCGAAAACTGCGCTGAATCACCGACAATCGTTATTCCCCAGAATATCGCCACCAGCGCCAACGCCCAGGAGGGACCGTCAAATACAAAGCCGATGAGCAGCGCCGAGATGCCCGATCCCGCCATCATCAGCGCGGTGGTGTAGCAGCGGCCAATGCGGTCTGAATATACACCACCCAAAACACAACCGATGGCACCGGAAGCCACAACTGCAAATGTGAGCATCGATGCTGTGCCAAGCGGGAAATGTACAATGCCTGTCTCGGCGGCGATGGCAAATGCGAGAAACCACGCCCACATGGCATAGAGCTCCCACATGTGGCCAAAATAGCCGAGATTGGCGAGAAAGAGCGGCCGGTTGGTAAAGACGTCGAGGCATTGGCGCGGGCTGAAGGTCGCGCGCGCAAACGCATGCGGCCCTTCGTGCAACGCAAGCGCAAACAGCACTGCTGCCAGGAGCGTGGCGACAGATGTTGCGATGACGACATTTTGCCATGCCACGCCTCCGCTCAGTGCTCGGAAAAGGTGCGGCATGGAAGACCCGAGCGTGAGCGCCCCGATCAGCAGACCAAGCGCCAGCCCCCTGCCCTTCAAAAACCAGGTCGACATGATCTTGAGCGCAGGCGGGTAGACGCCGGCGAGCGCCACGCCGGTTAAAAAGCGCAGCGCAATCGCCACCGCCGGTTCCGGGTTCAAAAGCAACGCCGCATTGGCAAGTGCGGCGACCACCGCGGAAACCGCCATCAGCCGGTTCATCCGGACAATGTCTGGAATATTGACAAAACTCGAGCTGAGCGCACCGACCACGAAACCGAGTTGCACCGCATTGGTCATCCAGCCGGACGCCGCCTCTGAAAGCGACCAGTCCTTCTGCAGTTCGGGGATGATGGCGGTTGCCGAGAACCACGTGGTGAGAGAGCCCACAACAGCCACGCAAACCACAAGGAGTGCGGTCCAGCGCCCGGACCCCGCGTCAGACAATGTCTTGTATCATATTGTTTTGAACGGGCTCATAGCGGCGGACCGCGCCTGCGGGTCGACTATCCGGCCGCAACTGGCCCGCTGGTTTGCCCACCGGCGCATCCACCCGGCCGTCCAAGCGTTTTATCAATGTCGTTCCCGGCCATTATTGTGGCGATCTGTTGCCACACACGAATTGCATCTGCAGAATAATCGACATCGCAAGGCACCTTAGTCAATATGCCGGCAACGGATTGCGGCAGGGACAATCATTTCAAGCGGGGTCTGTAGCGCCAGCATGATATCTATCAGCGATCGAATACGGGCTGTTCGACCTGCCATCCTGACGGGCATTCTTCCGCTGAACCGTGCACTTCTTCCCGGTGAAATCATTGCTGGAATCACGCTTGCGGCGCTGGCGATTCCGGAGGTCATGGGATACACGAAAATCTCCGGCACGCCAATCATCACCGGTCTTTATACGATGCTGATTCCCGCAGCCCTTTATGCCCTGGTCTGCTCATCAAGACATCTGGTCGTCGGTGCCGACTCCGCCACTGCTGCGATACTGGCCAGCGGCCTTGTCGGTCTGGCGGCCACCGGTTCGGGCGAATATCTGGCGCTCGCAGGATTGCTCGCCCTGATGGTCGGCGTGCTTTTGATCGCAGCCGCTCTTGTCGGCCTCGGTTTCATGGCAGATTTTCTGTCGCGCACCGTTCTGGTCGGATTTTTGACCGGTGTCGGCATCCAGGTCTCGCTGCGGGCCCTGTCGGAGCTCCTCGGTTTGCAGGCACCGCATCACGGCACGGTGATGATGATCTGGTCGGACTGGGAGCAGTTTACGACAATCAATCCTTTTATGCTGCTTGTTGCCGGTCTGGTGCTGGTTGTCATTCTTGGTTGCGATTACGCCTCAAAACGCCTCAAACGCAATATACCGGGAGCAATGCTCGCCGTCGCCGGCGCCATTCTCGCCAGCTGGGCGCTGGACCTCGGCAACCTGATGCCGGTCGTTGGCAAGGTGCCGGTTGGCCTGCCTGACCTCTCGCTTCCCAACGTCGCCTGGAGTTGGTCGCTGCTGTGGAAACTTCTTCCGACAGCGCTTGCGATGCTGGTCGTGGTTCTGGCGCAAAGTGCTGCAACTGCGCGTGCCTATGCCGCCCGCTACGGGGAACAGCTCAACGAGACCCAGGATCTTACAGGGCTTGGACTAGCCAATATCGGCGCCGCCTTGTCGGGTACCTTCGTCGTGAATGGCAGCCCGACCAAAACGGAGATGGTCGACAGCGCCGGCGGCAGGAGCCAGCTATCCCTGCTGACGGCCGCCGTTGTCGTGCTGATCACGCTCCTCTTTCTGACCCGACCACTCAGCTATCTTCCGGAGGCTGTGCTTTCCACGGTCGTGTTTCTGATCGGGCTGAAGCTGATCGACCTGCAAGGCCTTAGGGACATTTACCGCCAGCGGCGGCCGGAGTTCTGGGTGGCAATTGTGACAGCTGCGGTGGTCATCGCCTTTGGCGTTGAACAGGGCATCGTTTTTGCGATCCTGTTTTCTCTGATCGTCCACACCCGTCACGGGTATCGTCCGAACAATCTGCTGATTGTCCGCGATCCGTCGGGGCACTGGCGCGGAGAAGCACTCGCCAGCAATGCCCAGGTCCGTCCCGGACTTATAATCTACCGCTTCAACCACGCCATGTACTACGCAAATTCCGAGCGCATGAAGGCGGAAATACTGCGCCTTGCAAATGATGCCGACCCGCCGCTAAAGCGCCTGTGCATCGATGTGTCAGCCGTCGACGATGTCGATTTTACAGCGATTGAAACGCTGTCGGAGATCCATTCGGCGCTGCAAGCAACGTCAGTTTCGCTGGTTTTTGCACGCGATGTCGGAGACATAAACACCAAAAGCCGTCAGCAGCTCGTCGCACGGTTCGGCGATGCGGTATTTTGCAGTTCACTTGACGATGTGGTGGCGAATTTTGAACGCATTTCACGACAATAGCCGGCTTATGACAGCATCGTCGCGCTTGCATCCGCAGCGGCTAAAACCGTCTTCATCTGAACCGTATGAAACAATCTGAACGCATCGTCATAAACCGTCTCATCGGGCGCTTCCGTGATGATTGTGATCGGGAACAGATCGTCGTCTACTTCCTCAATAATATAGGGAATGCCGCCACGATGGTTGAACGGAAAACTGCCGCTGTATAGCCGGCTACGTTCACGTTGTTCATTGTTGAAATCGACTATCGGATCAAAGCCTTTCAGCTCGTCGATAATTGCATCGAGAATCGATTCTCCTTGCACCTTCCAGCCCGGCGCGAATCGCCGAATAAGCATAAATTCCCGGGGGATAGACCACAATTCGGCACCGCGCGAAATATAGCCGGAAAAAGGTCTTGTCCATTCATGCGCCGGATAACCATGCAAATTCAGATGCAGCCTGGCGCCAGTCTTTTCCTTTGCGATATGATGCGCCTCATTTTCAAAGCCACGCTCGACGTAAAGCAGATCGCATCCGGTTGCAGTAAATCGCGCCGCATGGTTCATGTGGTGAGGGTATTGCCCGCTCAGCTCACGAAACAGGGCATAACTGTCAGGATTGACCAGTGGTGAAACCGTAAAGCCATTGCGGCCGGATTCGGTGAGATGTTTAGCCGCTCTCAGAGCGCCGACAGGACCCGACGTTTCATTGGCATGCTGACCGGACGTTATCACCATGTTGGGTCCAGGCCGGTCGATATGTGTGCTCCAGACGGGACGGCCACGACGTGAACGGACGTCAAACGGTTCTCCTCCGATGTCCTGCAGATGGGCCTTGATCTGTCCGGGCTCCAGCCAGTGCCCGGCGTCTGCGAGATCAATCAGCGGAGAAGCGCTCACAGATTTGTCCGCGTCGATATCGGGGTCCCGTTCCGCTGTTATGCTAACCCGCATCGGACCGTCATTGGAGACGATTGTCGGCACCAGCTGACCGGGCCGCAGGGTTCGGTCCGTATAGCTGAGACCACGAATTTCCTGGAATAGTTCAAGGGCGGAAAAATGAAGATCCTCATGCATGGCCTCTACGGTGCTCATACACTCGTGCGCCAGCGGCAGCGGGGTGTCATAAAATGATCCCTCGACGCGCAGTTCCAGACGGTTGAAAAACGGCTCGCCCGCCGGCCAACGTTCGGCCGCCAGCGCCGTCATGACGAGATCGAAGGCATGCTCCAGATCGGCGCAGAAAACTTTACTGCAATTGAGCTCAGGCTTTTTGTCGCTATGCACCTGCAGCCAGCCACTTGGTGCATATATCCGCTGTCCCGCGCGGTCCGTTGCGAAATGGTTTGGCGCAGCTATTTCGCGATTTTGCAGCAATCCATCCCGGCCGATCAGCTCGAGCCGGTAGGCAATCAATCCGGATCCGTCAACCGGCGCCATCGGTTGAAATTCTATCGCCCGCCCGCCGACAAGCGCGTCGACCGGATATGTCTCCAGCAGAAACCGGTTTTGCGGAACACCGGTGACAAGCGGTAGTTGATGCGGATTTCCTTAATCCTGTTGAAATCCACATCCTCCTCAAGCATGGCATGGACCAGTGGTTTGTAGGCGGAACGGACGTGCGCCGTCACGCCCTTCGAGACCAATACATCTCGGGCTGCCTGACGGCGTTCTATTCCGTCAAAACACCAAACCACGACATCAGTGCCGGCATATTCAGGTGATGAAAACCGCGCCACCAGTTCATCCAGGCTGCTGCCGATCTCGATATCGCATAGCATGGTACCGGGCGCGATCATCTGTTGATCCCTAATCAAGCTTCAAAATAATTGGGGCAGTATCGGATATGGCGGCCGGAAAGGCTATTCGGTCGTTAAAGCTGCGGCACCGCTGATCGACTTGATCTGCTGGAATGTGCGAATGCCCCAGATGCCGGCTTCCCTGCCCATGCCGGATGCCTTGACGCCGCCGAACGGCGCACCCGACGCTCTGCTGGTACCGTTGACCTGGACCATCCCCGCCTTCAATCTGCGCGAGATGCGGTCCGCTTTGGCTTGATCGCCGGTCTGCACATAGGCGGCCAGTCCGTATTCGCCGGCATTGGCTTTTGAAACAGCGTCGTCCTCGTATTCGAACGGGGTGATGACGAGAACCGGTCCGAAGATTTCTTCGCGCGCAATGCTCATATCCGGGGTTACATCGGCAAAGACCGTCGGTCTTGCGAACAACCCGGCCTCAAAGCCGTCGGGTCTGCCGGGTCCGCCGGCTACAAGCCTCGCGCCCTCATCAAGCCCGTTGCGGATGCAGGCCTGAACCCGATCGAACTGCGCACGATTGACCAGTGGTCCGATGTGATTGCCGTCTTCACCCGGATATCCAACTTCAGTGTCGCAGGCTGCCTCCACTGCAAGTTCCACCGCCCGGTCGCAGATGCTGCGCTCGACAAGCATGCGCGATGCGGCATTGCAGGACTGGCCGGAATTGCGGAAACAATGGGCGACACCCTGACGGATGGCGGTTTCGAGATCGCAATCCGCAAAAATGAGGTTCGGCGACTTGCCGCCGAGCTCAAGTGCAGCGCGTTTGAGATTTGCAGCCGCAGCGATTGCTACGGCCCTTCCCGCCCGGGTCGAACCTGTAAACGAGACTATATCGATATTTGAATTTTGCACGAGCGCCGCGCCGGTTTCGCCATCACCGACAAGCATGTTGAAAACGCCCTTTGGCGCGCCGGTCTGCGCCATGCACTGCGCCAGCAGAAAACTGGTGTTGGGCGCATGCTCCGACGGTTTAAGCACCATAGTGCAGCCGGCGGCGAGAGCGGCACCGATCTTCAGAACCACCTGATTGAGGGGCCAGTTCCACGGGGTTATAAGGGCCGCGACGCCTGCCGCCTCATAACGAACGCGATGTTGCGGCTGATCGTGCGGAACCGGACTGTCAAAGGGCACCGTTTCAGCAGCAGACAAAGTCGCCCGCAGGTGACCCAGAGCCGCTTCGACCTGGTGTTTGCGGGCAAAATCGATCGGCGCGCCGATTTCGAAAGATATGGACTGGGCAAATTCCTCCCGCCGTATTTCGATCTGTTCGATCAGCTGGCGGAGAATGCCAAGCCGCTCGGCCAGATCGCTCTCATCCCAGCCGCCATCGAAGGCTTGCCGGGCTGCGTTGACGGCGGCGAAAACTTCCTGCGGACTAGCCATTGGCAATTCGCAGCGCAGGGTCTCATCGGCCGGATTGAAGAGTTCAATCATGCGTCCCGACCGCGGCCTGACCCATTCGCCATTCACGAAATGGCTCATCATGTCGTTGATCAAAATCGTCATCGCAACGTCTTACTGTTACTCACAAATCCGGCTAGTGGCGTGATGTCCTACCGTGACGCCAAATACGTGCACCGCAGGTTATCCACCCTGCCGTTCTAGCGCAGGCATGTCTCTTGAAAAGAGCCACTTTTTGTGAATTTTACCGGTCCAATTTGGGCCCGACTGGTTGTAAACACGATCCGGCACGATTGACATAATGATATAATAACATATCATTTCATTCATCTTGCCTGAATGAGGTTCGAATGGCGCGACAAGCCCAAGCCGTCAGAGACACAATCAGTTCGTCGCAACGAACGCACAGGCGGCTGAATCCGTCCGGACCGGTCCCGCTCTATCACCAGATATTCCTCATCATCCGCAACAAGATTTACGCCGGAGATCTGCTTGCCGGTGACCGCGTTCCCGGCGAACAGGATCTGACCGAAGAATTCGGCGTGTCGCGGATAACAGCCAAGCGCGCTCTGAACGAACTTGCGGATGCCGGCCTCGTCATTCGTGAGCGCGGCCGAGGGACCCGAGTCATCAAACGTCCCCCATCGCCCGCAGTGACCTCTTCTATCGAAGGCTGGCTGGAAAACATCTCGCTCATGGGTGTTTCCACCAAAGCGGAAGTTCTTGAATTCGACTATGTCGCTGCGCTTGAAGATATCGCCGCCGCCCTTGAAGTCCCAACCGGGGCCGAGGTTCAACGAGCGATGCGCGTCCGGCGTCTTGAAGGACAGCCAATGTCTTTTCTCGTCACATATGTGCCCGCCGATATCGGCAGGAGCTTTGGCCGCGCCGATCTCAATACCACCCCGTTGCTGCAGCTTCTTGAAAAAGCCGGCGTGGATGTCGCGTCGGCGCGCCAGACAATATCGGCAACCATTGCCGATGCGGAGGTTGCCAATGCACTCGAAAGCCCCGCCGGTGCACCGCTCATCGAAGTCCGGCGGGTTGTTCGCGACCGCAACGAGCGCCCGGTCGAATATATCCGCGTCCTCTACCGTCCCGATCTTTATCGTTTCGAAATGTCCATGCGCCGCAACACCGGCGACGGCGATGCCCATTGGACAACCACCAACACCGCAACCATGACGGATCGGCCCGATGACTGACCCGGCGCATTTGCCTTCCGGATTCTGGCGATGAATACGACACTCGCACAGAAGATCATCGCACGCGCGGCCAAGCGCGATCACGTCACGCCCGGTGAGGTCGTAACAGCGCAGGTGGACCTTGCAATGATCCACGACAGCGGCGGTCCGCGCCGGGTCGAACCGATCCTTCAGGAGCTTGGCGTCGGGCTGTTCGATGCCGACAAAGTCGTACTGATTTCCGATCACTTTGTTCCAGGCGACACCGAGGAAGGCGCACAGATCCTGGAGCTGACCCGCCAATGGGCAAAGAAACGCCAGGTTGCCTTTCATGACGGCGAAGGTATTTGCCACGTGGTTCTGCCGGAGAGAGGCCACCTGAAACCAGGCATGCTCGTCGTCGGCGGCGATAGTCATTCCACCACCGGCGGCGCTTTCGGGACGTACATGTTCGGCATCGGCGCAACGGAAATGGCGGGAGTGCTTGCCACCGGCGAGATCTGGCTGACAGTGCCTAAAACCATTCTCATCGAGTGGCGCAACCAGCTTTCGGATGGCGTGACGGCAAAGGACATGATGCTGGCTATCTGCGGCAAGCTGGGAATGGATGGCGGCCGCTACCAGGCCGTCGAATATTGCGGTGACGCGATTGCCGCCCTTTCGATGCAGGAGCGCATGACGCTCTCCAACATGGCAGCAGAACTTGGCGGTCAGGCGGGCCTGATAGCTCCGGATGAAGTGACGGCTTCTTACATCTCCAACGCCGGTGGCGATGCGGGTGAATGGCAGATGTTGAAGACGGATAGCGGTGCTCCGCTGATGGCGCATCATGCAATGGACGCGGCGGAACTCGCACCGCAAGCCGCCGCACCCCACTCCCCGGCCAATGCGGCGGCTGTCGGCGATGTCGAGAAAACGTCGATCGACGTTGCCTATATCGGTGCCTGCACCGGCGCCAAATATGAGGATTTGAAAAACGCCGCATCCATCCTGCAGAGCCGGTCGGTCAAATCCGGCGTCGAACTGCTCGTCGCTCCCGCGTCAAAGCGCGATCAGCAACGCGCCGAAAAAGACGGCATCATGGCGGTCTTTGAAGCGGCAGGCGCGCAGATCCTGCCCAATGCCTGCGGTATTTGCGCGGGCTACGGAACCCACCGGCTGGGCGAGAACATTACCTGCATTTCTTCCACGGCCCGCAATTTCAAGGGCCGCATGGGCGCCGCCTCTTCCAATGTGTGGCTGGCCTCGCCATTCACGGTCGTCGCCTCCGCAATCGCCGGAGAAATTGCCGATCCACGCACATTCCTGTCCAGTAAGGAGCGGTTGGCATGAGCGGGCGGATCTTTCTTTTCGGCGACAATATCGACACCGATCAAATGGCACCGGGCAAATATATGCGGGGCGGTCTGGAGATGCTCGCCGCACACTGCCTGGAAGGTGTCCGGGCGGATTTCGCCAGCACCGTGCGTACCGGCGACATCGTTGTGGCGGGCCGGAATTTCGGTGTCGGCTCGTCGCGCGAGCAGGCGGCCGAGGCATTGATACATCTGGGGATCGCGGCCGTCATCGCCCAATCCTTTGCAGGTATTTTTTATCGCAATGCCACCAATCTCGGCCTGCCTGTTCTTGTCTGTCAGGACATTTCCGCTCTCAAGGACGGTGCCCATGTCACGCTTGTTCTTGACGCCGGGCAATTGACGTTGAGTGAAACCGGCGTGACCGTTCCGCTCGATCCGCTACCGGACAATCTGAAGATCCTTTTGGCCGATGGCGGTCTGATACCACATCTGAAAAAGCGCTTCGCCAGGGAAAAGAACAAATGAAGCTGAAACAACGATTATCGCAGGACAAGATTTTGCTGGCGCCGGGCGCTTACGATGCGCTGACGGCGCTGATTGCCGAGCAGGCCAGCGCGGAGACCGTCTATCTGTCAGGTGCGGGCATCGCCTATACACGCTTCGGCCGGCCGGATATCGGTCTGGTGTCGATGAGCGAGGTCGCCGACACAATCGCAGCCGTGCGCGACAGAATTTCGATCCCGCTTGTCGTCGACGCGGACAACGGCTTTGGCAATGCCCTCAACGTTCAGCGCACGGTGCGGGTCTTTGAACGCATGGGCGCCAATGCCTTGCAGCTTGAAGACCAGACCCTGCCCAAGCGGTGCGGCCATCTCGACGGGAAAACGCTGATTTCAACGGAAGAAATGACGGGTAAGATCAAGGCCGCCTGCGACGCGCGCGTAAGTGAAGATACGCTGATCATCGCACGAACCGATGCGATCGCCGTTGAGGGGTTCGAAGCATCCCTGGCGCGGGCCGAGCATTATGTGGACGCCGGTGCCGACATGCTGTTTGTCGAAGCGCCGCGCTCCCTGGATGATTTTCAGCAAATTGTCAGCCGGTTCGGCAACCACATACCACTCATGGCCAACATGGTTGAAGGCGGTAAAACGCCAATTGCCGATGCACAATCGCTGGAAAAAATCGGCATGAGCCTGGTGATTTTTCCCGGCGGCATTGCGCGCGCGCTCGCCGCCACGGCACGGGACTATTACGCGAATCTCATCACACATGGATCAAACGAGGCTTTCCGCAACCGCATGTTCGACTTTGCCGGACTGAACGATCTTATCGGCACGGAAAAAATGCTCGATGACGGACGACGCTACGACAAAGGAGCGGGCTGATGGCGATTGACTCAATTACGCTCGCAATCCTCAAGGGCCGGCTCGAGCAGATCGCCGACGAGATGGATGCAACGCTTTTCCGATCTGCTTTCAACCCGATCATCGCCGAAGCGCACGATGCCTCCCACGGCATTTACGACGCGAAAACGGGCGATACGCTTGTCCAGGGCAAATCCGGCCTGCCGATCTTCGTCGGCGTCATGGCCTTTGCCGTCAAGGCGGTGATCGATAAGGCCGCAACGCAGGGCGGTCTCAATGAAGGCGATGTGTGGATCTTCAACGATCCCTATGACGGCGGAACGCATCTTTCAGATTTCAGGCTGGTCAAACCGATTTTCCGGGACGGCAAGGTGTTCTGCTTCCTGGCGTCCGTCGGCCACTGGCACGATGTCGGCGGCAATGTGCCCGGAAACTACAATCCGGCAGCGACCGAGTGTTTTCAGGAAGGCATGCTGATCCCGCCCGTCAAGCTGTTCGACCATGGCGTCTACCGCACGGATATCGTCGATATCCTGTCGGCAAACACACGCCTTCCCCTGTCGCTCTACGGAGATCTCAACGGCCAGATCAATGCGCTTGATCTTGGCGAAAAACGCATGACTGCACTGCTTGACGAATATGGCGATGCGACCATCGCCGAGTGTCTTGTGGACCTCAAGGCGCGCGCCGCGGAACTGATGCGCGCCCGGATCCGGGAACTGCCGAATGGAATTGTGTCGGCAGAAGACTTTCTGGACAATGACGGCATCAAGGATGAGCCGTTGAAGATCGCAATGGACCTGACGATCGAGGACGATCACATGATCATGGATTTCTCCCGGTCGTCCCCGGCCTGTGCGGGACCGGTCAACATCTCGCGCTCTACGACCATCGCCGCGTGTTATGTGGCCTTGAAGCACATCTTTGGTGAGGTGCCGGCAAATGCCGGTGTGTTGGAGCCTGTCGAATTCAGGATCGATCCGGATTCGCTGCTTTCGGTAACCGCGCCAAAACCCGTGGGCGGTTACACGGAAACGATCCTGCGGCTCATCGACATCGTTTTTCAGGCGGTTGCCAAAATTGCGCCGGAACCCGCCGTGGCCTGCGCCTACGGAACCATCAATGCGCTTTCACTCGCCGGCCACCGGCAAAACGGCCAGCGTTGGGTGATGTTTTCCTTTTTCGGCGGCGGGCACGGTGCCCATGGCGGTGGCGACGGGCTCAACCACGGAAATGCACCCATATCGACAGCCACCATTCCGCCGCTGGAAATCCTCGAGGCGGCCTACCCGGTGCGATTTGCCAAGTGGGCGCTCCGACAGGATTCCGGCGGACCCGGTGAATTCCGCGGCGGCCTTGGCGCCGTCTATGAAATTGCCCTGCGGGAAGAACACGCCGATGTTTTCCTGTTTGGAGAACGCGGCAAATATCCGCCACCGGGCGTTGTCGGGGGTCAGCCCGGTGCCACCAACCGCTTTGCCTATGAGCAGGCCGACGGCGAGCACACGCCACCGATGGTCTCGAAAATGGTTGGCATTCACATCGAGCGCGATCAGACATTGCGGCTGGAAACACCCGGCGGCGGCGGATACGGCAAAGCGTTTGCACGCGATCCGCAAAAGGTCGCCAATGATGTCAGACTTGGCTATGTCAGTGCCGTGAAGGCTGAAACCGATTTCGGCGTTGTGCTGAAAGCGGACGGATCGGTCAATTCCATGGAAACCGACAAACGGCGTTCCGGGGAGGATGGCCGATGAAAAAGCCTGCCTTGGTCATAGGCGTTGATGTCGGCGGCACTTTCACCGATGTCTTCGTGCTCGATGAGGCCGCCGGTACTACCACCACGTCAAAAGTCCCGTCGACCCACGGCGATCAGTCTAAGGGGTTTATCGAAGGCATTGCCTCACGCGTCGAGCGCTTTTCCAATATCTCAACGGTCGTGCACGGAACGACCGTCGGCACCAACGCGCTGCTGGAACGCAAAGGCGCACGGACCGGCATCATTACGACGCAAGGTTTCCGTGACGTGCTTGAAATGCGCCGCCGGGACCGTCCGACGACCTGGGGCCTCAAAGGTGCGTTCACACCGGTGGTCGAAAGACCCGACCGTGTGGAAGTCAACGAGCGTGTGCTCTCGGATGGTTCGGTTCTTGTCGCGGTGGATGAAGAAGAGGCGCGCGCAAGGGCCCTGGATCTGGCGAGCGCGGGATGCGAATCCGTCTGCGTATTCTTCATCAACGGCTATGCCAATGCCGACAATGAACAACGCGCCGTCGAAGCCGTGCGGTCCGTGTGGCCAAACCCGTATGTAACCGCGGCGACCGAAATCCTGCCGGAGATCCGGGAATTCGAAAGGCTGTCGACGGCAACCCTCAACGCCTATCTGCAACCGGTCGTATCGTCATATTTCGACCGGCTCGAAACCGGGCTGGCGGGCAATGGATTTGAAGGCGACATTCTGATCGTCCAGTCAAATGGTGGTGTTATGGCGGTTGATACGGCCAAACGCTTCCCCGTCCGCACGGCGCTATCAGGCCCTGCAGCGGGCGTGATCGCGGCAACCGAAATCGCCGGCGCGGCGGGATTTGACAATATCATCACCTGCGACATGGGCGGCACCTCGTTCGACGTTTCGCTGGTGGCCGGAGGCAAGGCTGCGCTGTCGGCACAGACCTCGATCGATTTCGGCATGGTCGTCAGGACACCAATGATCGAAATCACCACGATCGGTGCCGGCGGGGGTTCCATCGCCTCGGTCGACCAGAGCGGATTGCTGCAGGTCGGACCGCAATCGGCAGGCTCCGACCCTGGTCCAGTCTGTTATGGCCTTGGCAACACGGCACCAACGGTGACGGATGCCAACCTGGTGCTCGGCCGGATCAATGCGGCCCGTCCGATCGGCGGCAAGCTCGATCAGCTTGATGTCGGTGCTGCGCGCGCCGCAATCGATGCCGATATCGGCAACAAGCTGGACCTGTCTGTCGAGGATGCCGCTGAGGCGATCCTGCGGCTTGCCAACGCCAAGATGGCCGGCGCCATCCGGCTGGTGTCGATCGAACGAGGGCACGATCCGGCAAAGTTTGCGGCCATGCCATTTGGCGGTGGTGGCGCATTGCACGCGGGTGCCCTGATCAACGAGGTGGGCCTCGGGTCGGCACTGATACCGAGATATCCGGGCATCACTTCCGCGCTTGGCTGCGTCGTCGCCGATATGCGCCATGACAAGGTGCAGACCGTCAACCAGCTTCTGGACCAGCTCGACGCGGCGGATCTTGGCGTCAAGATGAATGCCGATGCTGACGCCATGGAAGCGGTGCTCAAGAGCGCCGACATCGCCTTTGCCGGTATTGATCATCTGTATGAACTGGACATGCTTTATCTCGGCCAGACCCACACTGTTGCCGTTCCGCTGGAGATTGCAACCAGCGGTCTCGACCGGGAGGCGATCAGAGACGCGTTCGAGAGCACCTATACGATTGCCTATGGCAGGCTGCTGGAGGGGATCCCGATGCGGGTGATGAACTACCGCATTGCCGTCGTCGGCCGCCGGCCTGGCCTGGATATGAACCTCTTTGCACCGGCGGACGGAAAGCCGGCAGACGAATGCCGCACCGAAACACGGTCCGTTTACGCCAACGGGCAGAACTGGGCTGCACCCGTCTACGAGCGGCTGGATCTCGAAATTGGAACAATGCTCAAGGGACCGGCCCTTCTGGAGCAATCCGACACTACGATATTCGTCGATCCCGGTCTGACCGCGACAGTCGATGGTTTCGGTAATCTCATCATACGCGCGGAGGACTGATCGATGACACACGCACCGCTCGACCCCAAATCATCCGGTCTGCTGATCGTCGATCTGCAGAATGATTTTTTGCATCCCGACGGCGCCTATGGCCGCGCCGGGCAAAAGAGCGCCGATATTGGCGCCCTGCCCGACCGGGTCGCGCCGCTGGCGCAAAAACTACGCCAGGCCGGAGGCTGGATCGTATCAACCCAGTTCACGCTGGTGCCCGGCAAGGGCGGCGAACCGTTCATATCACCGCACCTCAAAAAGATGCGTCCCTTCCTGAAAAAGGGCGATTTCAAACCAGGCGCCTGGGGCCATCAACTCTGTGACACGCTGCAGCCGGCCGATCTTTCCGTCTCCAAGATCGCCTTCTCCGCCTTCTACCAAACCCGGCTGGAGTGGGTGCTGCGCAATGCCGGCATCGATACGCTCCTCGTGTGCGGGATCGTCACCAATGGCGGCGTCGCATCGACAGTTCGCGGCGCCCATGTGCGCGATATCCGCACGATTGTTCTATCCGATGGATGTGCGGCCTTTTCGCGGGACGTGCATGACAGTGCAATCGCGGATTTATCGACGGTTTCGGAGATCGCAACCTGCGAAGAAGCGCTGGAGATGATGGAGGATTGATGCCTTAGAGTTCATTGTTGCGCTTAGAGAGATTGAACAGACGAACATTCAAATATAAATTGCATACCTAAAAACCTATTCTATTTTTGCTTGTATATTTCTGCGAAATTCGACATTTTGTTCTATATTTGTTCTCAAAGGTAGTCATGGCTCAAAAAAGATTCGGCAGCGCGGATACGACCGGCAGAAAGCTGGATGTCATTGGGGAATATCTCTCAATATACCAAATGGCGCTCAAGAATACTGCGTTCCAAACAGTTTATATTGACGGATTTGCGGGCAGTGGTGAGGTGCCGCTCGCGGAACGCACAGACGACCTGTTCGACGAGGATGTTCAAACCGTCATTGCTGGGTCTGCTGATAGAGCATTGAATGTGGAGCCGCCGTTCAACCGTTATATTTTCATCGATAAGTGAAAAAATGCATCGACGCTCTGCACACCAAATTCAGGCACAATCCGCTCGCCGATAGCGTGAGCTATATAAAAGGTGATGCAAACGACCACATCCAAAAAATTTGCAGTTCCGAACAGTGGCGAACCCAGCGGGGTGTGGTCCTGCTCGATCCGTTTGGCAGCCAAGTGAACTGGCGTACCATAGAGGCCATCGCGGCGACAAAAGCACTTGATCTCTGGTATTTATTTCCTGCTGGTTTGAGTGTCTTCCGTCAGATTTCCGGTGCGGGTACGGTTGATCCGACTCACGAATCGTCAATCACAAGATTGCTTGGCACCGAAGGATGGAAAACCGCATTTCTAAAGCCGTCAAAACAGGGGGACCTGTTTGGTGAAACGGAAAATCTGGAAAAGTTCGTCACACTTGCAAGCGCCGCTCTTTTCATGATTGAACGCTTGGGAGGGGTATTCGAAGGTGGTGTGATGGACGAAATGATTCCCTTGGGAAAACATGCTTATCCGTCTTATTATTTGTTATTCGCTTGGGGCAATGCCTCGCCAAAAGCAACAGATCTGGCAAGGCGATTGTCCAAGGCAGCAGTAGCGGCATCAGATCGGAAATATGGCCGGATTGTCTGACATTGAATGGACCGATGCAACCTGGAACCCGGTTTCAGGATGCCGGGTGATTTCTGCTGGCTGCACCAATTGCTACGCCATGCGGATGGCAGCGCGTCTACAGGCAATGGAACATCCCTTTTATGAAGGTACGACACGCAAAAGCGGTGAGCGGTATGTTTGGACAGGTGAAACGCATCTTCTCAAACATACTTTGGACATTCCGCTGAAACGGAAAAAACCCCGTCTGGTGTTTGTGAACTCCATGTCAGACCTGTTCCAAGAAAGTGTCCCTTTTGAATATGTTGAGCGTGTTTGGGAAACGATGGAACGGGCAAATCGACACACTTTTCAGATTCTAACAAAGCAGCCTGAGCGCATGGCCAATTTTCTGCGACTTAGAAACAAAGAGCCTTTGCCGAATGTCTGGCTTGGAACCTCCGTTGAAGATGATCACGTTGTTCATAGGATAGATGACCTAAAGGAGTGTGAGGCTATAGTGCGCTTTATTTCTTTCGAGCCATTGATAGGACCAGTTGGGCCAGTCGATCTATTTGAGATCCACTGGGCCATCGTTGGTGGTGAATCTGGCCCAAATTCTAGACCGCTCGACACTCTTTGGGTTGATGAAATACATGATCGGTGTGCCGCGTACGATGTTAGGTTCTTTTTTAAACAATGGGGTGGCAAGAACAAGAAAAATACAGGACGAACTTTCAAGGGTCGTACCTGGGATGAAATGCCTGAAGCAAACATACACGTTTAGGATTAGGTCAGGTTTGGCTTTTCTCCTCCGAGGATCGAACTGCTGGCCTGTATTTCCCAATCACGATTAACGAAACCGTGTATTGCATCTCAACTCAAGCTGAATTCCGGAAGTCGTCACGGCCCCTCCCTAAAGCGCCATATGACGGTTCACGTCTTTATAGAGCAGATAGCGGAACTTGCCGGGGCCGCCGGCATAACAGGCCTGCGGGCAGAAGGCTCTCAGCCACATGAAATCGCCGGCTTCGACCTCCACCCAGTCCTGGTTGAGCCGGTAGACCGCCTTGCCTTCAAGCACGTAAAGGCCATGCTCCATGACGTGGGTTTCGGCAAAGGGAATGATCGCGCCGGGTTCAAACGTGACGACCGTAACGTGCATGTCGTGGCGCAGATCCGCCGGATCGACAAAACGCGTTGTCGCCCACTTGCCGTCCGTATCGTGCATCGGCGATGGCTCGATGTCATGTTCGTTGGTGATAACGACATCAGGGGCATCCAGGCCGTCGACCCTTTGATAGGCCTTGCGGACCCAATGAAAACGCACCGGTGCGTTGCTACCGTTATTGACCGACCATTCGGTTGCGGGCGGAATGTACGCGTAACCACCCGGCTCCAGCCGGTGGTGACTTCCGTTGACCGTCAGTGCAAGCTCGCCATCAACGACGAACAGAACGGCTTCGGCGCCGGCATCGGTTTCCGGCCGTTCACTGCCGCCTTGCGGCTCGACCTCCACGATATATTGGGAAAATGTTTCCGCGAAGCCTGACAGGGGGCGCGCGAGCACCCATGCGCGCGTCCTGGTCCAGAACGGAAAATAGCTGACGACGATATCGCGCATCACACCTTTGGGTATCACCGCATATGCATCCGTAAAGACCGCACGGTCGGTCATCAGCTGGGTTTGCGGTGGCAGGCCTCCTTCGGGAAAATGATAGGAGTTCAGGCGCGGCCTGGCTTGCGTGATGTCACTGGTCATGCGGACAAATCCTTCTTGGGCGGGGTATTGTCCCAACCAAAAATTCGGGCGATGCCGGATTCAGGAAGGTCACTGTCCACTTTGATAAAGCAAAAACGGCGGCGGATTTTCAAAGAATTTGTGAAAAAGTTGCATGCTGATCAGTGGTTATGCTTCAAAACATGCTTGTCGGAACGCTAATGTAAGCGTGGATTCTCGAATATTCTTAGCAAAACGGATCAAGGGGCGGCCGCAAGCGACCGCCCCTCAATGTGTGTGCGATGGCCGGATACTTTCAGTATCGATCTATCGCATCTCTTGCCGCATCTCCCGATGCGTCCGCTTCGGTTTCGTGCTGGATTTCCGTTGCTTCCTGGCGCAATTGTGCCCAGTGCCACCAGATCCAGAAGATCAGTCCGATGATGAACATCGGAACTTCCCAACCTTGAAGCGGATAGACCGCCGCGGTGTCGGCCAGATCAACGGCCCAGTCACTCATTCCATTCGTGGACATGATCATGCTCCTTTCTGTTCATCTTCTCACTTCACGAGGGCTTTTTCAGCCGAGACAACGTCCGCAATCGCGGCCTGGTATTCCTGCTCGGATTCGAAATCGAGACCCTCGAGTTCGACCTTTTCCGGCACTCTCAGCAGACCCATGCTGTTGAGGACTTTGGAGCCGATCCAGGCCGGCAGGAAGCCAAGCACGAAGAACATGATGATCGCGCCGGCAAACTGTCCAAGCGGATTGATGGTGGCATAGCCTTCATACGGCGAAGACGGCTGTCCCCAAAGCACGAAGCCGGCGATTACGAGCCCGATGAAACCGGCATAACCATGCACGGCAACCGCACCGACGGCGTCATCGATCTTGAACTTGCGCTCGACCCAGTAGTGGAGTTTGTAGGCAGCCCATGCACCGATTGCTGCAATGATCATCGCCTGTATCGGGTGATACAGATCGTTGCCCGCCGAGGCGGTGATGATGCCTGCAAGTCCGCCTGAATAGGTCCAGAACGGATCACCCTTGGAGACGATATACGCCATCATCAGGCCGCCCGACAGTGACATTAGGAAGTTGAAGGTAATGGCTGAAAGCGTCGTCGGTGCCAGATAGATGTTTGTGGCAGTCCAGGTTTCACCGGTGATCTGCCCGCCGATTGCCTCGGGTGATATGATCGGCACGTTGCATGCGGCATAGAAACCCCAAAAGCCGGTATAGATCAAAAACAGGCCAAGGGTGACAAGCCACTTGTTGTGCGGCGGGATATCGCGCGGGGTGCCGTCAGCGGCAAATTTTCCAAGGCGCGGCCCCAGGACCACCAGAATACCAAGCGCAAAACCGCCGGCAATCGCGTGGATGACGCCGGATGCATAGGCATCGTGATAGCCCAGCAGCTTGACCATCCAGCCATCCCAGTGCCATCCCCAGGATGCATCGATAATCCAGGCGAAAGATCCGATGATGACCGCCAGGATCCAGAATGCTCCTGAACGAATGCGCTCAATGACGGACCCGGAAACAATTGAAGCCGCCGTCCATGAGAACAGCAGGAATGCCGCCCAGAAAACACCGCTGATGTGATCCTGCAGATTGGTGCCCATCGATGTATCCCAAGGCCTGGCGGCAGTCGCACCTTCAAAATTGATGCCGCCATTGATGAACGGACCGTTGGGAAACGCAAAGTAGATCCACCAACCAAAGAAGAAGAACGTCACCGTCACCAATGGAATCAGCATCGTGTTCTTCATAAGTGTGTGCATGTGATTGCGCCTGCGGCTTGCCGCCACTTCGTACAAACAGAATCCGACATGGATCAGAAACATAAAGACAACGGTTACCCAGTAATAAAACTCGGTGAACAACGTTGTCAGGGCGTCGAGATTGTTGCCCATGGAGAACCCCTCCCGTTATTAAATCAATTAGTCATAGCGCCTCACGGGAAGCGATCTCCCAATACGCATAGCTCCCCCCAGAAACGGATCAAATCCCGCACTGAAAAGCCCGCCGAGGCAGTTTCGTAAACGACTGCATTATAACCAAAACAAAACCAATTACTAACTCATTTTAGCCAATATTGATCCAATACTAGACCAATATTGGTGTATGGAGCGCATTTACTGAGTTTTTTCGCAAGAGATCAATAGCTTCGCCGGCACAGGGCGGCTGTGGCTAATGTTGAGATGCCAATGTCCGGTGCAAATTACGCCGAGTGGCATGCTGCGCAAGTGATGATTCGATCTGGACGCTTCTCGCAAAACCGGAAGCACAGAATTCAAAAGACCTTGGCTGATGGCAATCGAACGCGGTGCGTAGGGCTGTTTAGCCGTAATTGCCCTTCACCCTCTCCTTGGTGGGATCAAAATGCGGGTAGGCACAGACCTTTGCCTTCAGCCGTTTTTGCTGACCGTCGAGTTGTCCGACCTCGACGGACGTGCCGTTTCCAGCTTGGGTCACATCCATGCGTGCCAGTGCAATGACCCGGCCGAGGATTGGCGATCTCATGGCCGATGTGATTTCACCCACCTGTGCCTTGCCCACACGGATACAGTCGCCTGTTGACGGCACGACTCCGCCCTCGATTTCCAAGCCGACCAGCTTGCGCTGCGGATGCGCCTTGCGCTCCTCGATCGCGGCTCTTCCAATGAAATCGTCTTCCTGTGTTTTCAACGGCACAGTGAAGCCGATCCCGGCTTCGAACGGGTTGGTCTGACCGCAAAATTCCATACCCGCAAAAACAAGACCGGCCTCTATCCGCAGCATGTCGAGCGCGGCAAGGCCGAGCGGCACCATTCCAAGCGGCTCGCCCGCCTCCCAGATGGCATCGAAAACAGTCATTGCATCCTTGGGATGACAGAAGACTTCATATCCTAGCTCACCCGAATATCCGGTTCTGCTGACGACCACGGCCGCGCCATGAAAATCACCGACGCGCGCCACGGCAAATCGGAACCATTGCAGTTCGTCTATCGTCGGCTGGGTCGGCGCGGTCCAGAACACTTTTTGCAAGATGTCGCGTGAAAGCGGTCCCTGCACTGCCACATTGTGCAGTTGATCGGTCGACGAACGGACCCATGCATCGAGGCCGCGTTCCTGCGCCTGTTTGCGCAACCAAAGTCCGCTGTCGTCATTGCCGCCAATCCAGCGGAAATTGGTTTCCCCGAGCCGGAAAACGGTGCCGTCGTCAATCATGCCGCCATGTTCGTAGCACATGGCCGTATAGACGACCTGACCGACGGAGAGCTTTTTCATGTTGCGCGTCACACAAAGCTGCATCAGCGCTTCGGCATCGGGACCGGTGACCTCGAATTTGCGCAATGGCGAGAGGTCCATGATGGCCGCCTTTTCGCGGCAGGCCCAGTATTCGGCGATGGCGCCATGGCTGGTCATCTGATTGGCCAGCCAATAGCCATTGTATTCGGTAAAGTCGCGTGTATGGCGCGCGAAGCCTTCGTGAAATGCGGTTTTTCTGGTTTCTTCCACATCCGCCTCCGCAGTTTTGCGCCATCCGACCGAGCGCCGGAAATCTTCTGTTTCGCCGTAGACCCGCACCTGGATGTCCGTCGGGTTCCAACCATTGGCCGGATCGACATCACAGGGGCAGGCGCTCGACACGCAAACGAGATCCGTCAGCGCCCGCAGCAGAACGAAGTCGCCCGGCCGCGACCAGGGATCGTCCATGCCAATGGCGTTCGTATCGTCCAGCATGGTGTTGAAAAAGAAATTGATCGCCGGCCAGCCGCCGCGCGGACGTATATCGAAGCGCGCAAGTTCAGCGTTCATGTTGTCCGAACAGTTGATGTGACCGGGATAGCCAAGATCCTCGTAATATCGCGCCGTACAGGCAAGGCCGAACGTGTCGTGCCGGCCGCACGTGTCCTGAACGATTTCCACGAGCGGCTCATGATCGACGCTGAAATATTTGGAATTGATCCCCGGCTGCGGATAGAGCGAGCCGCCGAGCGAACGGGTCGTCGTCGGATCGATCTCGCGCTCCAGTCCGCGATCAAGGGCACGGGCCGAAAAGGCCTGAAAATCCGAACACTCCCTGCCCTGCACGTCGACAATCTGGATGAACTGGCCTTTGGTGACCTCGTATGCCGTTGCATTGCCGGGTTGAATGTTGGCATCAATCAAGCTGTCGGCGAGCGGGTCCGGCGGCTTGCGCCCGCCCTTGCCTTCGCGGGGCGTGGCTCTGCGAATATAGAGAACAAGTTCAGTCGCGGTGTTCTGTGCCTCGGGCAGCATGGGCTGCGCCGGCGCGCAGGCAATCAGCAATCCATCGCAGGCTGCATGCAATGTCTGCATGTCCCCGGCCCGCGAACCGTCTTCGAACAGTCGAACGACGTCGGCACGGCCAAGATCAAATCCGGCCGCATCCAGCGCTTGTGACACTTTGTGCCCGGATGGATCGGCAAGCAGAGCCGCCTTGAGGCCGGATGCGTCGCCAATGCCCTTAGCTCCAATCATCGCCGCATCCGAGGTTCCGTCGGGTGCAAAAAACACCAGTTCGGCGGGTTGCAGGCCTTCCCGGTCCAGAACTGAAAATTCGTCGCCTTTTTCCAGGCGTACAGCGCGCGATCCGCCACCCGGGATCGGGTAACGCTCGACACCGTGCGGCAGCACGGGGAGACCGGGCGTTATGACACCGGCGCGTTCGTACGGGGTTTCAAGCAGCGGTTTGACGCCCATCAGTCCAGTCCCAATGCAGATTTGCGGTCGGTGACCCAGCGCCTGATCACATGGTCGAAGGCGAGCGCCATCACCGAAACGCAGGTGCCAAGAACGAAGTTCTTTCCAAGCTCGTTGCCGGCCAGGGTTCTTTGCAGCTCCTGCCCGAGATCCTGCGTGCCGATAAAGGCGGCGATGATCACCATGAAAAACGCAAACATGATCGCCTGGTTGAATCCGACAGCCATGGTCGGCAACGCCAGCGGCAATTGCACGTGCATCAGCTTCTGCCTGCGTGTCGATCCAGCCATGTCCGCGGCCTCGGTCAATTCAACCGGAACGCCGCGAAGGCCTTCTATTGTGTAGCGGGTCAGCGGAACCATGGCGAATATCAGAATGGAAAAGATTACCGCGACGTCGTTGACGCCAAAGAGCATGATTGCAGGAATAAGATAGATGAAGCTTGGAAAGGTTTGTGCGGTGTCGCATGCAAGCAATATCCGGCCCGACCACTTTTCGTTGCGACTGGCGAAGATGCCTAGCGGTATGCCGAGAATGGTCGCCAGAATGACTGCGGAAATGACCGTGTAAAGCGTGATCATGGATCGATCCCACCAGCCGGTTAACGCAACAATTCCAAAGAAACAGGCAATCACCAGCGCCGATCGCAGACCGCCGACATAATAGGCAGCGGCCGAAAACAGCAAAATTGCCGACGGTGTCGGAAGCCACAGAATGGAGTCACGGAACGGGATCAGAACCTTGGTGTTGAGGAACCATCTCAACCATTGGGTGGTTGCCTGAATCGCATCAATGTCCAGAACCCACTTGATCGCGAAGTCGATTTCCTTGCCCATCGACAGATCCTGCCTGCGGCCGACCTCGTGAAAATAGGGAACCACCCAGGCAAGCAGGGCAAGCACGACAAAAGCAGCGATGCCCGCAAGAAGGAAAAAGTGCCGTTGCGACCAAGGTGAACCCTTTTCGAAATGCACAGGTTGCTTGACGATCCATGCTTTTGAAAGCCGATCAAGCATGACCGCGATCAGCACAATCGTGACCCCGATCTCGAATGACCTTCCCAACTTGAAGGAACCCATCATCGCCAGCAGTTTGGCGCCAAGCCCCGGCATGCCGATAAAGGCCGTTAGAACCACCATCGCCAGACAAAGCATGATGACCTGGTTCACGCCCACCAGAATTTCAGTCCTTGCTGCCGGCATATAGACGTGACGGAGCATCTGCCAGCGGGTCGAACCGCTCATTTGACCCGCCTCAACGATATCCGGTGAAACCTTTTTCAGCCCAAGCGTGGTCATCAGGATCATTGGAGGGATGGCAAAGATGATTGTTGCCACAGCCGCCGCAGTGGGACCCACCTTGAAGAAGATCACGGCCGGAAGCAGATAGGTAAAGAAAGGCAATGTCTGCAGGACCGCCAATATCGGGCGAAGAGCAACTTCGACACGCCTGTGTCTCCAGGCCTGTATCCCCATACCGACACCAATGGCCACCGCGATCGGTGCGGCAACGACAATGACCGACATGGTCTCCATTGCCAATTCCCACTGACCGATCACCGCAGTCCATACCCAGGTGCCGCCAGCGATGAGGGCCAGCCGAGTTCCGCCGAGCCAGTACCCGAGCACGCCAGATGCGCCTACAATGCTGGCCCATGAGATCGGTCCGAGATATGGCCAGCGGTGCTTGCCGTAAAGAATGTTGCCGGTGGTATCGAGGACAAATTCCAGTCCCGCGGTGATTGTGCGGGTGACATAGATGAGGCCAAGATCCTCTCGCACAAAATCGAACATGGCCTGCAGCCATGGCGCCCAGGGCAAAATCATCCAATCGGGAAGCCTGATCAACCCATCAGGCAATATCGGCTTCGCGATTGCGATGAGTGCTGCAACTGCGAACAGAATGGTTGCGACGCGCGCATTCGACAAGCTGCCGATCCGGGCTGGCATTTGGGTGTCGATCGCGGTCATCGGCTACCTCAGCAGAATGTCCAGGGCCTCAACCCGATCAAGATTACCCATGATCGTTCCGTCGTCGCTCGTGACCGGAATCAGATCGCGCGTATCATCAACCAGCAATCGGGCAAGGTCCTGTATCGTTTTCCCTGAGGAAACCGGTGTACCCATTACGGGCTCGCCGTTCACAGGCTTGGCAATTGCTCCGGCATGAACAACGCGCGCCTTATCTATATCCTCGGTAAACTTGGTGACATATTCGGTCGCCGGGTTGAGAACGATCTGGTCTGGCGTATCGCATTGTTCAACAGCGCCATCTTTCATGATGGCAATGCGATCGGCCAGTCTGAGCGCCTCGTCGAAATCATGTGTGATAAAAACAATGGTCTTGCCGAGCATTTCCTGCAGGCGGAGAAATTCGTCCTGCATTTCCCTGCGGATCAGCGGGTCCAGTGCGGAAAACGGTTCGTCGAGAAACCAGATGTCGGGTTCTATTGCCAACGAGCGGGCAATTCCGACACGTTGCTGCTGACCACCGGACAGTTCGCGCGGAAAATATTCTTCCCTTCCAGACAGGCCCACGAGCTCAACGACCTCGAGTGCCCGCTTTCGGCGTTCATGCTTGTCCTGGCCGCGCATTTCCAATGGAAAGGCGACATTTTCCAGTACCGTGCGATGCGGCAACAGGCCGAAACTCTGAAAAACCATCCCCATTTTGCGTCGTCGAAGCTCAATGAGCTCCTTTTCGCTAAGCGAGCCCAGATCCTGGCCATCGACGGTTATGCTGCCGGCGGTAATGTCATGCAATCGGGAAAGACAGCGCACAAGTGTGGATTTTCCCGAACCCGACAAACCCATGATGACGAGCATTTCACCTTTTGCCACATCCACGGATACGTCGCGTACACCGGCGATGTATCCCTGTGCCCGCATGTCCTCAAAAGACATGTCCGCCGATATGTTCGCGTAGAATTGCTCCGGATCCGGCCCAAAAATTTTCCAGGCATTGCGGCAGGAAATCACCGGTTGAGAATCAGTCATTTGCAGTCCCAGGTTTTGGGCACCCCGAACAAATCGGGATGCCCGTTCATAGCGAACCAAAGTATGCAGCTAATGTATCACGAATGACAGACTAGCTCGGGCAGGCCTCAACCCAGGGCTTCCAGACACCCTCATTTTCTGCAAGCCAGTTTTCAGCCGCTTCTTCGGGTTCCTGTTCATCCACATCGACCAGTTTGGCCATTTGCGCAATTTGCGGATTGGTGAAGCTGATCTTGGTAAGGACGCAATATGCCTGGGGCCATTTGTCCTTCATGCCGTCCCATGCAGCCTTTTTCAGATAGCCCTCTGCCGGATTGCCGCAGTCATAAAGCGCATCTGCGTTGGGGCCCTTGGCAGGGTCCTTGTCACAACCGTCTTCCCATTTGGGAAACTCGACAAATTCGCCCGGCCAAACGGCTTCGGCGAAGTTCGGTGTCCAGTTGAAAACCAGAACCGGCTTCTTGTCCTTTTCGGCAGCACCGATTTCCGCCCAGAGTGCGGCGGCGGATCCTGCATTGATGACGGTAAAGTTCAGACCGAGTGCTTCAGCGCGTTCCTTGCCGTGTTTGAGCCAGTCCACCGGACCGTCCAGATAACGGCCTTTGTCACCGGTTTCCGGTGTAGCGAACAGGGCAGCGCATTCGTTCAACGCTTCCCAAGAAGGCAGTCCCGGACAGGCCTCCTTGGTCCACATGGGATACCACCAGTCCTCCCGGGTCACGGCATCGTGGTCGCCTGCATCATGCAGACCACCCTTTTCGAGCGCATCGCGGAACGATTTGCCAAACGCGCCCTCCCAGACTTCCAGCTCCAGATGGACGTCACCGAGGCGAACCGATTCATAAACGGCCTGGCTGTCAGTGGTGACAAATTCAACATTGTCTCCCAGGGACTCCAGGATCTGGCCGACAGCATGGCTCATGACGATCTGGCTCGACCAGTTGTGGATCGGAATAATGATCGGATCCTTGCTGTCTTCAGCGAACACCGGCCCAGACATCGCCAGTGCTGCGGTCAGGGCTGTCGCTCCCAATAGGTGTTTCAAATTTTTCATAATTTATCCTCCCTTCAGGTGAGTATTGTTTGAGTTTCACTCGCCTGCATATTTTGTTGTTCGGACGTTGGCATGCAGGCCAATTTCAATTGCGCTGATCTAACCTCCGTTTTGCGTTGATTTTGGATTTCCAGTTTCCGCTGGAATGCCGGCGGACGAATGCTTGTCCGTCCGCACCGTTGCCTGCTCAAACGTGCACCGGTCCCAGACCGGTGAAAAAGCAAGGATGACGGATTGCGGGTGCAGATGCTGATTGAACTGATAATTGTGCCACCATGTCGCCTGATACAGCCAATGGTCGGCAGGCAGGCTTTTTACGTCGCAGTGCAGTTGGTAGCTTTGGCCATAGGCCTCAAAGACAAGCGAACAGTTTTTGGCGCTTTCAATTGCCGATGCACCGTCTGAGTCCGGCGCGAACGATGCGGTCAGGACATCCGAGAATTCATCGGCTTTCTGAAAATAGGTTTCGGAGAAATACTCGAGCGCTTTTTCACGTCGTTGTGCCGGATCGTTGGTCCTTTTGGCGATGTGTATCAATTCGGGCGTTTTCGAATATGGATCCCTCTTTGACAGCACGGTGACAATGTGACCCATGGGTTCTTGCGCGCCGGGCAAAAAGACGGCGGGTGTGATGCCGTCACTTGGCCGGCCCGCATTTTCGCGCATTGCCATTTGCCGCACGCGACACTGCCAACGCAGAAACCGGATTTCATACGGATGCCGTTCTTCAAGCAATACCCGATTCAGCGCCTGGGACTTCATGCGACATCCCTCCCGCTTTTGCCGGATGACGCAAAGGGCTGATCGTTGAAAAGGCTGGGAATGCGTTTTCGTGTTTCGCCAACCCGATCGAGATCGATCGTGGCATGCACGACACCGGGCAGATCACCACCATCGGCCAGAACCTCTCCCCAGGGATCGACGATCAGCGAGTGCCCGTAGCTCTCACCACCACCCTCGACCGGTCCGATTGCGCAGGGTGCGACGACAAAAGCGCCGTTTTCGATTGCCCGAGCCCGGTTGAGTATATGCCAGTGGGCTTCGCCGGTCTTCTTGGTGAACGCCGCGGGCACCAGCAATATGTCGGCGCCGGCCTGTGCCAGGTCGCGGTAAAGTCCCGGAAACCGCAGATCGTAGCAGATCGTGTGCCCCAATACGCCGAATGGCGTTGTTACAAGAGCTGCTTGCAGGCCGCCCGATACCAGTGCGCTTTCGCGATAGGATTCTTTCTCCGACAGATCGATATCGAAGAGATGGATCTTGTCGTAGCGGCTGCGAATGGCGCCATCGTCGTCAATGACAAAACCGCGGTTGTAGATCTTGCCGGCAGGGCCTGTCACCGCGATCGAACCGACGACCAGCCAGACCTCGCGATTGCGGGCAAATTCCCGCAATCCTTCAAGAACCGGATGATCCTTCTCGTTCGTCGCCGGCGGCGCGAACGCCGTCCCTTCGGTGCGCAGGCCGCCGCAATATTCAGGCAATGCAATGATCTGAGCGCCCACACCCACAGCCGTCTCAGCCAGCGTCAGTGCCTGTGCCAGAGCGGATTCGAAGTCCGGCTGGGGGCTCGTCTGCAGGCAGGCTATGTTGAGCGGTCTTTTCATGGCATCAGAACTTCTTGTAAGCCCTTCTCAGATTGACGAGCGGGTGCCGGTCCGACATCTGGAACTTGATCAGCAGTTCACGGGCGATCATGTCCCGGTCCTGCTGGTTGTCCGGCAGATCAATGGTGTCTGGCACCCGCACCCAACCGTTGATGTTGCGGTCGAACACCGCCGCATTGCCGTCCTCGTAGCCCATGTGAATGTCTTCGAGCCAGTTCAGGTCATCCCAGCCCATGACTTCAATATATTGCTTCAGAAACGGGGTCAGCCGCTCGTAATCGGGCACCAGATTGACATCGTAGCGATAGCCGATGTGCTGACCGATTTCCTTTTCGCGCTCGCTGTCCAGACCGGCGGAGTCATCCAGAAACTGGTTGACGTCCTTGATGTCGGAGCCGCGATATTGTTTGCCTGCCATTCGCCCTACTCCCTAGAGATGGTGATAATCTTCAACGCCGACCGTGTAGTTGGTGCCGGCCAGCGGAATGCCGGCCATTGCCGATGCTTCCATGGTCAGGGCGGCCAGGTCTTCAGGTTCAAGCGAGTGGATGTTGGTTTTCCCGCATGCGCGTGCAAACAACTGTGCCTCGATGGTCAGCGTGTGCAGGAAATTGTAGACCCGCTCTGCCGCCTCGTCCGGATCGAGCCGGGCGCGAAGGGCCGGATCCTGGGTTGCCACGCCAACCGGACAACGGCCAGTATGGCAGTGATAACAATTGCCGGGCTCAACACCCATTTCCTCCTCATAATCCGCTTCCGGAATGTCCTTGTTGCAGTTGAGCGCCATCATCGCCGAATGCCCGATGGCGATGGCGTCCGCTCCGAGCGCAATCGCCTTGGCAACATCAGCACCGTTGCGGATACCGCCGGCATATATGAGCGTGATGTCACCGCGCTTGCCGAGATCATCGATGGCCTTGCGGGCCTGGCGGATTGCGGCAATGCCGGGAATGCCGGTGTCTTCCGTTGCCAGATGCGGACCGGCCCCGGTTCCGCCTTCCATACCGTCGATATAGATCGAGTCGGGACCGCACTTTACCGCCATGCGCACATCGTCATAGACACGCGCAGCGCCGAGTTTCAGCTGGATCGGGATCTGCCAGTCAGTGGCTTCGCGGATTTCCTGGATCTTCAAAGCAAGATCATCAGGTCCCAGCCAATCCGGGTGGCGCGCCGGAGAACGCTGGTCGATGCCCGCCGGCAGCGAGCGCATTTCGGCAACCTGGTCAGTCACTTTCTGACCCATCAGATGACCACCAAGGCCGACCTTGCAACCCTGACCGATGAAAAACTCGACACCGTCCGCCAGCATCAGGTGATGCGGGTTGAAGCCGTAGCGCGACTGAATGCACTGATAGAGCCACTTCGTGGAATAGCGCCGTTCATCCGGGATCATTCCCCCCTCGCCGGAACAGGTCGCCGTACCCGCCATGGAGGCACCGCGTGCCAGCGCCGTCTTTGCCTCATAGGACAATGCACCAAAGCTCATACCGGTGATGTAGACGGGAATGTCCAGATCCAGCGGCCGCTTGGCGCGCGGTCCGATAATGGTTCTGGTTTCGCATTTTTCGCGATAGCCCTCAATGACAAACCGCGTCAGTGTTCCGGGCAGGAAGGTCAGGTCATCCCAGTGCGGAATTTTCTTGAACAGTGAAAATCCGCGCATGCGGTAACGCCCGAGTTCCGACTTGACGTGAATGTCGTCGATGACATGCGGCGGGAAGACAAATGAGCTGCCCAGCCGGTAAGTGTCACGGTCAAGCGGTTTTTTGCGTATCTGATCCATTTTTTCGCAGTCCTTTCCGTGACTTAAAGGATAAGTTTCTTTTCGGTCGGCTCAAGATTGTCGTAGTTCCACAACTGTTTGCCGGCCACGACCTTGGTGAAATGATCGACGCCCTGATCGGGCATGAGTTCGTATTGCTTCAATTTGCGCGAGAGCCAGGACCGGTCGAGATCCGTCAATTCGGCGGTGACCGCGTCGACACCCAGAGAGCTGATTTCGCCCCCCACATAGATCGTTCCGTCATACATGGAATCGCCGAGATTCCTGCCGGCATTGCCGCAGACAATCATCCGACCGCGTTGCATCATGAAGCCAGAAAGCGCGCCGGTATCACCACCGACGATGATGGTACCGCCCTTCATGTCGATACCGGTGCGCGATCCGACGGACCCGCGGCAAACAAGATCGCCGCCGCGTATCGCCGCCCCGAATGTCGAGCCCGCATTCTTTTCAATGATCACTGTGCCGGCCATCATGTTTTCACCGCAGGACCAGCCGACGCGGCCATTGATGCGCACATTGGGCCCGTCGATCAGGCCAACGGCAAAATAGCCGAGTGATCCTTCGTAGATCAGATTGAGCCGGCTCAAAATACCGACGCCAAGGGAATGTTTGCCGCGCGGATTCTTGACAACAATCGTGCCGTAGCCCTCGTCCATCAGCGCACGCATCTTGTCGTTGACCTCGGTCGTGGACATGTCGTCCGTATCGATTTCGATCCGCTTGTTGTAATCGACTTCCGGCGCCCACGGATAGTTGAACCGCTCCGCCGCATCCGGATCGAATTCGACAAACAGCGACCGCCCGGTCAGCTGTTCGGTGGTCATGCCGAGCGCGTCTGCGCGCTGCTCCTGGGTCATACCCTGAAGTTCAGATTCCATTACGCCTGCCATACCCGAACCTCCTCGTCATACGGATCGTAAGTATCAATTTCCTGCGGAAGAATTGCGCGGATCGCCACCTCCTCGGAGGCCATGGCAATCAGGTCGTCGCTCTCATAGAGCACAAGCGGCTTTGCTGCCATCGTGTCCTTTGCCATGCCGAGCTGATCCTTGGTTGCGACCAGATATGTAAAGACGCCGTCGATTTCCTCGATCGACCGCCGCAGGCTGTCGTCCAGGCTGACGCCGTTGGCGAGATTGTGCGCCGTGTAAACCGCCAGCAGCTCCGAATCGCAATTCGACATGAAGCGGTGCCCCATGCGTTCCATCTGGCGGCGCATGATCCAGTAATTGGTGATCTGGCCGTTATGCACGACCGAAACATCGTTGTATGGAAACGCCCAATAGGGATGCGCGGAACGAATATCGACATCCGATTCCGTTGCCATGCGCGTATGGCCGATGGCGTGCGTGCCGTTGAAATCATTCAGCTGGTAGGTGTCGGAAACCTCGCCCGCATCGCCAAGGTCCTTGATCAGTTCAAGGCCGTTGCCGAAGGAGAGGATTTCCACCCCTTCGATCTCCTCGATATATTTGGCCATGGCTGCCGTATCGCCATCGTGGCTAAGAACGTAGCGCAGCGCATAGGCCGTCGCCGGTTCCTTTTCCTTCACTTTTGCACCGTGCTCGGCGAGCCGCTTTTCCAACTCCTCAATACGTCCTGAAATCGTTTCCAGAATACCGTGGCCGCGATCGATATCCTCACGCTCCGCCACAATCACCCGCATGACGTAGCCTCCGGGAACTGGCGGTCCGTAAACCGCGAAACCCGTCGAGTCCGGCCCCCGGTGCTTGAGGGCCTGCAGCATCGATGTCATTTCAAAACCGACATTCGAACTTCCGCTGCGATGGATAAGTCCTGCAATCCCGCACATGGAATGCGCTCCTTCAAAAATAACTGTTCATTGCTTTAACGGCGTCTTTTTCAACACCGAATCGTGTGTCCTTAAGGCAGGCATTCCATGTAGGTGTCCTGATCCCATTCGGTGACGGTGTGCATGAACCGCTCCCACTCGTCCCATTTGTACTCGTGGTACAGACGGTACATTTCACCCGGCAGCCCGCGCTGGACGACTTCGTCCGCGGCCAAAGCCTCCAATGCCTCTCCCAATGACATCGGTAGCTTTTTGACATCCTTGCCGGCCTTGATGGCCTCGTAGATGTTGCGCTCCTCCGGTTTGCCCGGATCCAGTTTGTTGACGATGCCATCATCGGCAGCCGCCAGGATCGTCGCGCCCATGAGGTACGGGTTGACCATTGAATCGACGGAGCGGTACTCGAACCGACCCGGAGCAGATACGCGCAGGCCGGTGGTGCGGTTCTGAAAACCCCAGTCGGCAAATACGGGCGCCCAGAATCCGGTGTCCCAAAGGCGCCGGTAGGAGTTCACCGTGGATGAACCTATGGCGGTTAGGGCACGCAAATGGTGAACGATACCGCCGATGGCCGCGAGACCGTCCTTGCCAGGCATCTGAACATCGTCGCCGTCGGGCATGAAGGTGTTCGTGCCGCCCGAAACATACATGTAGTTTTCGCGCATGCCCGGCAGGTTTTCGGGATCGTTGCCGGTCCGGCGCAAATGATCCTCGCCACCGTGCCACAAAGACATATTGTGATGGCAGCCGGAGGCTGAAACGCCCATGAAGGGCTTGGTCATGAAACAGGCGATGAGGTTGAACTCGCGTGCCACCTGAGCGCAGATCTGGCGATAGGTCGTCAGCCGATCGGCGTTGCGCAAAACGTCATCGAACATCCAGTTAAGCTCGAGCTGGCCCGGTGCATCCTCATGGTCGCCCTGGATCATGTCGAGACCCATGGCGCGGGAATATTCCATGACCTTCATGTAGACAGGGCGAAGACTTTCGAACTGATCGATGTGATAGCAAAAGGGTTTGGAAAAGCCGCCATTCGGCTTGCCGTTTTCGTCCTTTTTCAGCCACATCATTTCGGGCTCTGTGCCGACACGCAGGCGCAGGCCGTTGTGTTTATTGGCGAAGTCGGCATGAAGGCGCCGAAGATTGCCACGGCAATCCGACGTCAGGAAACCGCCCGGATCCTCTTTTTCTTCCCGGTTGCGAAAGAGCGTGCAGTAAAATCGCGCGATGCGCTTGTCCCACGGCAACTGCATCATGGTTTCCGGCTCCGGAATACCAACAAGCTCTGCTGCTTCGGGGCCGTAACCCAGATATTCGCCATGACGGTTGGTGAACAGGTTGACCGTGGCGCCATAAACCAGCTGAAAGCCCTTTTTGGCAACGCTTTCCCAGTGGTCAGCGGGGATGCCCTTACCCATGATCTTTCCGGTAACGGAAACGAACTGCAGGTAAAGATATTCGATACCCAGTTCATCGATCTTGGCGCGCACTTCCTTAACCTGTGCGTCCCTGCCTTCAGCTTCTACAAAATTTTCAATATCCATACGTGCCACGGATATCCTCCCTATTTTATGGCCACGGGATCTTTGGTCCCTGTTAAACGCCGTCAATCAGCTCCACGGAAACGGGCTGCTGGACGTCGGATGAAGTTCACCCTTTTCAAATCGGTCAAAACGAAACGGCTTCAGCAATTCCTGCTCATCGCCCATCACTTCATCTGCAACCAGTCGCCCGACCCCGAGCATCTTGTAGCCGTGATTGCTGTCGGCGATGATTGTGACGTTGTCACGAACACGGTCGAATACCGGGAAACTGTCTGGTGTGAAACAGCCAATTCCACCCGAGGGTTCGCGGTGATATTTGGGCATTTTTCCTTCGAACCGTGACTGGCAATGCGCCAGAGCGGACACCCACATATGCGCAAATTCGTGGCTCGAAACGAATTCCGGGCTCGACGGGCCATAGGGGTCGATCGCGACGTCGTCGACCGGCGTTTCAACCTTGTAGGGAGCCGCTCCGCCCTGTATGCCGCCGAAGTGCCAGTCGGGCTTATAATAGATGCCCCACATCTCATCAGTGATGAGGCTTTTGTCTTCGTCCGAATAAAGCGGCGCATCGGTGTCGACATGAATGACCGGCGGCATCTTTCCGTCATTGGTCAGCAACATGCCGGGGTCGACCTGGAGAACGCCCTCCTCGAGCTGCCAGAACCGCCACATGTCAACATTGTCATGGACGGTGCCGTCCAGGTCCTTCACCGCAATCTGCTTCGGCAAATCCAGCATGTTCCAGAAATCGCGAACCCAGGGTCCCGCGCCGACGATAACGTGATCGCAGGCAATCATCCCGCGGTTCGTATCGACCGCCGCCACGGCTGCGGAAGTGTCCTCGGTCACAAAGCCCTTGACCTCGACGCCGCTCATGATGCGCACGCCGAGAGCCTCGGCCTTTTTGGCCAGCCCGTAAATCGATGTTGTGTTGTTGGCGTAGCCGCCGCGCTTTTCATGCAGCACAGAGGTGACGCCCTTTGCCTGCCAGTCGTCAAAAATGCCACGCATGTAGTGGGTCGACGCCTGCTCACCTTCGATGAAGACGCTCTCGTAACCGATGGCCTGCTGCTCGGAGTAGATCTGCGCGACATCATTGCGCATTGCTTCACAGGAAATCTGCATATATCCGACGGGATGATAACTGAAAGCTTCCGGATCGCTTTCCCAGACACCGACCGAATGCGCCATCAAATTGCGCATTGCCGGTTGGAAATAGTTGTTCCGGACGACACCGCAGGCGATACCAGACGCACCCGAGGCAATTCCTGATTTGTCGAGAACGATGATACGCCCTTCAACCTCCTCGCCCCGATCGATCAGGCGCTCGGCAAGACGCCACGCGGCCGACAGGCCATGGATTCCAGCGCCCACTATGATGAATTCTGCCCGATCCGGAAAACCCATAACTGTCCTCAGTCCTTCAGATCTGCCAATTGAACGCATGCGACAGACCTGCACACACAGAGCTGCTGTCCCAAACGCTATGCCAAAGTGTACCGGTACGCAACCTATTTTGGTCCAGTTTTATAAAGATTGATAAAATCTGGTTGTATTGGTATAGTTTTGGAATAAGGAGACGACATGAATCAACAACAAACGCGAATGGGCTCGACGGAAATTGCCGGCCTGTTGCGCCGTGAAATCCAGGCGGGCCGCCTTGCAGCGCCGGAACGGTTGCAACCCGAGCGCAAGCTTGCCGAAGATTACAATGTCGCCCGGGGCACCATTCGTGAAGCTCTCAACAAGCTGGAAAAAGAAGGTCTGGTGGATGTACGTCCGGGAAGCGGCACCTATGTGACTTATGAACCGATCGAGGAAACAAACACCGTTGTCGGCAATGCCCGGCCGTTGGAGCTGATTGACGCACGTTTTGCTCTGGAGCCACACATCTGCAGGCTGGCAGTGCTGCACGCCAGAAGGCAGGATTTCATACATGCGGAGGAGCTGCTGGCCGAGATGGAGGCCAGCGTTTCGGATCCCTATGCATTTTCCACAGCAGACACGGCGTTTCACAATCTGCTTGCCGAGACAACCGGCAACAGCCTTCTGATATGGATGGTCGGGCAGATCAATTCCGTGCGCAGCCAGGAACAATGGTCGCGCATGCTTCACCTGACGCTCAACGAGACGACGATCAGCCACTACAATATGCAGCATCGTCAGATTCTGAACGCCATTCGCACCAGAGAACCGGAGCGAGCCGCTGGTCTGATGAAGGAACATCTGGAAACCGCAAGGTTGTCGCTCACACGGGCGGCGGCGACCTGAGGCATTTAACCTCGCACCAGGGGAATGTCTGTACAGATCTGTCTATATCACCAACACGGGAACCCGCGAACTACGGTGCGCCGCAGTCACGCAGTGCATTATTTTAGGTGTTTCTTCACGGTGTTGCGAAAACGGTTCAGTTCCTTGGCGGTAGGGTTTATTCCAGTGAAGCTGCGAATATAGGCTTCGGAAAATGACAGGCGCAAATCCATTGGCTCACGCAGCTCCAGCGCATAGTAGCCGACCTGCATGAAATACAGCACGCGGGCACGGATAAAGGCGTCGATCTTTTCATAATCATGGAGGCGAAACATAGCCGAGATGGCCTCGACACGCTCATTGTCGGCCTGATCGACCAACCGGCGAACATCCGGTGACCGGCGAGCCCACTCCCTTACCGCAAAATCAAGCCGCGGATCGTATACCGTTTCATCGATCCAGCATTCGAAGACATTCATCACCGCCTCTGTGATCGAATGAGCGGGCCGTTTGGCGCGCTCGACAATGCTGGCGGTGTTCTTGTGCTCCCAGAGATGCAACAGCTGGTCAAGCAGATCCCGCCGGCTCTTGAAGAACCAGTAGAAGCTCGAGCGCGATACGTTTAGCTTCTGCGCCAGGTTCATGACCTTCACATTGCCAACGCCATCGCTGATCAGGATTTCCAGTGCCAGGTTGATCCATTCTTCGCGTGTTGTGCGTCCGCTACTTTCTCCGGCTGCCGCCGTTTCATTCAAGGTGTCGGAAGATGTCATGCAACTAATTTCCACATTCTGTACACATGTGTCTAGATCATATTTTTGTTTTGAATTATGATCGCCATTCGGGTTCGTGATCGTGGAGGTTCAAATGGATCACTATCGTGTCGTCGTGGTCGGTGGTGGGGTGGTCGGTGCTTCAGTCCTTTATCATTTGGCGAAGTTCGGCTGGAGCGATGTGTGCCTTATCGAACGGTCCGTCCTGACGGCCGGCTCTTCCTGGCATGCCGCAGGCGGCGTTCATGCGCTGAACGCCGATCCGAACATGGCAGCGCTGCAAGCTTACACGATTGATCTGCTCTCCAAAATCGAAGAGGAATCGGGCCAGTCCATCGGCCTGCACATGACCGGCGGAATATCCGTTGCTTCCGAGCCGGACCGCTGGGAGTGGCTGCAATCGGCCTACCGGATTTTCCAGACGATCGGCATTGATGATTGCTGGCTGATGACGCCGGAAGAAATCAAGGAACATTGCCCGATCTTCGACACCACCGGTGTCATTGGCGGCCTGTGGGCCGACCGCGAAGGCTACGTCGACACAACCGGCACCGTGCAGGCCTATGCCGGCGCGGCAAAAAAGAACGGCGCCAAGATCATCGAGCACAACCGGGTGGTCGAACTCAAGCAGCGCAGCGACCTCAGCTGGGACGTCATTACCGAAAAGGGCACCATCCATGCGGAGCATGTGGTCAATGCCGGCGGCCTGTGGGCCAAACAGCTCGGCCGCATGGTCGGTCTCGACCTGCCCGTCACCCCGCTCGAGCACCACTATTTTCTGACCGAGACGATCCCCGAAGTGGCCGCGCTCGACCGCGAACTGCCAATGGTCATGGACCTTGAGGGCTTTACCTATATGCGGCAGGACCAGAACGGCATTCTGGTCGGCATTTATGAGACCAATCCTGCCCACTGGAGCGTCGATGGCGCGCCCTGGGACTACGGTATCGAGCTTTTGCAGGAAAATACCGATCGCATTTCCGATGAACTGACCATGGCGTTTCAGCGTTATCCGGTGCTGGAAAACGCCGGCATCAAGAACTGGGTCAACGGCGCGTTCACATTCTCTCCCGATGGAAATCCGTTGGTCGGCCCGGTACGCGGCGTGAAGAATTACTGGCTGGCCTGTGGCGTGATGGCGGGCTTCCTGCAGGGCGGCGGTGTCGGCAAGACGCTGGCCGAGTGGATCATCCACGGCGAGCCGGAAGCCGACGCCTGGTCGATGGACATTGCCCGCTATGGCGACTTTGCGTCGAACCGCGAATATATCAAGCAGACGACGGGGCAATTTTACTCGCGCCGCTTTGTCATGACCTATCCCAATGAGCAGCTTCCTGCTGCCCGGCCTTTGAAAAAGGCACCGGCCTATGACGGCATGGCGGCGGCAGGCGCCGTGTGGGGCTGCAGCTGGGGCCTCGAAGTGCCGCTGATGTTCGCACCGGAAGGCTTTTCGGAAACGCCGACACTGCGACGGTCCAACGCCTTCGATATCGTCGGCGAGGAATGCCGGGCCGTACGCGATGGCGTCGGCCTCATCGATATTTCAGGCTTTTCGCGCTTTGAAATCAGCGGCGAAGATGCCGCGACCTGGCTCGACAGGGTCACGGCAGGCCGGTTGCCGAAATCCGGTCGCGCGCGACTGGCGCCGATGCTCGGCCATGATGGGCGACTGAAAGGCGATCTCACCCTTTTCAACTGGGGAGACGGCGTTTGGTGGATCATGGGATCCTATTATCTGCGCGAATGGCACATGCGCTGGTTCCACCAGCATAGAGGCGCCAACGATGGCGATGTGCGGATTCGCGACATTTCCGACGATGTGGTCGGCTTTGCACTTGTCGGACCAAAATCCCGCGACGTGCTGTCGGCGCTTACGCACGGAGATGTCGGCGCCGATTCCTTGCCCTTCATGGGTTGCAGCACGATGGATATCGGTCTCATCCGCTCCGGGGTCGGACGGTTGTCCGTTACCGGCGAGCTGGGATACGAGATCAACTGCCGTGCCAGCGAACATATTACGCTGCGCGAGATGCTGCTTGAGGCCGGTGCTACGCATGGCATTCGCGAAGTCGGCTATTACGCCCTCAATTCTCTTCGCCTGGAAAAAAGCTTCGGCATCTGGTCGGCGGAATTCACGCAAGGCTACACGCCCGGCATGACGGGCATGGACCGCTGGATCGATTTCGAAAAAGGCGATTTTGTTGGCCACGACGCCGCATTGCGTGAAAAACAGCAAAACACTGCTCCACAGAGGCTGGTCACGCTGGAGAGCGATGCCGATGACGCGGATGCGTCGGGTTTCGAACCGGTCTGGAACAACGGCAAACGTGTCGGTTTCATTACTTCCGGCGGCTACGGCCATTGTATTGACAAGAGCCTTGCCCTTGCGCTCGTGGATCCAGAGGTTGCGGAAGCGGGCACGGATCTCACGGCTCACATAGTCGGCCGGGAACGAGCGGCCCGCGTGATTGCATCGAGCCCATTCGACCCGAATGGAGAAAGGATGCGTAAGTGATGGCCGAAACTGAGTCATCCGGCCGCCGCCGCGGCCGGCGGCGGCAGGCGCAAAACGTCGACAAATCGCATGCGGACGCCGCATTCTACCACAGTGTCCGCAACACCCTGCCCCGCGCGGAAGTGCTGTCGCAGGACCAGGTCGAAACCCTGCACCAGACATCCCTGCGAGTGCTGGAGGAACTGGGCATCCGCGTGCTGAATGACGAAGCCCGTGATTTGCTGGCCGACGCGGGCTGTGAAGTTCGCGACGAGATGATGGTGCATTTTCCAAAGGATGTCGTCACCGAGCTTGTTTCCAGGGCACCAGGTTCCATGGTGTGGAATGGCGCCGACGGAACAACGCTCGATATTGGACCGGATTCACTTCATTTCGGGCCGGGTTCCGGCTGTCCCAATGTCACCGATACCGAACGTGGCAGGCGAGCCGGAACGCTGCGGGACTATATCGACTTCACACAGCTGCAGCAGCATTTCGACATCATTCCGTTCCTCGGACCGTCGATCGAACCGCAGGATGTTCCCATCCATGAGCGCCATCTGATCACGGCCAAGGTTCAGTTGGAAAATTCCACCAAAGTGCCTTGGGTCTATGCGCGGGGCACCGGCCAGGTGCTCGACTCGTTTGAGATGATCCGCATAGCCCGCGACCTTTCCGAGGAAGCGTTCAGGCAACGCATCTGGACCTACACCGTCATCAACACCAACTCGCCGCGCCAGATCGACATTCCGATGGCGCAGGGTATTATCGATTTTGCCCGGTGGTGCCAACCGACAATCATCACACCCTTTTGCCTGTCCGGCGCCATGGCGCCGATCACCGAGACCGGTTCGCTCACTCTGAGCCACGCCGAAGCCATGGCCGGGATCGTGCTAGCACAGGCGACAAACGCCGGCGCACCGGTCATTTACGGAGCCTTTTCGTCGAATGTGAACATGAGGTCGGGGGCGCCGGTCTTCGGCACACCCGAACATATCAGAACAAATTTTGGCGCCGGCCAGCTGGCGCGCCACATTGGCATACCGTGGCGGTCGGCCACCGGTACCGCCGGCAATGCGCCGGACGTGCAGAGCGCGGCCGAAACACAGCTCGGCCTGTGGGGCGCCGTTTTGGGCGGGGCCAATCTGATCATCCATTCCGCCGGATGGCTGGAGGGCGGTCTGACGATCTCCTATGAAAAATTCATCATGGACCTCGAGGTCTGCCAGACCATCGCCCAGGTGATGAAGCCGGTCGAAGCGACGCCGGAAGCGATCGGCTTCGACGCCATCGCGGAAGTGCAGCCTGGCGGGCACTTTTTTGATGCCCAACAAACTATGAACCGCTATTCCGACCAGTTCTACGAACCGCTGATCCGCGACTGGACGAATTTCGGACAGTGGGAGGAAGCCGGCGGTATACAGACAGTGGAACAGGCCCACACCATGTGGCAGCAGGTGTTGAAGGATTTCGAGGCATCTGCCCTGCCGGAAGACAGGCAGGCGGCCCTCGACGCCTTTGTTGACAGACGCCTGAAAGAGGGCGGCGCACCTCCGGTTGATTGACAATCGGACCGACGCCCGAAGCTCCATAGAACGAAAGGAATGCAAATGTCCCAGACCGCTGATGCAGTTATCATCGGTGCCGGAGTCATCGGCGCTGCTACGGCACTGGAACTCAACCGGCTGGGCATGCGGACGATCTCGGTCGATAAAAATCCTGCTGCAGGCTACGGCTCGACCAGCGGTTCGTGTGCTGTCATCCGCGTTCACTATTCGACCATGGAAGGCACAGCCTTTGCCTATGAAGGTTATCACTACTGGCGGGACTGGGCCGATTATCTTGGTGTAAACGATGAGCGCGGCCTGGCGGAATTTCGCGAGATCGGCTGTCTTGTCATGTGCACGGAACACAACGGCTACATGCAAAAACACACCGCGATTTGCGACGAACTCGGCATACCGTTCGAGCGGTGGGACGCCGACCGCATCCGCGAACGCCTGCCGATCTACGATCTCAAGAGCTACTGGCCGCCAAGACGTATGGACGACCCGGCTTTCGCGACCCCCGGCACCGGCAGTGTCGAAAGCGCGATCCACTTCCCGACCGCCGGCTATGTGACCGACCCGCAGCTTTCGACACACAATCTGCAATGCGCGGCTGAAGCCGCCAGCGGACAGTTCGTGTTCAATCGCACCGTGGTTGAAATACTGACTGCGTCCGGACGGATCTCGGGTGTGAAACTCGACGACGGTTCGGAAATTCACGCGCCGGTGGTCATCAATGTCGCCGGGCCGCATTCGGCCAAGGTCAATGCCATGGCCCGCGCGCTTGACGACATGACCATTACAACACGGGCGCTCAAGCAGGAAGTGGTGCATGTGCCGGCGCCGGAAGGGTTCGATTTTTTCAACCACGCCTTTATCACCTCCGACAGTGACATTGCCTGCTACTGCCGCCCGGAAAAGGGCAACTACATCCTCATCGGCAGCGAGGATCCCGAATGCGATCCGCGCGAGTGGGTCGATCCGGATGATTACGACACCAATTTCACCGACCAGTGGACCCACCAAGCGCACCGCTTTGCGCAACGCGTGCCAGGCCTCGGCATTCCGGGTCAGTCGAAGGGCGTTGTCGATCTCTATGATGTCTCCGACGACTGGATCCCGATCTATGACAAATCAGCCATTCCCGGCTACTACATGGCCATCGGATCCAGCGGCAATCAATACAAGAATGCCCCGATCGCCGGCAAGATGATGGCGAAGCTTGTCGAATATTGCGAAGCCGGCAACGACCATGATGCCGCGCCGCTTCAGTTCGAATTGCCGATAATTCAACGCTCCATCGATGTGGGCTTCTATTCGCGCAAGCGTGAAATCAACACAGAAAGCAGCTTTTCCGTATTGGGTTGATCTGAAGCCGATCTGAATCCGGTTGTTAAAGCCGGCGTCGACAACTCGCCGTCCGTCTCGACTTCCGTCTTGTATTGTCGCTGCAATTCAGTAATTATACAAACGTATAATTACTGAATGAAGGCAGGCAACTCCCCTGGAAGCTCCCCAACGCAAATTCATCCGGGAACCGGCATCACAACGCCGGAACGCGCTGATCCGCGCCACCCTTTCGCTGATTGCGGACAAGGGCCTGGGTGCAGCCACGGTCCGTTCAATCGCCGAACAGGCTAACGTCACGCAGGGTCTGATCAGGCACTACTTCTCATCGAAAGAAGAACTGATCATTGCCGCCTATGAATGGCACATGACCAGCTTGATCGATGCAACGTTCGCAGCGGCAAATACAGCCGGAAAATCTCCCGTCGCAAGGCTTGCTGCCTTTGTCGCGGCAGGTCTGAGACCACCGATAGCCGATCCCGATGCGGTCTCCCTATGGTCGAGTTTTCTGACCAAAGTGCGCAATGACAAAACCATGAGGGCAATGCACGAGCGTACCTACTATGATTTTCGCGATCGGCTCGAAGCTCTGATCCGCGATGTTCTGATCGCATCGGCGCATCATCCGGATGCGAAAGAACTGCGTCGGCTCGCCATCGCCTGCAATGCGGTGATCGACGGGTTGTGGCTGGAGGGCGGCGCGCTGCCGGGCGCATTTGGAAACGACGAACCGGCTGAGATCGGACTGGCTTCGGTCAGTGCGATCATCGGCGTCAATCTGGCAACCGAGGCGGGTCAAGCATGAAACATACGGCAATTACCCAACGGTTATCTGGGTTGGGCGGGGCAAAGTGGGAAATCCATCGGCGCGGGCGGGAACTTGCCACGCAGGGCAAGGATATCATTGAGCTGACGATCGGCGAGCCGGATGTTTCCACTCCGCCGGAACTTGTCGAGGCAGCCTGTGATGCCATGCGGCGCGGAAGAACGACCTATTCAAGCGGAAGAGGTGAAATCGGCCTGCGTACGGTTCTTGCCGAACATCATTCGCGAAAGACCGGACGCCAATTCGGCGCGAATCAGGTTCTTTGTTTTCCAGGCACGCAAACGGCGCTGTTTGCTATCCTGCTGGGTGCTGCGGAGGCCGGCGACGACGTGCTCGTCGGCGATCCGATGTATGCGACCTATGAGGGCGTCATCCGAGCAACGGGCGCTACGGTCGTGCCTGTGCCTTTGCGGCCGGAGAACGGATTCCGCATCCGCGCCGACGATATTGCAGAAAAGATTACACCGCGCACGCGGGCGATCCTGCTGACGACACCGCACAATCCGACCGGTGCAATCCTGACCGCAAAGGATATTGAGGCGATCGGAAAGCTGGCGCAGGAAAACGATTTCTGGATTATCTCGGACGAGGTCTATGAAGAACTGGTTTTCGACGGGGAAGAACATCATTCAGCTCTGAAATTCGGGGATCTGGCTGATCGGGTCATCATCGCGTCTTCAATTTCCAAATCCCATGCGGCGCCGGGATTTCGAAGCGGCTGGTGCATCGGCCCAACTGAATTTGTCGAAGCACTGCTGCCCCTGTCGGAAACCATGCTGTTCGGAAATCAGCCATTTATTGCCGACATGACGGAAGCGGCAATCCGAGGCGGTTCAACTGTCGCGGGCGGTATGCGGGACAGATTTCGTGCCAGGGCGGTGACACTAGAGCAGCGCCTGCACGGCGAAAGCGCTATCAGGGTGCATCGGCCGCAGGCTGGTATGTTCGCGGTGATCAACGTTTCAGCAACAGGAATGAACGGCGACGATTATGCGCTGGACCTGTTGAACGAAACCGGGGTTGCCGTGATGCCCGGTGCGTCCTTCGGCGAGACGATGACCGACTGGATAAGGGTCGCCCTGACAGTCTCTGACGAACAGTTCGCGACCGCCTGCGACCGCATTATCGCACACGCCGGGAAACTTCGGGAAAATGTGGCATGACGAGTATCGGAGAAGCACTTGTTGCCCAGCTCGCAGCACGGGATGTCGACATCGTATTCGGCATTCCCGGTGTCCACACGGTCGAATTGTACCGCGGACTTGCAGCCTCCGGCATCCGGCACATCACCCCGCGCCACGAGCAGGGCGCCGGCTTCATGGCCGATGGTTATGCCCGTGTTACGGGCAAGCCCGGGGTTGCAATGGTCATCACCGGTCCGGGGCTGACCAATATTCTGACGCCGATGGCGCAGGCCCGTGCGGACAGTGTTCCGATGCTGGTCGTGTCCGGTGTCAACGCGCTGCCAAGCCTCGGCAAAGGTCTGGGCCATCTGCACGAGCTGCCGGATCAACGAGCGGTTGCCGGCGGCGTTGCCGTATCATCCGAACGTGTTGAACGGCAGAACGACCTCGCGCCTATGTTGGACAGGGCATTCGCGCGGTTCGCAACCGCCCGTCCCGGACCCTCGCATATCGAGATCCCCCTGGACGTTGTCAAACATAACTGTGCGCAGCCGGTTGCCACCGCACCTTTAGCATCGCCGCCGAAGGCCAGTCGTGATGACATCAGCGCTGCAGCCAGAATGCTCTCGTCCGCAAAAGCTCCGGTTATTGTCTCAGGCGGCGGCGTGCGCAATTCAGATGCGCAACTGAGGGCACTTGCGGAACGCCTTGGCGCGCCGGTGGTGCTGACGACCAACGCCCGGGGCCTGATGCACAGGCATCGGCTTTGCGTTCCGGCTAGCCCGACGCTGCAATCCATGCGCACTCTCATCGAGAGCGGCGATGTGGTTCTGGCGCTTGGAACCGAGCTCGGGCAGACCGATTACGACATATACGGCACCGGATCATCGGCAAATATGAACGCCTTGATCCGCGTCGATATCTGCCCTGAACAACTTTCAAAACACGACGCGGCATTGAAAATCTGTGGTGATGCGGATGGGTTTGTTCGCTCGCTGTTGGACATTGTGCCCATGGGGCAAGGTTCCTGCGGCGGCGATAGAGCCGAAGAAGCGCGGCAAGCAGCATTCGATGAGATCGGCACGGAAATGCGTGCCCTGTCGCGTCTGCTGGTGACGATGCGCAAGGCCGTGCCCGGCGCGATCATGATCGGCGATTCCACCCAGCTGATCTATGCGGGCAATCTTTATTATGATCACGACCGGCCCGGCGGATGGTTCAACGCAGCGACCGGATTTGGCGCACTCGGTTTCGGAATTCCGGCGGCCATCGGCGCGGCACTCGCGGACCCGAAAAGCCCGGTCCTGTGCATCACCGGCGATGGCGGCGCCCAGTTCGCCCTGCCGGAGCTCATGGTCGCGGTGGAAGAGAGCCTGCCGATCGTCTTCATTGTCTGGAACAATCAGGGTTATCGCGAAATAGCCACAGCCATGGAAGCAGACGGCATTGCGGTGATCGGTTGCGATCCGACACCGCCTGATTTCGCCAAAATTGCCGATGCATGCGCGATGCCGATCATTCGATGCGGGACGGACGGCGGTTCCGTTGCCAACGCTTTGAAAAAAGCGGTGTCTACCGCCGGTCCGGTCATGGTCGAGATCGACGCGACCACATTTCAAGCTGAATTCTGATGGTGCGAGAACCATGACCGAACACATTTATACGTTTGGGCACGCAATAACCCGGCGTCCAGCGACTTCAATTGTTGACGGGCTGCGCGCCGAAGATATTGGCCATCCCGACCTCGAACAGATGCTGCAGGACCATGCCGCCTATGTTTCTACCCTCAAGAGCACGGGTGCGACTGTGGTCGAATTGCCACCACTCGACGAATTTCCCGATGCCGTCTTTATTGAGGATACAGCGCTGTGCCTACCTCAGGGTGCTATCTTGATGCGCCCGGGCGCACCTTCGCGGCTCGGCGAGGTTGATGAAATCGAATCAGCGCTGCGTACACAGTTCGATATCATCCGTCAGATCCAGGGTCCGGGTTTCATAGAAGGCGGCGATATCCTGGTGACCGACCGCGAAATCCTGGTCGGCCGCTCGGCCCGTACGGATGCTGCAGGCGTTGCCGAACTGGAGTCAATTGTGGCGGACTGGGGCCATACGCTGCGTGAGGTCTACACACCGCAGGGCGTGTTGCACTTCAAGACTGACTGCTCGCTTCTGGATGCGGAAACGGTGCTGTCGACCAGGCGACTGGACGCGTCCGGATGTTTCGAAGGATATCGGGTTCTATGCACCGCCAGCGGAGAAGAGGCCGCGGCGAATGCCATTCGGTTCAACGGCATCGTCATCATGCCAGCGGGCTTTCCGCGCACCGCTGAAATGCTCGCCAATGCCGATTACGATCTGGTCGAAATCAACAATTCGGAATGCGCCAAACTCGACGGCGGCATGTCCTGTCTTTCTCTCAGATTTTAGGCCAGCGGGTCACGAGGGCGACCCCAATGAACATCGAAACTCACAATGCGGCACATTCAATAATGAACTCAACATCCTGAATTTGCGCTGTTTTTATTGAGCTCCTTATTTTCGTTGAGTGACTTCTGTGCGGAGAGAACCAGATTCCAACTTGACTAGTCAACTGTACATATTAATCTGATATCATGCAAAAACTCGTCGTTCAGCCGCGCTACCTCATGCTGGCCGAAAATCTGCGCAACCGGATCGAAGGCGGTGCATTCAAGCCCGGCGACCGCCTGCCGAGCGAAACCCAGCTTTGCGCCGATCATGGTGTCAGCAGGGGCACCGTTGTCCGCGCGATTGAACAGCTTGTCGGCGACGGCATCGTACACCGGCGGCAGGGTGCCGGCAGCTTCGTCGCACGGCCATCATTGCACAGGCGCGCCGGAAATCTGCTGAGCTTCACGGAATCGGCCGCTGGTGAAGGAAAGCAGTCTCAGCAATCGCTGATCGCTTTCAAGGCGGCATCACCGGAACAGGTCCGGGAATTCGATTGTGACGGTCCGGCCGTCTATCTGTGCAGATTGCGTTCTCTGGACGGGCTGCCCTGCGCCATACACCGGTCCACCGTCCCGGTTCATGTGGCTCGCCGGATCAATGCTCTGAACGGTAAGGACGACGCGGCGCTGAACGAGAGCGCGTTTTCACTCTACAACGCACTTGATCAGGCTGGTTTCATGGTTCGTGAAGCCCGCGAACGGGTGACCACGCGCCTCGCCAATGCGGAGGAGACACGGCTTTTGGGCCTCAACGATCCGGCGGCGGTAATGGTTGTTTTCCGCCGCAGCTATGACGGTTCCGGACGCCTCGTTGAGGCTGTCGAAGCTGTCTATCACGGAGAATACTACACCTATGACATGCGTCTTGTTTCGGCACCCAAGAATGTGCCGGGCAATGATGAGCCGAATGTACTCAGTCTCGGCGGGCGTGTGTCCAATCCAGTAAATGGGAGGAAATGACATGTTGAAATCAACAGCACTTGCCTGCGGTCTTGCCGTTCTTGCGGTGGGTGTGCCGCTATCGGCCAGCGCCGCCGATACGGCGCCGGCTGCGCTGATCATTGCGCAGGGCGGTCTTGGTGACGGTTCCTGGAACGACACCGCCAATGCAGGGTTCCAGGCGGGACTGGAAAAAACCGGCATCGAAGGACGGCCGATTGAATCGAAAGATGTCGCCGCCCAAGGCGAAGAAATCATGCGCCGCGCCGCCGATGGCGGCTTCGGGCTTGTGATCAGTCTTGAATGGATCCACGGAGAGCCGATGGAAAAACTGGCGGTCGACTACCCGGACGCCAACTGGGTCATCATGAACCAGACCCGCAAGGGCGACAATGTCGCCTCAGTGGTCTTCGGCGAACATGAGGGTTCCTATCTGGCAGGCGCCCTTGCCGCCCAGGTGACAACCGATGAATCCATCAAGGGCATCAATGGCAAACCAATCATTGGCGTCATCGGCGGCGTCAAGGCGCCGGGGATCGACAAGTTCATCGTCGGCTATATCCAGGGTGCAAAGGCCATCAATCCCGACATTGAGGTCAAGGTCGCCTACGCCGATTCATTCGGCGATCCGGCAAAAGGTCAGCAGATGGCCAAGGCCATGTTCGATGAAGGTGCGGATATCGTCTACCAGGTCGCTGGAGGCACCGGCATCGGCATCATAGAAGCAGCCAAAACCGCTGGCCATTATGCCATCGGTGTTGATACCGACCAGGACGGCATGGCCCCCGGCAATGTCCTGACCAGCATGATCAAGAGGGTGGATGTCGCGGTTGAGGACATCATCAACAACTATGCCGACGGCAAGTTTCCCGGTGGCGAGGTGATGGATTTCGGCCTTGCGCAAAACGGCGTTGCACTCTCGGACATGAAGCATACCAAGGACATCATTCCAGCCGCCTATGTCGAGAAGGTCGACGCCATGAAGGCAGACATCGTCGACGGCAAGATCGAAGTCTGGGATGTTTCAACGCAGGGATATCCGGATTTCTTTCAGTAACCATCCCAAGCAAGCGAAGTGGAGGGGTGGCTGCCGCCGCCCCTCCCCTCGTCCGAAAGATGTTTGATGGAAGTGCAAAACGCGGCGCACCGTGATGCCAATCAGGTTTCCGTGCGTCTGGGCGCCGAAGAGCTGAGCAAGCGCTATGGCAATATCGAGGCCAACCGTGATGTTTCGATCGCGGTCGCGCCGGGTGAAATCCATGCCATCGTCGGCGAAAACGGTGCCGGAAAATCCACGCTCATGCGCATGCTGCAGGGCATCGAGCAACCCGACAGCGGACGGATCATCGTTGACGATCAGATCGTCAGCCTGTCCGGACCGCAGCGAGCCTTCGCGCTCGGCATCGGCATGGTTCACCAGGAGTTCATGCTGGCGCCGGATCTTACCCTGCTTGAAAATCTGGTTCTTGGCGACGAACCGGTTTACCGCGCTTTCGGGGCGGCATCGCGCATCAACTGGCCGGCCGCGCTGGAATCCGGCGAGCGACTGGCACGGGAAGCGGCAGCCCATGTCGACTGGAGCCGGACGGTGCTCACTACACCGGTGCATATACAGCAATTTGTCGAAATCATCCGGCTTTTGCGGCGCGGCACTCGAATCCTCATTCTCGACGAGCCCACAGCCGTTTTGGCACCGCAGCAGGTCGAGGATCTGTTCGATCTTCTGAGAAAACTGCGGGAAGACGGCACGACCATCCTTTTCATCAGCCACAAGCTCAAGGAAGTCATGGCTCTGGCAGACCGGGTCACGGTCATCCGCAGGGGCGAAGTACGGTATTCTAGCCCGGTTGCTGAAACGGATACTGATACGATCGCCGGCCACATGGTTGGTGGGTTAGACACACCGGTAGCCACCGCCAGACCCACTTCAGCCAGCAAAATTGAAACGGACGATGTCGTTCTTGATGTCCAAATGCTGACGACACCAATTGTCGAAAAATCCCATCCGCTGCGCGGTGTCGATCTACACATTGGCAGGGGCGAGATTGTCGGCCTGGCCGGGGTTAGCGGCAACGGGCAGAACGAGCTGGTCGAATGTCTGGTAGGATTGCGTGACAGTGACGGCGGGACGGTTTCACTCGCCGGTCAGGACATTACGCATCTGTCCAATCAGCATCGGCGCGCCCTCGGCATCGGCTATGTCAGCGCCGACCGGCGCCATGAGGGACTGGCTCTCCAAGCCTCTGTCGAGGCCAATGTCATTGCCGGTAGCCAGCGCAAGGCGCCGGTCAGCAAGGGCGGGTTTTTCGACCGAAAAGCCATGCGGCAGGTTGCTGAAAAACGGCTGGCATTTGTCGATGTGCGGTACGGGGTGCTGAATGATGCAGCCGGTGATCTGTCCGGCGGCAATCAGCAGCGGCTGGTCTTTGCGCGGGAAATTGCCGCGGACCCGAGCCTGCTGATCGTTTCCCAGCCGACGCGCGGCGTCGATCTGGTGGGCATTGCGGCCATTCACGCCATATTGTCGGATTTTCGGAATTCCGGTGGGTCCGTGTTGCTGGTCTCGGAGGAACTCGATGAAATCCTCGCCCTTTCGGACCGAATCCTTGTGATGGCGGATGGAAAGATCGTCGGTGAGATGAATGCGGCGGAGGCGGACATCGGCACAATCGGCAAATTGATGGTGATGCAGGGAGGCGGTGATGGCTGAAACGGCGACCATCGATCGTCCGCAGTTATCCCTGTGGCTCGAAAAGGGCATCGGACTGGCCTTCCCGTTTCTCGTCGCGCTTCTGGTAGCCTCTTTGGTGCTGTTGCTGATCGGCGAGAATCCGATCGATGTCTTTTCACTGATGTTCGCGGAATCCTTTGGCACCCAGAGACGGATCGCGGCGACCCTTTCGGCGGCGACACCGCTGCTTTTCACCGGCATTGCGACCGCGATCTGTTTTCGCTCCGGCGTCTTCAATGTCGGCGTCGAGGGCGCGCTGGTCATCGGTGGTCTTTGTGCCGCCTTTATCGGCTTCACGCTGCCGGCGGCGATGAGCGTCACCCTGATACCGCTGGCCTTTGGCTTTGCAGCCATTGTTTCGGCGATCTGGCTCTACATTCCTGGCGTTCTGCTTGCGCGATACGAGGTCGACGAAGTCGTCTCCACGCTTATGCTGAACTTCGTCGCATTCGGTATCACCGGATATCTTGTCAACGGTCCGCTGCTTTCGGAAATCTCCGGCAACAATGTCACACCGCTGGTGCACGAAGCCGCACAACTGCGGCGTCTTTTGCCGCCATCAACACTGCACGCCGGTTTTCTCGTCGGTGTGGCGCTGGTCGTCATCTACGGCATATGGACGCGACGAACGCCATCGGGGTTTGAAAGCGCTCTGGTGGGCCAGAGCAAGCGTTTTTCAAGCGCCGTGGGGATTTCGATCCCGACAACCATCGTGCTGGTCATGGTTCTGTCAGGAGTCATATCGGGCATGGGCGGCGCATCGCACGCGCTTGGTCAGCTGCACCGTTTTGCTGACGGGTTTTCACCCGGCTACGGTTTCACCGGAATGGCGGTCGCCCTACTCGGCCGCAACAATGCGCTGGGGATTTTTCTCGGGGCAGTTCTGTTCGGAGCGCTGGCATCCGCCGGAACCACAGTGCAGTTGTTTTCGGATATTCCTCTCGACATCGTCAACATCATCGAAGGCACGGTGATGATATTCGCCGTGGTCGAGCTCGGCCGGATCACTCTGTTGCGGCGGAGGTCGGGCGGATGATTGTCGATCAGATCATCGCGGCTTCGCTCACGCTGACGACGCCGATTTTGCTCGCCGCCATGGGCGGCCTCGTCAACCGGCAGGGCGGCATCGTCAATATCGCTCTTGATGCCAAAATGCTCGCCGGCGCATTTGTTGCAGTGATTGTCTCATCAGCGACGGACGGATGGTTCATCGCCGTGCTGGCTGCGGCAATTGCCGGTGCCCTTATAGGATACCTCTATTCGCTGGTGATAACGCGGGCCAACGCCAACATGATCGTGGCAGGGCTGGGCCTCAATGTCCTGGTCGCAGGCATGATCGGATTCGTGCTCAACTGGGTTTACGATTCCAGCGGCACGCTGCGGCTGCCCGATGTCCAGCGGCTACCGAAATTTCTGCCCGAATTCATGTACGATATCCCGGTTGTGGGACTGGCACTCTCGGAACTCGAACCACTGACGGTCTTTGCCTGGATCACCGTGCTTGTGCTGCCCTTCCTGCTTGCCAATACGCGGATCGGACTTTGGATCCGGGCCACCGGCAATGCACCACAGGTTGCGCGGGCCATGGGCATTTCGGGACGTAATGTGCAGGATTTCTCCACCGCCTTTGCCGGGTTCTTTTCCGGCCTCGGTGGTGCTCACCTGGCGCTCGCATCCATCGGTCTTTTCAATGAGGGGCTAACGGCAGGCCGTGGCTTTATTGCCCTTGCGGCGTTCTATTTCGGCCGCGACAGGCCGATTGCGACAGCGCTTGTGTGCCTGCTGTTTGGATTTCTTGACGCCACCCAGATCCGCATGCAGACGGCTGGTTTGCCGCCCAAACTGATTGGTACAATTCCCTATCTCATGGTGCTTGTCGCGCTATGCATTGCAGGATGGCGCAATCATCGCAGAAAGGCCGTGTCCTCATGAAGACCGCACTCATCGCGATAGACATGCAGAATTCCTTTCTGCATCCGGACGGCGAGAACTTCTATCCGGAGGCGCCGGAGGTTGTTGCAAATGTAAAAAGACTCATCGCCGCCGCCGGTTCATCGGGCACTCCGGTGGTCCACGTCGCCGACCGGCACCGGGAAGGCTTTGACGATTTCGAGCAGAAACGCCTGCCGCAACACTGCGTCAGTGGCGGCTTTCACGCGGAATATTTCGACGGCTTCGGACCGAGCGGCCAGCCGCAGGAAATCGAAGTCGTCAAACGGCGCTTCAGCGCCTTCTTTGCGACAGAGCTGGCGCTTTTTCTCAACGAGCAATCGGTCGGGCGCGTGGTGCTTTGCGGTGTAAAAACGAATGTCTGTGTCCGCGCAACCGCACAGGATGCCTTTGCTCACGGATTTGAGGTCTGTGTGGTGAGCGACGCAACCAACTCCAACCGCGCGCATCTCGCCAAGGCATCACTGGAGGATATCGAGCGCTACATGGGCAAATTGATCACAACCGATGAAGCGGCGGAGATGCTGAAATGACAGGGCTGGCAATCACTGGCTATGCGAGCCTCGATTATCCCATCGGCCTTGCCGGGCAAATCAGCGGCGACCGAACCACGCTGATAGATCACCGGGATCCTGCAGCATGGCCGCGCATCGGCGGTTGCCCGGCGTATATGGCGATAGCCGTTACCCAATTGCAGCAAACCGTCTCGCCGGTCAGTTGGGTGGGTTCCGATGCGGAAAGCGATGTCTTTGTCCACGATCTGCGCAGTGCGGGAGCGGGCATCAACGGCATCGCCCGGCTTGAGTCCGAACGCGCACCGACCGCAATCCTCGCCTATCAGGGCGACGGTACTTGCGCCTGCCTTTTCGATCCGGTCTTTGCCGGTGACGAGATCCTCACCGACAACCAGCGTGGCCTCATCGCGTCGGCGAGCCATTTGTGCATTTCAGTGGGGCCATCGCATCTGACGCCGGAAATCCTTGCATGCCGAAACAGCAATGCCCGGCTCTACTGGGTCGTCAAAAACGATGCGCACTGTTTCACACCCGAGGTCTGCGCGGAACTGTCTGCCGTTGCAGATACGATCTTCTGCAATCGATCCGAACGCAGTCTCATCGGTGATGTCTCGCCCAATACGGTGATTTTGGAGACGCGGGGATCCGATGGGATTTCCGTCGAGTGCAACGGGCACACGCAAAGGCTGGCTGTTGAACACCTGCCTGCCCGCGATACGACCGGTGCGGGTGATACGTTCGCCGGAGGCTATGTGGCTGCGGAAATGACGGGGACGGACGATCCGCTTGCGGCGGCGCAAAGCGGCCTCGATGCGGCACAAAAAATGCTGAAACAGCGGCTGGAAAGGGAACGCTCATGAAGAGGGCCTGGTATCTGGGGCATAGCAGCGACGACGTCGATGATCGCGCTATCCTGATCGGCGATCCCGACCGGGTCGATCGCATCGCCGAATTGCTTGAGGCGCCGCAATTCCTGCCCGTTTCGCGCGGCCTGAAAACAGTAACAGGAGGATATGCGGGCCGAACCGTGACCGTCGCCGCCTTTGGCATGGGTGCGCCGATCGCGACCATCGTTTTGCATGAACTTGCCGATCTGGGCATAACCCGTTTTTTGCGGATCGGAACCGCGATGTATTTCCCGCCGGCCCGCGGCGGCGACTTCGTCATCAGCAAATCCGCCCTTGGTTTCGACGGCACCTCCACGTCCTACCTGACGAGCGATGCACCCTATCCTGCGGATGCCGATCTGATTGGTGCTTTGCACGACGCTGCTATCGAAGCTGGCCAGACCGTTCTCGACGGCCTTTTTGCAACATTTGACGCGTTTTACCGTGACATGTTCGGCATAGATGAGGACGGTCGTCAGCGCGCTGCTGAAAACAGGAAACTGCTCGAAGGAAAAGGCGTGCTGGCAGTCGATATGGAAACGTCAGGATTGCTGGCGGCGGCAAGGGCACTGAATGTTGCGTGCGCAACTTTGTGTCTCGGCACGGTCGATGCGCTCACACAGGAAAAACTGCCGCCGCTAGATCTGATGCGCGGCGAACGGCTGCTTTTTGAAATTGCATTGACCGGACTGTGCAAACTCGACTGAAGACAGTCGGCATGTGCAGGCATAAAGGAGAAGACTATGAGTACAATCTCTTCGGCCTATTTCGAGACCGTCATCGAACGGCTGCAGAAAGTTGCGGACACGCAGGGCGCGGCGATCGAGGCAGCGGCGGAGGTCTGCGCCACATCTATCATGAACGACAAACTCGTCTTCACGTTCGGAACCGGTCACGGCTCGTTTGCGGCAATGGAAATGTTTCCGCGCACCGGCACGGTCACCGGATTCCGACCGATTGTCGAAAGCACAATGATCTCGTTCCACCGGGTTCTTGGAGACGGAGGGGCAAGGCAGTACCGCTTCATCCACGGCCGCGAGGGATATGGCGATGCGATCCTTTCCTCGCATCAGCTTGATTCCGGAGACGCTATGCTGATCTTTTCCCACTCAGGCCTCAATGCCGTGACGCTGGACATCGCGGTCGGCGCAAAGGAGCGCGGCATGAAGGTGATCGGCGTGACCTCCGTTCCACATTCCTCATCCACGCCGTCGCGCCATTCCTGCGGCAAGCGGCTTTTCGAACTTGCCGATGTGGTGGTCGACACCGGCGTTCCGAAGGGTGACGCAAGTCTATCCATTAAGGGTCTGAAATACCGTGTGGGCGCGACCTCCACCTCGATCGCCATAGCCGTCGGACAGGCGATCAACGCCGCCACGGCTGAAATCATGGTCAGGCGCGGCTATGAACCCTTTGTCATGGTCAGTCCCAACACAGCCGAAAAAGCCGAGGCGGACAAACACAACGACCGCAACTACGCGGAGCTGTGGCGTCGCCTGAAAATGCGCTGAAAGGATCTGAACTCATGGATCGCGGAATATTCATCGATGGCAATTGGCAGTTGCCGGCCGGACTGGAGCGGTTCGACATCTGCGATCCGGCAAGCGGCGAACCGGTGGGGTCCACGCTGCTGGCGGACGAGGCAACAGTCGATCAGGCGGTGGCGTCCGCCGAGAAAGCGGCTCCGGTTCTGGCCGGTCTTCACGCCGGCGAGCGCGCCACCATGCTTGAGGCTGCCGCCGACCTCATAGAGGCGCGCGTCGAAGAAATGGCGGTGCTTTTGACGCGCGAACAGGGCAAACCTGTCGCTGACAACCGCAAGGAAATCCTTTTTGGCGCTACGGTGCTTCGCTACTACGCAGGCGAGGCAATGCGCATCGGCGGCTCGTTGCGGCCAGCATCCGCGCACGGCATCAAGAACATCGTTTCCTATCATCCCGTCGGTGTGGCAGCAGCCATCGTTCCATGGAACTACCCGGTCGATCTTTACTGCTGGAAGGTCGGACCGGCGATAGCCGCCGGCTGCCCGCTCATTGTCAAATCGCCGCCGGAAACGCCGCTTGCAATTGCCATGCTGGTCGATTGCCTGCACGAAGCCGGAATACCTGAGGGCGCACTGGCCGATCTGCCCGGGCACGGTCCGGTCGCGGGCGCTGCCCTGGCGCGCCACCCGCGGGTGCGGGTGATATCGGCAACCGCCTCGATCCCGGCTGGACAGGACATCATGCGCAACGCCGCGGGCAATCTCAAAAAAGTCTGCCTGGAGCTGGGCGGCAATGCGCCACTGGTTGTGATGGCCGATGCCGATCTTGAAGCCGCGGCACGCGCCGCGCACCGCCGCGCCTTTTCCAATATGGGGCAGATCTGCATCACGGTGAACCGCATCCTCGTCGCCAAGGCGGTGCACAATGAATTCGCCGATATACTGGCGGGGCTCGCCGACCAGACGCAGCTCGGCCACGGCGTCGATGTTGGGATCGAATACGGGCCGGTTCTCAACCAGTCCGTCATCGACCGCATCGAAGCCCATCAGCGGGATGCCGTGGACAAAGGCGCACGGCTACTTGCAGGCGGAAACCGTCCAGCCGGCGAAACCTATGACTGCGGGTTTTTCTACCGCCCGACTGTCGTCGACAATGCCCCTACAGACAGCCTGCCGATGTCGAGCGAAACCTATGGACCGCTTGCGGCGATCGCCGCATTCGATACGGATAATCAGATGATCGCGATGGCCAACAGCCTTGAATACGGACTTGCGGCCTATCTCTACGGGTCGGATCTCGAGCGCCTGTGGGCAATTGCCGACCAGCTGGAATTTGGCGGCATCGGCCTCAACGTCAATGACGTAAGCGAATTGCAGGCGCCTTTCGGCGGCTGGAAAATGAGCGGTATCGGGCGCGAACTGGGGCCTGAGGGGCTCGAAGCCTATCTGGAACCGAAGCTCGTCAAGATGCGTGTTCGAGGAATCTAGTCACCTGAATCTAAAATTCGCCGCATAGGGTTTGCTGCGTTCGCTGGCAGAACCGTTTGACGGATGCGAGGATTTCGTCGGCTGATTTGACCCATTTGTACGGCTTTGGGTTTTCATTGTGCACCTCGATGAATG
>JAAEOH010000326.1 GCA_024244645.1 Hyphomicrobiales bacterium
CTAGTGATATGATTCATAAATAAAGGGCACTATTGGACTATCCACGTTACCCTCGCGGCGAACGGCCAGAGGGGCACGATGCGGGTCGCAGCCGAGATTCACCTCAGCAAGAGCCAGCGGGCGACGCTTCAGCAATGGTCCAGAAGCCGGAAGGTCGCGGTGCGGCAGGCGCAACGCGCCAAGATGATCCTGCGAGCTGCGGAGGGGAAGTCGAATCAGGAGATCGCTGCCCAACTCGGCGTAAAAGTCCACACCGTAGGACGTTGGCGGAATCGGTTCGCCGAACTGGGCATCGCGGGCATTGAGAAGGACCTTCCGCGCGGAGGACGTCCGCGGCAACCGCGAGAGCGAGTCGAAAGCGAGATCATTCGCAAGACGACCCAGGAGACACCAAGCAACGCCACTCACTGGAGCACGCGCTCGCTCGCAGAAGAGTTGGGCGTGACGCAATCGATGGTTCATCGAGTCTGGAAAGCCAACGGCCTCAAACCCCATCGAGTTCGGACTTTCAAGTTGAGTCGCGACCCAGACTTTGAAGCCAAGCTGATCGATGTCGTGGGGCTATATCTCAACCCTCCCGAAAGAGCTCTGGTCATCAGCGCCGACGAGAAGAGCCAGATCCAAGCGCTCGATCGGACGCAACCCGGCCTGCCGATCGTTCCCGGGCGTTGCGGGACGATGACCCATGACTACAAGCGCAACGGAACCACGACCCTGTTTGCTGCGATCGACATGGCTCAAGGGAATGTCATCGCGTCGTGCATGCCTCGCCACAGGCATCAGGAATGGATCAAGTTTCTAAAACAGATCGACCGGGAGACTCCGGCAGATTTGGATATCCACTTGATCGTCGACAACTACGCAACGCACAAGCACCCGAAGGTGAAAGCATGGCTGAAACGGAACCGACGCTTTCATGTTCACTTCATTCCGACCAGCAGTTCTTGGCTCAATGTCATCGAACGCTTCTTTCGCGATCTGGACGCGAAACGGCTACGTCGCGGAGTGTTTCAGAATGTTCCCGAACTCATTGACGCCGTGATGAGTTACGTGGACGGACACAACGATGATCCCACTCCCTTCGTCTGGTCCAAGACAGCAGAAGAGATCATCGAAAAGGTTGGCAGAGCCAGGCGCGCGCTGGATAATGCCCCAACAGCGTGAATCACATCACTAG
>JAAEOH010000327.1 GCA_024244645.1 Hyphomicrobiales bacterium
CTTTTTACAGTGTCGCCTTCGCGGTGTCAGGCCGACGTTCCCATTTACCCCGCATTCGGCGGGAGTAACGATACTTTGTGCGGCGAAACCAAGTCCGGTCTCATGTATGTCGGGAACGGGAACAGCGACTGATAATCCAGGTCGCATTCACCGGGACCACAATAACAACGGCCCCGCATCCGTCCATCTGGTATCTCTTCCCCAACTCGGGGAAGGAATGTCTTGGGAGATCAGACAACATCTGTATTGATCTCTCGTTGAAAGTTTGGTCGCCGGGTCAAGGAGCCATGACCCGGCAATCTCGTTGCCTACTGGTGCGGCGCGTACCAGCTGGCCAGCCCATCCTGCAGGCGTTTGCCTGCGTCTTCCGGGCTCTCAGTGCCCTTGATGGCGTTTACAGACGCGTTCCATGTGTCCGTTTCGAGGTTTGGCGTACCTCGTGAAAGGACCTGGTATGTTGAGCGAATGGTCGATTCACACTTGGAACGCCAGGAGACGAATTCCTGTGCCAACGGATCCTCCATCGCAACGTCGTGGTTGGAAAGCGAAAAGAAACCTGGCAGGGAGTTGGCGTAAATTGTCGCAAATTCAGGCGATCCGACCCAGTTGAGAAAGGTCTTGACGGCTTCTGGATTTTCCGTGTTGGCATTCATGCCGATGGCAATATCGGTGTGGTCGGAAATATAACAGTTATCACCTTCCTTCTGGACAGGCGGGTAGAACGCGCCCATTTCAAAATCGGCCTGATTGTTGAAGCCGGAAATCTCCCAGGAGCCCGCCGGATAAATGGCAGCGCGACCAAGCGTGAAAATGTTCTGGCTGTCCGGATAGGTTTGAGCTTCAAAGCCGTCGCCCAAATAGTCTTTCCATTTGGCAAGCTGGCGATATGGCGCCACCCAGGCCTCGTCGGTCAGCTTCTGTGTGCCGGCGATCAAAGCCAGGCGACCTTCTTCGCCCTTCCAATAGTTGGGGCCGATATTGTTGTACCCCATCGTGGCAGCTTCCCACTGATCGTTCGTGCCCATCGCCAGCGGGATATAGTTTCCATCTGCCTTGATCTTGTCGAGCGCCGCGAAAAACTCCGCTTCGGTTTTCGGAATTTCGACGCCCACCTCTGCAAACGCATCCTTGTTGTAGATGAATCCGTGAATGACCGATGCCATGGGCACGCAGAACGTGGCCGATCCATCGTCGGTGCTCCAACCAGATCTGGCGACGTCGGAGAAATTCTTCATCCCATCCAAATCCTGGATCGCTGCGAGGTGACCTTTTTCGTAGAGGCTGAGAGTGGCATCAAATGGACGGCAGGTGATGAGATCGCCGGCAGAACCAGCGTCAAGTTTCGAGTTCAGCACCGCATTGTATTCTGCCGGTGCGGAAGGCGTGAATTTTACCTTGATACCAGGATTTGCCGCTTCAAAGGCCGGGATGATCTTGTCCTGCCATATGGCAAGGTCATCATTGCGCCAGCTTTCGATCGTCAATGTCACATCATCAGCCTGGGCATTGCCAGCCATTATCAGAGCCGTTGTGGCAAGTAGTATTTTCAAAGAGGATTTGGGCATACCGTATCTCCTGGTAGTCGCGCCTTCGCGCAGTGCATTTAGAACCCACGGGCTCTTTCGAGTTGTAAAAGCGCAGGTCGCAGTTGTTGACCTGTGCTTTCAAGTAATCGCGTTGCCGAAGCGAAATCCGCCGCTCCAGAGCAAAGCAATATTGCAATTTTCACCGACCCCCCGGCTTTGTCGAGAGAACAGGCCGCTTGATCAGAGCTGCAACCTGTTATCGACCCAACGATGTTTTGTGCTCTGTTCTTGAGCTTGATGTTATCGGCCTGAAGATTGACCATGAAACCATCATGAATGTATCCGAGCTGGACGGCCATAAGCGTCGAAATCATATTGAGAACCACTTTTTGGGCAGTGGCAGCACCCATTCTAGTCGAGCCAGCTACTAATTCAGGAGGAGTTTCCAGCAGAATCGGCACATCGACGAGGTCCAGCAGTTGCGCGCCGACATTATTCGCGATTCCGACAGTTGACGCTCCCTGCAATTTAGCCGTTTTAGCTGCGCTTATGGTATAGGGCGTGGCTCCGCTGGCTGACAGGCAAATGACGCAATCACCGCTTTTGATTTTTGCTGCTTGCAGATCCTGTTCGGCCTGGATGGCGTTGTCTTCGGGACCGCCCTTCAGTTTTAAAAGGCTGTTAATCCCACCCGCCAGAATGATGGAAATTTGATTGTGTGGAATACCAAACGTGCCGGGAAGCTCCAGACCATCGGCCAGGGCCATCAATCCCGAACTGCCAGCTCCCGCATAGGCCAATGTCCTGCCAGACGATATCGTCCGGCCAGCGACATTTGCAGCTCTTTCAATTTGCGGGATGGCCTTGTCGATACAAACTGCGGCAGCAATCTGTCCTTCATGCAAAGCAGATAAGATTTCGTCCCCGGATTTTTGATCCAACCCGTCGGCAACTCCACTAATCTTTTCCGTGTTCAGAGATGACATTGCTGCGTTCCTCACAATCTATATAATGCCAAATTAATACCAGATGTCCATACCCCGTTAACGATTATTCACTACAGCCAAACTTCTACTTGGTTTTTCTATTTTTTTTCAATGAGATAGAAAAATCAAAAAAATTCTTTCGCAACGGCTTTATTAATGGTATCTTGTTGGTATTACAACTAACCTGGAGAAAACATGGCCTATCTGATTGGCATCGACGGTGGTGGAACGGGCTGCAGAGCAGTCATCAGTGATGCCCGGGGTCGTGTGCTGGGCAGAGGGAAGGCAGGCTCGGCAAACATTATGACCGACTGCAGCGAAGCGGTTGTTAACATTATTGCGTCGTCCAAAAGGGCCTGCGCAGAAGCCGGATTACCCGAAGCCATTCTGGCAGAAGCGTCAGCCTATCTCGGATTGGCAGGTGCGGATATCGGGGACGGTGCGAAACTGGTATCTGTGCAATTGCCATTTTCCCAATACCATATTGCAACCGACACGGCGATTTCCCTTCAAGGTGCCATCGGCGACAGTGACGGTGCCGTAGCCATTATTGGTACTGGATCGGTTTTCGTCAGTCGAAGCGGAGACGTCCTACGCAAGGCGGGAGGTTGGGGATTCATGATCGGCGACCTTGGCAGTGGCGCCCAACTTGGCAGATCACTACTTCAGGAAACTCTTATTGCATTTGACGGCATCCGCAGCGCCTCGGAATTGACATTAGAAGTGCTCGCGAAATTCGATAACAACCCCAGGGCAATCGTTGAATATGTACATACGGCGAAACCAGGAGATTTTGGCAAATTTGCACCGATGGTTTTCGAATTTGCCAACGCAGGGGATCGGACCGCGAAAAAAATTACCGCAAGCGCCGTGATCGATATCGAGGAAACACTGGGAGCATTGCTTTCCAACAAGGAAAATCAACGCCTTTGTATGTTGGGCGGGCTGGCTCAGATATACAAATCCGCGCTGAGCCAGCGATACCGCGATATGATGATCGATCCGTTGGGAGACGCTGCAACGGGTGCCATTTCCCTTGCGGTAAAGATGTTTGGACCAGCTTGTGGGGGTGCAAATGTCAGTACGAATTGACACGTTTTTGCAGCGACAAAATTGGGCGAATAAAAATGGCGGTCCATTATATCTGCAATTGAGCAATCATATTGAAAACGCCATCCAAAACGGACAAATGGGTGCTGGTGATCCGCTGCCCTCAGAAAGAGATATCGCCACAATCGCGGACATATCCCGCGTAACGGTAAGAAAAGCGGTCGGCAGACTGGTTCGGGATGGGTTGGTGGTTCAGCGGCGTGGATCAGGCACTTCAATAGCCAAGCGTGCGGTTCATATCGAACAACCTCTTTCCAGACTCACATCGTTCAGTGAAGATATGCGCAGACGCGGCACCACGGCAAGATCGGTCTGGTTGGAAAAAGGTCTATTTGTCCCATCTCCAGAGGAAACCATGGCACTGGCCCTTCCCCCGGATGGTCTGGTTTCACGAATTTCGCGGTTGCGGTTGGCGGATGATGTGCCGCTGGCCATTGAAAGGGCATCGCTGTCGCCCGACTTCTTGCCACAACCCGATCGGATCGACCGTTCGCTCTATGCATATCTGGATACGCAGGGAAAAAAGCCAGTACGCGCTATCCAACGGATATCCGCCATCAACCTTTCTAAAGAAGACTCGACGTTGCTGGATGTCCCTGCCGCATCGGCAAGTTTGTACATTGAACGCATCTCCTACTTAAAATCAGGCAAAGTGGTTGAGTTCACTCGCTCTTTCTATCGGGGAGACGCCTATGACTTCGTTGCCGAACTAAAGATCGGCTCAGACTTGGATGGAGCTGTAGCTTGACCAAAAACGCAACCAATATGTCAATGGAAATTCGGGAAATACCAGAGGCAGTCCAAAGGCTTATAGACCAATCACCGAGTTACATCAGGGAAGTGGCAGACGCCATTCGCAAGCATCACCCATCGGTGGTCTGTACCATCGCCCGCGGATCCTCGGATCATGCCGCTGCATATTTGAAGTATGCGATCGAACTTTCCTGCGGCATTCCGGTTGCCTCCATCGGACCCTCGGTCTCGTCGGTTTACGGGGCAAGCCTCAACCTGGAAATGGCTGCGACCATCTCTATCTCGCAGTCGGGCGGAAGCCCGGACATTGTCCGGATGACTGAAAGCGCTAGGGAAAGTGGCGCCACGACGGTGGTGCTTACAAACAATACCAACTCACCTCTTGCCAGCGCATGCGACTATCCGCTGGACATTCGAGCCGGGCCGGAATTAAGCGTTGCAGCCACAAAAACGTTTATCACATCCATCGTTGCCGGTCTTATGCTGCTTGCGCGCTGGCAAAACGATACAAAACTGGAGGACGCCATAAAGCGACTTCCCGATCAAAGTAGCAAAGCGATAGGCTGTGACTGGTCGCTGTTGATCGAACGGCTACGCAATGAACAATCTCTCTATGTTCTCGGCCGTGGCCCATCCATGGCGCTGTCAAATGAGGTGGCACTGAAGTTCAAGGAAACATGCCAAATTCACGCCGAATCCTATAGTTCAGCGGAAGTCCTTCATGGACCCGTTTCCATCGTCGGATCGGGATATCCGGTATTGGTTTTGGCGGCGCGCGATGCGGCCGAAAGTGCGGTTGTGGACGTTGCCGACAGCCTTGCTGGCCAGGGCGCTGATGCATTTGTGACATCCGGTCTTGGCCGGGCAGCTAAACAGCTACCCTTTGCCTCAACCGGCCATTCGCTCACGGATCCGCTTTTGTTGATTGTGTCCTTTTACGTGTTCATCGAAAGGCTGGCGCGCGAAAGGGGCCTCAATCCAGACAACCCGCCACATCTGAGGAAAGTTACTGAGACAAGATGAGCGAAGTAGAGCTTATATCAGGTGCAGATATCTTTGACGGCCATCACCGCCACACCAGTGCTGCGCTTGTAATCGAAAACAGTGTGGTCAAGAATATTGTTTCGGAGGACAAGATTCCATCTGCTCAACATCATCTGGTGGTTGATGGTGGGTTGATCGTACCTGGGTTTATTGACCTGCAGGTCAATGGCGGCGGCGGCGTTTTATTTAACGATCAACCAAATGCCAAAGCCATCGAGACCATTTGCAACGCACACGCGCAGTTTGGAACCACGGGGCTGCTGCCAACATTAATCACCGACAGTGCCGATCAAACCAGATTGGCAATCAATGCCGGTATTGAGGCTCAGCGACGCAAGACACCTGGGTTTTTGGGCTTGCATCTGGAGGGGCCACATTTGTCCGTGGCCAAAAAAGGGGCACACGATCCTTCCCTGATACGCCCAATGACCAATGGGGATTTGGCACAGTTACTGGCCGCGAAACAAGAATTGCAAAACCTGCTTGTTACAGTGGCACCAGAATCCGTAGGTTGCGGCCAGATCGAAACGCTCGCGGCGAACGGTGTCGTCGTCAGCTTGGGCCACAGCAATGCCAGTTATGTCGAAACCGGCAAAGCGGTGGCAGCTGGCGCGCAATCGGTAACACATCTTTACAATGCGATGAGTGCGTGTACACACCGGGAACCCGGACTGGTTGGCGCTGCACTGGAATATGGCGGTCTGTATGCTGGCCTGATCGCTGACGGCCACCACGTAGATCCAGCTGTGATTTCGATCGCGTTAAAAGCAAAAAACGGCCCTGGCAGAATATTTCTGGTGACCGATGCCATGTCCACGATTGGAACCAATGACTTAACATTGTCACTAAACGGCAGAACAATCTCGCGATCTGGCGGCAAGCTCACCCTCGAAGACGGCACTTTGGCCGGGGCCGATCTGGATATGATATCTGCGGTTCGCTACATGGCCGATACAGTTGGAATAGGTCTTGAAGAGGCCATTCGCATGGCGTCACTTTATCCGGCCCAATGTATGAACATTGATCACACTTTGGGGCATCTTTTGGCAGGCGCAAAAGCAAATTTCTTGCATCTTGATGATAAGCAAAATATCCGCCAAGTCTGGATTGACGGCAAAAAGATATTTTCCTGATATCGGAACCAATCTGCTGATGGTCGGCAGGAATTGGGCACAACTGAGATATCATTGTCAGACGATCGCGAGCCGATATCGGTTTCCATTTTGTAAGCGGCTACAACCCTTCAAATGCTGTTCCTGTTGATCTGGTATGTTCCTCTATTTGGCATCCAACCCCGATATAAAAACAGGACTGGGGTATCACTAGGGGTACGAGGGATTTACCGATTTCAGTTTCTTCTGTTTTTTCAAACTACTATATGTAATTTACGAGTCTCTTCTGGCACCACTCATCCTTCCCATAGCTGCTCTTATCGATTGATTTTTAAGCATTTTTGTGTTGTTCTGGTGAACATAGCAAAACATGCGATACCCTGAGAACGCCGGTGCAATAATCCACCACTGAGGCGGCCAAGTTTGTCTGTTTTGGCCGGAGTAAAACTCCCTCACAATTACTTTGTTTGCCAAATTTGTGAGGGTCGTTGGCCAGCGGTTGGCTCTTGGTCAGCTTTATCGACATTCCGATCGTCTTCAGCATAGCAGCGATGGCCTCAACCCGTATGTCAGCTTTGCGAATCCCGCGTTTCAGTGCGTCGCCGGTGCCCTTGGTGTGATTGATGGATTGTTGGCGGTTGAGGTGCCGGCGTTCAGGAATACTGAAGTGTCTGTCCCAAACCATTTGATGACGGACAGGCATATCTATACATCTTGCTTACCCTGGTAAATCGCCTAACATCGCCCGAAGACTGCCGGAACTTTGCAACCACAATTTCCCGCTATATTGACCACCAATGAGATTGACAATTCCCGCTGGAATCTTGAGCCAACACGTTTCCTGAAAATCTTCGGAGAGATATGCCTTTATGGATGACCTGACGCTGGCTCGCACAATCCACGTTTTATCAGTGGTAATCTGGATAGGCGGAGTTTATTTCGTCACCTTTATCGTATTACCGGTACTTAAACACACCGACGATAAGGTGAGCCGTTTCGAAACGGTGGAAATCCCACCATGCAAGCCAGGATCGTGGTGACATTGGCGGGCCTCTCTGGCTTCTATATGCTCTACCGGTTGGACAGTTGGGAATGGTATTTGGACTTCGATTATTGGTGGGTACATGCCATGACTCTTCTGTGGCTGTTTTTTGCATTTGTCCTTTTCGTGGCGGAACCTATGTTCTTGCATGCATGGTTCATTCGGCAGGCAAAGGCGAAACCCGAACAGGCATTCGCGCTTGCTGCCCGGTTCCATCAGATCATGACCCTATTGAGCCTAATCGTTATCGCTGCGGCGATTTATGGTGTTCACGGCTAAGCGGCCTGGTACAATTTGCAATTACCGAAGTTTGATTTTGGATCTGAAATTATTCATCATGTTCTCAACCAGGGCCCAACCCTTGATTCTCTGGAATGATCTTTGAATGAGCATAGTAGAACTCTTTGTTCGCGTCGGGATTACCCGCCATGTTTATCTGCATTCAGCCGGGCGTTTTTCTGGTTTGTTGTCATAATCGACCGGTCCTTGAGAAAAGGAGGTATTCCTTGAAAAAAGCCACGCTGTTCGCCTGTATCATTGTCGGGTTTGTTGTGGGAGGGACATCAGCTATGGCCAAAGAAATAACAACTGAAAAACAATTCCTTGAGCAGATAGCCGGTAGGAACCTTGCCGAAACCGACAGCTGGGTCATAATTTCCCCTGACGGCACAGTATCCGGAAAAGGGCCCAATAACGGCAAGATTGTGGGCAAGTGGATATGGGAAGGACGATATTATTGTCGCGACATCGTAATCGACGGTGTGCCGTTACCGCGCGATTGCCAGACGGTTTCGATAAAGGGAGACACGGTCGCATTTACGCACAACAAAGGCGACGGAATCTCTATCGTCTGGGCGATTCAATAAAACAGGTTGTCCGTCATTTGACTGCTGCAGTTCCGACGGAAGTACTCGGATCCGAACAAAGCTAAAACGAAGCCCGGTCTCTGCAAATTGTAAGCCATCCAATCTGATCAGCCAAAAAATGGGATCGTCGGGTTCTCCATGGGCGGACATTGGGCAATCTGGCTCTCCCAGAGGCCGGAATATGAAATCTCATCGACAGTTATCTACTACGCCGCACGTGCCGGAGACTTCAGCCTTTGCCAATCCCGATTCCTGGCTCATTTTGCAGAATGCGACCCGTGGATCTCAACAAATGCCCGCCGAAACATGGAAAACGCGATTGGCAAGGCCGTCTGAATTAAAAACCACGGTCTTGCCTGCCCGAAAACTGTCGCCTCCGATATTGACGTATTTTTCTCCTCCTGCGCCGCCAGGGGCGCGACGGTGAATATGATTGTGGCTACGATCAGAATGAGCCTATGCATGATGCAGTCCTCAGAACCGAACATATGAACAAGCCAAAAGCATATATGGCGGTCCATCCGACCAATTGAGGCAGATCAAATTGCTGATTTGGGGCTGGATCAAGCCGAGGTCGCCAAGATGCAGGCGCCACCCTACACGGTGATTTCACAGTTTGGTGGCGATAGTCTTTTTCACAGATCAAATTCCACCCAGACCGGTAAATGGTCCGATGCTCGGCAGTTTTCGTCAATCCGGGCATCAATGACGTGATCCCAAAGTTCCGAATTTACGAAACAGTAGTCAATGCGTCTGGAAATGCGCTTTGCGGGCTCCAGCGCGCCTGCTGTTGCAGGGCAGGTTATGCCTTTGTCTTCTGCGTTCCCGGCCACGACCCAGGTATCGCGCAATCCGTTGCGGCTGGTCAACCGGCCATGGTTTGGGACTAGCGGGCCGGTGAATTTTGAATAATCTGGTCTGTCGAACGTGAAATTGAAATCGCCTGCAATCAACATTGCCCGAGGCATTGGCGGTTCGCCGCCCTCGGTCCACCCGTCCGAGGGAACCGGATGGGTGCCGCACCAAACTCCGCCTTCGTCGGGCGCTCTTGCAATTATATCGAGCACCGCATCTATTTGTGGCATCCGTATTTCAGAACCAAGATGGCTCAGGTGTACAGTATAGACCCTGAGTGGCCCCGATGGTGCATCAATTACGGTTTCCAACAAACCGGTCTGTATACTGTGATGTGCAACCGCCCCGAATTTTGGTAGTGGAAACAGCCTTTTCGATAGAATTGGCCACCGCGACATGACCATAAGGTGTTTTGTTGAAACCGGAGACCAGACATGACGAGACGACAGTTCAGCCGTGAATTTCATCAAGGATCACGACGAAAATCGTGCAAGCCTGGCTATAGCGGCACCTCAGGCGGCACGGGCGCGGTTTCGGGCTATTTTCATTACAACCCTAACAAATGTGTCCGGCATGTTACCACTCATTGCCGAGACCAGCTTGCAGCCACAGATGCTCATACCAATGGTAGCAAGTCTGGTACCAATTGATGTCGATCGCTGGCATGGGGCGGCGAACTGTTATTCAAACGCTATCCAGCAGACTCATCACGGTGGGCGTTGAAATAGCAATGGTGGTTACCATCGGGCAATGTTAAATCTAGGTGTACATCTCTCTCATGGCCCAATACGGGCAAACTTGTGTGGTAATTTTCTGGAAGATATGCTGCTACCTTCAAAAATCCCTTTTCTGCGTTTTCCAAAATGATCGACTTATCTCTGTAGAAATTAGATGAAACCATTTCTTATTTTGCAGCTTCGTCCCGAGACAAAGGCGTCGAACGATGAATTTGAAGCCATTCTTGAAAAAGGAGGCCTCGATCAATCCGAAACAAACCGGATCAGGCTTGACCGGGAATCCATTCCTGATGGCTTGAGCTTGAGAGACCACTCAGGAGTAATCGTTGGCGGAGGCCCTGGCTGCGTCAGTGATGCAGAAAGCGAAAAAACCGAAACGGAAAAGCGCATTGAAGATGCAATCCTTACTCTCATGCCTGCCATCACGGACACCGATTTTCCTTTTTTGGGTTGTTGCTATGGTATCGGCATTCTCGCGCATCATCTGGGAGCAAAAGTAAGCAAGCAACGTTTTGGCGAGGAGGTAGGTGCAGTTGAATGTCAATTGACAAATGACGGGAAAAAAGACCCGCTGCTGAAGGAGTTCCCGGATCAATTCATGGCCTTTGTTGGTCACAAGGAGGCTTTACAAGATTTGCCGGCGGGCTGTGCGCACCTGCTTGCTTCGTCGCCGTGTCCCTATCAGATGATCCGTTACAAATCCAACGTCTACGCCACACAGTTTCATCCGGAGGCAGATAGCCAGGTTTTTGAGGCTCGTATCAATATCTACAAAAATGAGGGGTATTTCCCGCCTTCAAGTGCTGAAAAGCTTATCGAGTTTTGTCATCAGCAAGATGTACGTGTTCCCGGTCAAATTCTCAGAAACTTCGTGCAAGCTTATAAATGATCTTAGTCGGACCAGCTGGCATTGGCAGGATCGAACCCAAACCGACCGTGATCTAACAACGTGTTTTCCGCAGGTGCAGAATGAACTCAACTTTGGTGACGGCCTATTCCTGTTATCTACAGAAGGCTTCCTCACTTCGATGCGGCTACCCGAAAACAGACACCTTGAAGTCGTCGTGCAGCAAGAATGTAGATATGCCGTTACTCGTGTCAACGCCGGAGTAAATTTCCACCGGGCGCCGGAGTAAAAACACACCACTTGGGTGTTGCGGAAGGTTGTCCATGGGGTCCGCACTGCGGAGTGCCCCCAGATGGCTGACGCAGCAGGGCGGGGCCTGTGGGCAAGCTGAGTTGTGGTGGGCTGTGTTTTAGTCTTTTGAGCGTTTGCGGCTGTGTTTGAGCCTGAAGCTTTCGCCATTCATCTCCAGGATGTGGACATGATGGGTGAGCCGGTCGAGGAGCGCGCCGGTGAGGCGCTCTGAGCCGAAGACACTTGTCCATTCATCAAACGGCAGGTTTGATGTGACGATGGTAGAGCCGCGTTCGTAGCGCTGGGAGAAGACTTCAAAGAGTAGTTCGGCGCCGGTTGCCGACAGCGGTACGTAGCCCAGCTCATCGATGATCAGGAGTTTGTATTTGGCCAACTGTTTCTGCAGACGCAGGAGCTGCTTGTCATCGCGGGCTTCCAGCAATGCATGGACAAGCGCCGATGCGGTGATGAAGCCGGTGGCCAGGCCCTTCTGGCAGGCGGCCAA
>JAAEOH010000328.1 GCA_024244645.1 Hyphomicrobiales bacterium
CACCCTTCCAGACCAGGGACCTGGTCTGATTTTCAAGCTTCTGACTGTCCAGCTTTCGGTAGAAACCGGTTAAGACTCCGTGAATAAAGGTCCTTCGATGCCTGTTTCCGGTTAAATTTTTCCGCTTCCTGTGTTCGACCCACAAAAGTTCTGAAATATTCTGTAGATACTCATACACGTACTCGGCCATCTCAACATTTTCAGTTGTTCCGTAAATTTCCAGGATCCTGCCGCTTCGGTTTCTCTGCTGGTCGTAACTAAAGGTCCAGATAGTTTCCACGAAGAAAAATCTGCTTATTATGGAGCTGATGATTGATTTAATGGGATTTGACCTGCCTATGTCGCCTATCTGCTTATGAATGTAGTTCCCGCTGGTTTGCATGTCAGACAAAGAGAGGTTGTGCCTTAATAAGAGCTCGTGGGCCTTGGCCATGGCATTCTGGGCCTCGTGTTCGTTGGGGCTTTGTGCCAGCGCAAGCAGCTTGTGCAACCTGTCCAGCAACTTGTAATTTTCAGGACAAAGGGTGGCCCTGTCTTTCCTCTTTGCTGTCCAGGTTTGTACATCTCCGGTCGCTGTGTGGTCAATGCCGTGTTCGCGACAGATTTTCTTAAACACCTCTCCGTGAGGTGTGCTATCCCGCATGCCCAGAACCTCATCCACATATTGATGTGCCATTTCATGGAACAGTACATCCTGGACTAATTCCCAGGGATAGGCATTGATTAAGCTGATACTTATAGAGAGGCTCCGGTAACTGCCCCC
>JAAEOH010000329.1 GCA_024244645.1 Hyphomicrobiales bacterium
AATGTTTCCGCATTGTATCTCTTACCTCTGCATTGCTCGCACTCAATAAACATATCGGGAAGAAAATGCATGGAGACTCTCTTTGTCCCCTGCCCCCCCGCAAAGTTCACACCTCCCTCCTTTTACATTAAAACTATAACGTCCGGATGTGTACCCTCGAATCTTCGACTCCTTTGTCTGGGCAAGAACATTCCTGGTATGGTTAAAGAGATTTGTATAGGTAGCGGGATTAGAGCGTGGTGTCCGTCCAATAGGTGACTGATCTATATCTATGACCTTATCTATCTTTTCTATACCCATTATCTTCTCAAATTTGCCGGGTTTCGGGCGGCTTCCGTAGAGTGCTTTCATCAAAGCCTTGTACAGAATGTGGTTTACTAATGTGCTTTTCCCTCCGGCCAATCAAGGGGGACCTGGTTAAGGGTTTGGAAGTCAACTTTTGTGTAAACCTCGGTGGTCTGAATACAGCGATGTCCGAGCATGTCTGCGATGGATTTCAGGGAATGACCGCCTGCCAGCATGCGGGTGGCAAATCCATGGCGAAAGGCGTGAGAGCCGCACCTGGCAACCTTTAAGCCTGCTGACTTCATG
>JAAEOH010000330.1 GCA_024244645.1 Hyphomicrobiales bacterium
GACAACTATCTCGCTTCCGTTAAACTCGCTTCAATCAGAATTTGGCTCAGATTTAATGAGTCGGTGACCTAAGGCGGGCAAGTGTCTTGGCCTCTATCGGCCCCGGCTCAGGCAGTGGCGGGTTGGCTTCGATCACCCGGATACGACAGGTCCCGCAACGTCCGCGTCCACGGCACAGATTGGCATGCGGTAGGTTGTTCAGGCGCGAAATCTCCAGCATGCTTGCGCCCGCTTTGACATCGATCTGTGAACCGTGCTGGTAGCGGATAGACAGCTGTGTTCGCCGGGCCTTGTGCAATCGCGCCGCTCTGGCGATGAAAGTGAGCAGAACCAGAAGCGCGTAGATACCTATGACGATCCACATGATACGCGCAGCCAGGGCAAGCTGTTGACCGATCTCTTCCGCCCGCTGTGCAGCGGCTTCCTCGTGTTCCTGTTGCTCGGCCTCCGACAGTTCCGGTTCCTCGGCTGCCGGGGCCTCGATTGCGCTGATCCTGTCCTCGATGACCTCGTTGCCGGCATCGACAAAACCGACAAGCGCCAGCACCGGTATGACAACAACCAGCGGATAGATGAAGAGCGAAATCCTGTCCAGGATGCCTTCAGCCGCAGCCAGCTGAAAATCCCGATGCTTCCGTGCAACCAGGCAACCACCACGACCAAGACCTGGCGCAATCCCTCGTGCGGTGCGTCGAGCCAGAAATACGTCAATATGATGCGATAGGTCGGGTCAAAACCAATCAGAAATTTTGCGGCCCAGATGCCGACAATATGCGAGGCCAGCAGCGGAACAATCAGCAGTCCTGAAACCAACTGTACAGTGTCGTAGCTGGACATGCGCAACGTATTGCGTCGATAGATCGCCTCGAGGCTGAGCCCCATGTGAACCAGCATTGAAACCATCAACACCGGAGCCAGTGGCGGACCGGCCCAGGGTGCAGTCAGGAATGTGCGGGCATTTTCAACGGCGTCTACCGAAAGAAGGCCGAAGGCCATGTTGAGCAGATGACTGGTTACAAAGACATAGAGCACCGCCCCAGAGAGCATCCGAAGGTTTCGCTTCATTCAAACTGTCCTGTTCCCAAAATCTATCGTCCTTTTTTTGGGATTATTCCCGTTTCAGGTCAAATATTCACCTGTAGACGGTGCGTTGTTCCAGTGACCATCGGTGGCGTGGCGCACGCACGTCTCCCCGGATATTAAGTGCCCGTACCTGTTTCTATCGATAAATCAGGATTTCCAGAAGTATCGAATTATACTGCCGGGCAGTTGGTTGCAGTTTGCCGATTCGGCCGCTAACAAATCTGCCATTCCAGCACGGACTCAATGTTTCATTGCATCATTCCCAGGGGGGACCATGCACTACAATCTTTCCAGGCGGCTTGGCGCGGAGTGTATCGGCACGGCCTTTCTGCTTGCGGCCGTCGTCGGTTCAGGGATCATGGCGGAATCCCTGGCCGGTGGCAATGTTGCCTTAGCGCTTCTCGGCAATACTATTCCGACGGGAGCCATTCTGGTTGTTCTTATCACCATGCTGGGTCCGATATCGGGTGCGCACCTCAATCCGGCCGTCACGCTGGCTTTTGCGATCAAAAGGGATATTCCGCCGATGGAGGCGCTGGCTTATGCCGGCGTGCAGATTACAGGCGGAATCCTCGGCGTCTGGGCAGCTCATTTGATGTTCGATCTCGATGTTATGCAGATATCGCAAAAAGCGAGAACCGGACCATCGCAGTGGTTCGCCGAGGGTGTCGCCACATTCGGGCTGGTTTTTACGATCCTGGCGACCCTCAAGGCACGTGAGTCCGCCGTGGCCATGTCCGTCGGCCTCTATATCACCGCGGCCTACTGGTTTACCGCGTCAACATCCTTCGCCAATCCGGCAGTAACGATAGCCAGGGGATTATCGGACAGTTTTGCGGGGATTCGGCCGCAAGATGTGCTGCCATTCGTGTCAGCACAGCTCATTGCCGCGATTGTCGCCCTGGTCTTCTGCAATTGGCTGTTGATGTTCCGGCAAAGTGAACAATCGCAGTAATATTGATCAATTTTTTAGGAATTCAACGGTATTTTGCTTATTTCGACCTTATGGCTGTTGCACATTGGCGGCAACAAGTCGTAGCTATGGCGCTGGGATTTTCTGCACCTACGGGTGCGGTATGCTGTGGCATTGTTTGAGGGGGCTGTGTTGAAAACCAGGAGTTTGAGGATGCGCAAAAGCTTGGTTGTTTTAGCTTGTGTGTTTACAGTTGGAGCGGTGCTGCCGACAACGGCCCCGCCTGCATTTGCACAGAACGGGCTTTTTGAAGTCATTTTTGGCAAAAAACAGCGGACAAGACGACAAAGGCAGCGTGAATTGGAGCGTATTCGCACCCTGCAGGCCGCCCAACCGGCTCCGAAGGTGAAGGGGCCATCCTTTTACACATATAAACCGGATGTTCTGAAATCGGTCGATCTGTCGGATCTGGCGAAATATGAAGTCGTAACAACCGAACCGGTCGTCAACGAGCCTTCAGCAGCGTCCGTTGAGCCAGCTTCCATCGATGTCGAGGTGGCGCCGGTTGAACCCGTTATGGATGACGTCGAAGTTGCATCCGTCGATCCGGTTGTCACCGAAGGCGTTTCCGACGAGCCCGTTGCAACCGATGCCCATGTCGTGTCCGACGAGGCGGCAACGTCCGACGATACGGTGACTTCGGATGATCAGGCGGAATCCGTTAAGCCGATTGTTGAGGAACCTGTCACTGTCAGCGCGTTCGATGAATCGCGCGGCTTTCTGGAAGGGTACAAAATCAAGACCTTGAAGGAAGTCGGTGCGGCGTTGATGGAGCACTACAAAGCAAATCCGGAATTTATCTGGGTGGCTGACAACAAACCCAATGATCGTTCCCGTGCAGTTCTTGCGGCCATGGCAGCGGCTCGCGAGTTTGGCCTTTCGGCGACGGATTATTCCGTGGAGGTTACGGAAGACGATTTTGATGCATCTGATATGGATGCCCGAAGGCGCGAACTGATCCAGTTCGAAATGAGAATGAGCGCCACCGCGCTCAACTATATTCTTGATGCCACGCGCGGCAGGATCGATCCCAATCGGCTGTCGGGCTACCATGATTTCAAGCGCAAGGATGTTGATCTGCCTGCTGCGCTCAGCAATCTGGCAGCCTCCGACGATGTGGGTGCGTATTTAGTCAGCAGCAACCCGAGCAATCGGCAGTTCAAGGTGATGATGGAAGAGTTGGCAAAGCTTCGCGAAGTCGATGCCGATGATCATATCGAGATTGCCGAGGGGACATTCCTTAAAGTTGGACGCTCAAGCCCGGAACTGGAAAAGATCGTTGCCGCAATCCGCAAACGTGGATCGGACGAGCTTCTGGTCAATCACGGAATAACGTTCTTCGACTATGATGCGAGTGGTGGTGAGCTCTACACGCCCGAGCTGGTGGTCTTGGTCAAAGACTTCCAAAGGGAAAAAGGGCTTGCTGCTGACGGGATCATCGGCAAGATGACGATCGGCAAGCTCACGGGCATGTCAAATCAAAGCAAGATCGACAAGCTTGTGCTGGCCATGGAAAGGCTGCGCTGGCTGCCGCGTAATCTGGGATCACGCCACGTCTTCATCAATCAGCCGGCATTCCGCGCCACTTATGTGAAAAACGACAAAGACGCAATTTCCATGCGTGTCGTCGTGGGCAAGAGATCCAATCAGACAAGCTTTTTTCAGGATGAAATCGAAACAGTGGAATACAACCCTTATTGGGGTGTGCCGCGCTCGATCATCGTCAACGAGATGCTGCCGAAACTGCGTCAGGATCCATCCTATCTTGACCGGCTTGGATATGAACTGACAGACAGGCGGGGTCGTCGTGTTTCGTCGCGCAATGTCAATTGGTATTCGGTTGGAACAAACACCGTGCCGGTCGATGTGCGTCAGCCTCCGGGCCGCAGAAATGCGCTTGGCGAACTGAAGATCCTGTTCCCCAACAAACACGCGATCTACATGCATGACACCCCGGCCAAGAAGCTGTTCGAACGCGACGCTCGTGCCTTCAGCCATGGCTGTGTCCGTCTTCAGGATCCCCGGGGAATGGCTGCAGCGGTGCTCGGAAAATCCCGCGAGCACATTGCACAGCAGATCGCACAGGGACAAAATATGGCTGAACCGGTCGCCGGCAATATTCCGGTTTACGTGTCCTATTTCACGGCCTGGCCGAATGAAGACGGGACCGTCGGTTACTATGCCGACATGTATGGTCGCGACAAACACCTCGACAAGGCAATTGAGCGCACCCGGAAAAGCCGCGACGCACGGGGTTAGTCCCTATCGCGTGACTGTTGGCGAACGGGAGCCGGTCAGCCGGTTCCCAACATCCGATCGACGAGCTCCGGGGTGAGCTGGTCGTAGTGCGACATCACCAAATCGGGACCCAACTCCTCGACCGCGATATCGGAATATCCGAACGGTACGGCAATCGACGGGATGCCGGCATTTCTTGCGGCGGCGATATCGGCGACCGAGTCACCGATCATCAGGGACGACGAGGGGCTGCCATTGGCCATGTCGATCGTACGCAGCAGGTGTTCGGGGTCAGGTTTTCTGACGGCAAATGTATTGCCGCCCGTGACGGCCGCGAAATGCGGCATCAACCCTGACAGTTCCAACAGTTTCACGGCCATGGATTCTGTCTTGTTGGTGCAAACGGCCATGGAAATTCCTGCTGCCGCGAGCCTGTTCATGGCGTCTGCGGCGCCCGGATAAAGCTTGCTGCTGCCTGGCATTGATTCGCCGTAATGGTCGAGAAAATATGTAAACAGCCGCTCGAGTTCCAAGTCCTCAACAACAGTATCGTGAAGTTCAAGAGCTTTGCCGATCATGGCTCGCGCGCCACGGCCGACAAGGAATGTCATGTCGTCACGATGCACGGGGTTCAGTCCGATTGAGCCGATCGTGTGGTTGAGACTGACCATCAGATCCGGAGCCGTGTCGAACAGAGTTCCGTCGAGATCGAATATAACAAGGGGAGAGGGCATGGCATCCGGATGGCTGGGAACGTCAGCTCCTGCGGTAGGCTACCGACGATCGATTTGCAAGCGTTTATGCACCTGTACCGGTTCCTGCTTCGACTGCCGCACGCGAATTGATACAGGGCCCAACGGGATTTGACCGCGCGGGTAAGCATAGTGGGCGATTACGCCTTTGCTTGGCGCTTGCTACATGGTAACAGCGCAGGGTCTATTACTTGGAGCTATCGGCGCATGGACGCCCGTCAACTGAAAATCCAGGCAGCCAGCGTTGCGCTCGAGCGTGTCCGTCCCGGAATGCGGCTTGGAATTGGCACCGGAAGCACGGCAGACGAGTTCGTGCGGCTTCTGGCCGAAAAGGTTGGGGCGGGATTTGAAGTTCAAGGTGTTCCAACATCGGAGCGCACTGCGGGGTTGTGTGTGGAGCTAGGTGTTCCGTTGTTTCCGATCGAAGAGGTTCCGGAGCTTGATCTTACAGTGGACGGGACGGATGAGGTTGACCGCGATTTGCGGCTGATCAAGGGCGGCGGCGGTGCGCTGCTGCGCGAAAAGATTGTCGCTGGCGCATCCGAAAAGATGATCGTCATTGCCGATGAGTCGAAGATCGTGGATATGCTGGGCCAGTTTCCGCTGCCGATCGAAGTCAATCCGTTTGGCCTGGCAGCGACGCGTATTGCCATCGACAAGGCGGCCTCCGTGTTGGGTCTCAGCGGTTCGATTGACCTTAGAATGAACGGCACTATGCCGTTTGAAACTGATGGCGGCCATTTTATTCTGGATGCATCTTTTGGCCGTATTCCGAATGCAGAAGCGCTTTCAAACGCGCTAAACGCGATACCGGGAGTCGTCGAGCACGGGCTCTTCCTCGGTTATGCATCCGAAGCAATAATAGCCGGATCATCTGGCGTAAAGACAATGAAAAATAGAGGAAATCAGGAGATATGAAACAGATGAGCATGGCCTTGGGCATACGCCGTTGTTCCCTGGCAATTGCCACGGCTGCAATGGTTAGCCTTGCTGCGTCCGCACAGGCTCAGGAACCTTCTGCGGAGCATCTCGCTGCCGCGCGCGCGGCAATAAACGCAATCAGTGCCACCGATCAATTCGATGCAATCTTGCCGAATGCGGCGCAGAATCTGAAAACCACCTTGATTCAAACCGCTCCCAATCTGCAGGAAGTCATTTCCGTTACTGTCGACGAAACAGCAATTGAGATGGCCGGCCGGCGTGCCGACCTCGAGCGTGAAGCTGCGGCGATCTATGCGAAGAACTTCTCAGTCGAAGAACTGAGCAGCATCCGCACGTTCTACGACAGCGAAGCCGGCAAGAAGCTGCTTGAAACTGGTCCCATCGTGACCCGCGAATTGCTGCAGGCGGCGGAGGTCTGGTCAAACGGAATATCGCGAGATCTTACAACCGCAACCGAAGCAGCCTTGCGGGCGACTCTCGGGGAAACGCCGACTGAAGCACCCACTGAAGAATCGTCGACCGATACCCAGTAGACTGCATCGCACAGAATTCGAGACAGCCCGGTTCCGACCGGGCTTTTCTTTTGCTAAGCGGTCCCTATCTTTGCACCGTGTCTGCTGCTGCGCCGATACACACTATCCGCAATCGCATATCCGCGAGACTTCGGGGTTAAACAAGGGCGATATCATGACTGCATTTGACTACGACTTTTTTGTTATCGGGGGTGGATCAGGTGGCGTTCGCGCCGCGCGCCTGGCCGCGTCCATAGGCAAGAGGGTCGCGATTGCCGAAGAATATCGCTATGGGGGTACCTGCGTGATCCGCGGCTGCGTTCCCAAGAAGCTGTTTGTCTATGCTTCGCATTTTTCAGAAGAATTCGAAGATGCTGCGGGCTTCGGCTGGAAGGTCGGGGAGCGGCATTTCGATTGGCCGACGCTGATCGCCAATAAGGACCGTGAAATAGCACGGCTGGAAGGCCTTTACCGCAAGGGACTGAGCAATGCAGGCGCCGAGATATTCGACAGCCGCGCCGAGTTGGTCGATGAACATCGTATCCGTATCCTGAGCACAAATCAGGTTGTGACCGCCGACAAGATCCTGATTGGCGTCGGAGGTCGCGTGAGCGATGCGGGAGACCTTGATGGCCGCGAACACACCATCACCTCCAATGAGGCGTTTCACCTCGAAACCCTGCCGAAATCGATCCTGATTGCCGGAGGCGGATATATCGCTGTGGAGTTTGCGAACATATTTCACGGGTTGGGTGTCGAGACAACGCTCATCTATCGCGGTGCGGAAATACTGAAGAATTTCGATATGGATCTGCGGCGCACATTGCACCAGACCATGGAAGAAAAGGGCATCCGCATCCTTTGCGGCGAAATCATTACCCATGTCGTGCGTTCCGCGGACGACCGCTTGGACGTGACGACCTCGGGCGGCAAGAACCTGAAAGTCGACCAGACCATGCTGGCGCTTGGCAGAACGCCGAATACCGCCGGTCTCGGTCTTGAAAACGCGGGTGTTGAAACCGACGCGGCGGGTGCCGTGATGGTTGACGATTACATGCGCACCAATGTCGAAAATATCTATGCGGTCGGAGATGTGACCAACCGCGTCCAGCTGACCCCTGTGGCCATTCACGAAGCGATGTGCATTGTCGATACGGCTTTTCGCGACAAGCCGACACGCCCCGATCACGATATGATTGCAACTGCGGTATTCTCGCAGCCCGAAATCGGAACCGTCGGTTTTTCTGAAGATGCCGCCTCACGTCAATTCGACGAACTCGAGATTTACAGCGCCACCTTCCGTCCGATGAAGCACACACTGTCGGGCCGACAGGAGAAAATGATCACCAAGCTGGTGGTCAACGCCGCTGACAGGCGCGTCATTGGTGCGCATATCCTCGGTCCGGATGCCGGCGAATTGGCACAGGTACTGGCGATTGCCCTCAAGGCCGGGTGCACCAAAGATGATTTCGACCGCACCATGGCTGTTCATCCGACCGCAGCGGAAGAGCTGGTCACCATGTATCAGCCATCCTACCGCATCAGAAACGGTGAGCGGGTGGATTAGGCTCTAGTCACCTGGAACTGTAATTTGCATCATCTCCTGAATTCCAATTCAATCAATGATACGAATTATAGTTCCAGGTGACTAGGTCTTACCGTTGAGTACCCAGCTCACGACGTCCGGCCAAAGCGTGTCGCGGAACCGCGAACGGAAAAAGCCGAGATGGCCGATTGGCTGACCGCCCGCATCGTCCGGCGACAGCCACCGTTCGGTGATATCGGCATTTGTGTAGTGCTTCATCAAAGCATTGACCGCCCTGGGCGTTCCCCACAGGTCGTCGGTCATGCCGAGGGAAAGCACCGGCATACGGACCGTCGCATAGCCTGCGCGGGCGCCAACCTTCGGATCATCGAAAAAATACTCATGGTGGAAGCACCATTTGGCCCAGTCGCGGAAAACCGTCGATGGAAAGGGTTCGCCGAGACCCATCCACCGAGCGGTCCTGCCAAGCACCGCGGTGATTGGCAGTCCGACCATGTGCATCATCACCAGATTCTGCCAAGGCGTATCGGTGTTGCGCCAGTAACCGGACAGGCAGGCGACCATGCAATAGCGGTCAAACCGATCGGGCCTGCCGCAAATTCCGAGTGCCTGTCCGCCGAATGACTGGCCGATGCCCACCATAGGATGTCCAGGCGCCTCTTCGTCGAGCCGCTGCATTGCGGCCGGCATGTCGAAATGGGCCCAGTCACGCATGTTGATACGTCCTTTGAAGTCAGGCGGTGGCGGAGACGCAGGCATGCCCCGATAGTCATAGGTCAAGACGGCGCGGCTGCCGCTGGCGATCAATTGACGAGCAAACGCACTGTAAAAGCCTCGCGGCGCACCGGTCGCCGATGAAATCAGCACCAACGGGCCATCTCCAGCAGTGCTGCCCTTTGGAGCTGTGAACAATGTTCCAGCCAGCAGGCAACCGTCCGACGTGGAAATCTGTATATCAGTTTCCCTGATCGTCGCTTCGATTCCAGAGTTGCTAGAATTTTCAATATTTTCAGTTGGTTGCGCTGAAATATTCATTGTTCGAATCCGGAATTCCGGCTCCCGATCGCGATAGATTCCAGAAAATTACCATTTACGTTTACGTCAAAGTCAATAGTTTTTGATGTTTCATGCTTGAAGATATTCGCAGGCCGTATATAGCGGTCAGGCGACCAAGGAGCCTCAGCGCAATGTCATCTGCTGCCAACAATCCGGTTATCGACACCAATCCCGATCGACTGGTTGCCTATTTCGGCTACGGCTCGCTGGTCAACAGGGATACACTGAGCACGGATTATGTCGACGCACGACCGGTCCGGTTGCACGGTTGGCGGCGCTGCTGGCGGCCGAGGATGCGGGGAGATCGGATCGGCGCGCATTTGCCCACATCGTTGCTGAGCGCCCGAAAGGTTCCCGGAAGCGTCATAGACGGGTTGCTGGTTTTCGACAGGCTTTCAAACCTGCCGTCCGTCGACGAACGCGAATTCACCTATGACCGCATTGCGGTGCCGTACGAGCGACTGGAGGTGATAGACGGGCAAAAAACCGACTGCGATGTTTATGTATACGAGGCGCAGAGCAATGGCGCATCCCACGATCCGGAGCATCCGATACTGCAGTCCTATCTAGACGCGGTGTTGCAAGGTTTTTTGCGGGAATTCGGCAGGCGGGGGGTCCATGGTTTTCTGGAAACAACCGACGGGTTCGAGCGCACGGTCCACACTGACAGGCATGATCCTGTCTACCCGCGCGCGGTCCGACTTGCCGAAGAGGAAAGACAGTTTTTTGATGCGGTGCTCGCGGAATACGGAACACGCTTTGTCTGATTGACGCGAAGCGTCCGGGAAGGGGACCGCGATCACTCTGCTGCTCACCAAAATACTGTCGACCGTCATTGCGGTGCTTGGCCTGTCAACCATTGCTGAACGGGCCGGACCGACATTGGCGGGAACGCTGGCAGGTGTGCCGCTGGGCGTCGCAATCGTGTTCTTTTTTGTCGGGGTGGAGCAGGGGCCATATTTTGTCACGGATGCCGCGCCCTATACCATTGGCGGCTTTGCGGCGACGCTTTGCTTCAACCTGGCCTACTGGTTCTTTTCGAGCCGTGTTCGCACCTACCGATTTGCCATATCGGCCGGCGGCGCGCTGGGCGCCTTTGTGGCAGCGGGATTTGTGCTGACGCTTGTGACGCTCAACGTCTGGTCGGCGACCTTGCTCGTGGCGTTGCTCGCATTGCTTTCGATCCTGGCGATGCGGTCACACAACGCGACAACCATAGACAAGAGCCTGCAGATGACCTGGATGGTTCTTGCGATGCGGGCAGGAATTGCAGTTGCGGTTGTCCTTGCGATCACAGGTCTTGCTGAGGCCATCGGTCCGAAATGGGCCGGTGTGCTCGCCGGCTTTCCCATCACACTGTTCCCGCTTCTCATCGTCTTGCACATCAGCTACTCGGCCGAGGATGCCAATACCGTCCTGAAAGCTTTTCCGTATGGTCTTCCGGCGCTTGTTGTTTTCGTGCTGTGTGCCTGGGCAGTATTTGAACGGCTTGGAGTGCCACTCGGATTTGCAGTGTCCTTGATGACCTCGCTTTTGTGGCTAACGGCGTTCTTCGTCCTCAAGATGCGGCTGAAAGCCATGCAGGAGCTGTCCGGCGACTGAATTTCGTCAAGTTGCGATGGTTGGTGTAAACTGTCGGATTGCCGGTGCTGAACACGCTGGCTATTCGTGGCGATAGCGGCTATAAGCCCGCCGTTGAGGCGACATTACGCCCAAAAGTACGAACCCAGGTGAGTAAAGATGGCAGACAATTGGACCCCGGACAGCTGGCGCAGCAAACCAATTCTCCAGGTGCCAGAATATCCGGACCCGGTGGCATTGGATGATACGGAGAAGCGTCTTGCTTCCTATCCGCCGCTGGTCTTTGCCGGTGAGGCCAGGTTGCTGCGCGATCGCCTTGCCGATGTCGCGAACGGCAAGGGATTCCTGTTGCAGGGCGGTGATTGTGCTGAAAGTTTTGCCGAGCACGGCGCCGACAATATCAGGGACTTTTTCCGGGTCTTCCTGCAGATGGCTGTCGTTCTTACATTTGGCGCACAACAGCCCGTCGTAAAAATTGGCCGAATTGCCGGGCAGTTCGCCAAGCCGCGCTCATCCAATATCGAGAACAAGGACGGGGTGGAACTTCCGAGCTATCGCGGCGATATCATCAACGGCATTGAATTCGACGAGGCTTCGCGCATTCCCGATCCGCAACGCCAGGTCATGGCTTACCGCCAGTCTGCAGCAACGCTGAACCTTTTGCGGGCTTTCGCGCAGGGTGGCTATGCCAATCTCGACAATGTGCATCAGTGGATGCTGGGTTTCGTCAAGGACAGCCCGCAGGCCGAGCGTTACCGCAAGCTTGCCGATCGCATTTCCGAGACCATGGACTTCATGCGTGCGGTTGGCATCACCGCGGAAAATCATGCGCGGTTGCGCGAGACGGATTTTTTCACCAGCCACGAGGCGCTGCTGCTCGGTTATGAAGAGGCGCTGACCCGTACGGATTCAACGTCCGGTGAGTGGTATGGCACGTCCGGGCACATGATCTGGATCGGTGACAGAACCCGTCAGCCGGACCATGCCCATGTGGAATATTGTCGTGGCATCAAGAACCCGCTGGGTCTCAAATGCGGTCCGTCGATGGACCCGGATGGTCTTATCGAGTTGATCGATCTGCTCAATCCGGAGAACGATCCCGGACGGCTGACGCTGATTGCGCGTTTCGGTCACGACAAGGTGGCGGATCATCTGCCGCAGTTGATCCGGGTCGTGGAGCGAGAAGGCAAAAAAGTGGTCTGGTCGTGCGACCCCATGCACGGCAATACGATCACGCTCAACAGCTACAAGACCCGGCCGTTCGAGCGGGTGCTGTCGGAAGTCGAGAGCTTCTTTCAGATTCACCGTGCCGAGGGTACGCATCCTGGCGGTATTCATATCGAGATGACCGGTAAGGATGTGACCGAATGCACCGGTGGCGCACGTGCTGTGACGGCGGAAGACCTTTCGGACCGGTATCACACCCATTGCGACCCGCGTCTGAACTCGGATCAGGCCCTTGAGCTGGCCTTTCTGGTCGCCGAGCTGATGAAGGGCGGACGCGATGAGGAAACCCGGGTTACGGCAGCCGGCTGAGATTGCTGCGAACCTGGCAATATTCGAGGGCAGGGCGGAAACGTTCCTGCCCTTTTCCATGCGGGGTCGTCGCTGCCGCCTTTTCTCCGACTGATCAGCCCGGTTCACAACAGCATCAAAAGAATTGTCTTGCCTGCTGTTCCGTATGCTGCATTGCTTGCAAAGCAAAATGGAGGTGTTGATGACGGAACAACATGTGGGATCGTGCCTGTGCGGCGGTGTCAGCTATACAACGGAGGGAGCGCTCAGGGATGTGGTAGCGTGCCATTGTACGCAATGTCGTAAACAGTCCGGGCACTATTTTGCCGCCACCAACGTGCCGGATGATCACCTGTCCATCACTGGATTTCAGAACCTGAAATGGTACCATGCCTCCGACGATGCCAAGCGGGGATTTTGCAAGGTCTGCGGCTCTACACTTTTCTGGAAACACAGCAATGATTCATTCACATCGGTGCTGGCCGGCAGCATCGACGGAAAGACAGGCCTGAAGATCGAAAAGCACATTTTCTGTGCCGACAAGGGCGACTACTACGAAATCAGCGACGGGCTGCCGCAATTTGAATGACGTTGCGGCGTTCACAAATGCTGGAGGATGTGTCCAGCATATGCCGGTTTGCGATTGACGATGATAACGCTAGTTCATGGACAAAGGGGATTGCCCATGTCCAAAACGCCATCAGTGTTCATATCTCACGGTTCGCCCGACATCATCATCACCGATACTGCCGCACGGGCTTTTTTGCAGGAATTTTCCCAAAAGGGGCCGCGCCCCGAGACCATTGCAGTGGTGAGTGCGCATTTCGAAGCCGGTGGAGTAGCCATTACCGGCGACAGAAATCCCGCAACGGTCAATGATTTCGGCAACTTTGCACCCGAACTGTTCAAGATCGAATATGCGGCACCCGGCTGTCCCGTCCTTGCCGACCGTATTGCCTGCTTGCTGCGCAGTTCAGGGCTTGCGGCAGGTGTGGTGTGCGATCATGGCTTCGACCATGGAACCTGGGCAACCGCTGTGCCTCATGTACCCGGATGCCGACATTCCGGTTGTCCAGGTGTCTGTTGATCCGCACGCCGGGCCGCTTCACCACTATAATCTCGGTCAATCGCTCGAACCGTTGCGCCGGGATAATATCCTGGTCATGGGCTCCGGATCGATGACCCACAACCTCAAGGAGGCATTTGCCGCGTTTCGCAGCGGTGATCGTGATGCGGCGGTACCGCCCTGGGTGGCGCAGTTTGTTGACTGGATGGAAAACAGGATCGAGGCGGCGGATGTTGATGCGCTGCTCGCCTATCGGGACCGGGCGCCCTTTGCCATTGAAAACCATCCGACAGAGGAACACCTGTTGCCGCTATTTTGCGCAATCGGTGCGGCCGGCAAAGACTGGAAGGGGCACAAGCTGCACGGATCATGCGATTTGGGTGTCCTGTCGATGGATGAATATGCCTTCACCTGATAGTTTTGGGCTCCATGAGGTCGATTCGGGGGAACCGGTGAACAGGATTCTGCTTGCATTTCGCAATTCTTGGAACGGGCTTATATACGCAAGCCGCAACGAAACGGCCTTTCGGCAGGAAATAGCGGTGCTGGTTGTCGCGGTTCCCGTTGGATACTGGCTTGCCGACAGTACCCTTTGGTTTCTGCTGCTGACCGGCTCGCTGATTCTACTGCTTGTCGTCGAGCTGCTGAATACCAGTCTCGAGGAGATCTGTGACGGGCTGTCGCAGGACTATATGGACGAAATCAAGATAGCCAAGGATTGCGGTTCGGCCGCTGTGACACTGACTATCCTGTTGGCAGCGGCATTTTGGCTTGCGGTTGTTGCCCAGAAGGTGGGATTGATTGTGTGAATACGATCGACGAAATGGACGCGCTGTTTTCGCGTGCCGGTCTACCGCCTGACATCTCGTTTCTGCTGGAAAAACATCCGCGCGCTGTCTGGCGTCAGTCGGGTGGGCTCAGCGCCATGGGGCGTTTTTGGCTGAAACGCCACAATTTCTTTCGCGAACTCGGTTCGGCATTGAACGCCAGTGTGGAGAACTTGCGAGACGAGGCTTTCGATCCGGTGACATTTGTGCAGTGGTTTTCACCGCGCCTCGAACTTTTGCTCGGCGAGCTTGAAGGACACCACCACATTGAAGACATGCACTATTTTCCGATTTTTCTTGCCGAAGAACCACGCCTGAAACGCGGTTTCGACATTCTCGATTCTGATCATCATCACATCCACGATCTTCTTGAGCGCAATGCATCGGCTGGTCGTCAGTTTGCCGGCGCCCTTGTTGCCGGTGGCGACCGCATGCGTTTTGCAGCTGACAGTTACGCGGTTGAGGCCGATCGGCTGGTCTCCGGCCTGATGCGCCATCTGGAAGACGAAGAGGATCTGATCGTGCCGCTGTTGATCGAGCGTCATGAAGATGGCCGATCACTGATGTGAATGTGCGGGATTGCCTTGCCCGGCATAGCGCGATACATGGCAAATCATGAGCGATACACCAGAACTGACCGATATCATCCGCATTGCCGTGGTTCAGCAAAATCCCACTGTGGGGGATATTGCCGGCAACCTTGAACTGGCGCGCCAGGCGCGGGCGGATGCCGCCCGGCAAGAGGCAGATCTTGTCTTGTTCACCGAGCTTTTTCTTTCCGGTTATCCTCCGGAAGACCTGGTGTTGAAACCGGCGTTTTTGAAGGCCTGCGACAGTGCGATCAACGACCTTGCGGCAGACACGGCAGACGGCGGGCCGGGTGTAGTCATCGGTGTTCCGAGGCAGAATGAAGAGGGCCGCTTCAATGCTGTCGCACTGCTCGATGGCGGCTCGGTCCAGGCTGAACGCTACAAGGTGGATCTGCCGAACTACAGCGAGTTCGATGAAAAGCGGGTGTTCAATGCCGGTCCGATGCCGGGCCCGGCGAATTTTCGCGGCATACGGCTGGGACTGCCGATCTGCGAGGATATCTGGAGTGACATGGGCGTTTGCGAAACCCTCGCCGAAACCGGAGCGGAGCTGCTGCTGGTTGCCAATGGCTCGCCATACTATCGCGAAAAGATCGATGTGCGTCAGCAGGTGGTGCTCAGACAGGTTATCGAAAGCGGACTGCCGGTTGTCTTTGCCAACCAGCTCGGCGGTCAGGATGAACTGGTCTTTGATGGTGCGAGCTTTGCGATGAATGCCGACAAGACGCTGGCGTTTCAAATGAGCCAGTTCGAGGCGCAGACCGCTGTTTCCACATGGCGCAGATCACACGATGGCTGGGCTTGTGCCGAAGGCTCCATGTCGCAAATACCGGAGCGGGACGAGGCAGACTATCACGCCTGCATGCTGGGCCTGCGTGATTACGTCAACAAGAACGGTTTCTCAAACGTCGTGCTCGGTCTTTCGGGCGGCATCGACAGTGCCCTGTGCGCAGCACTTGCCGTCGATGCGCTAGGCGAGGAGCGGGTGCGATCGGTCATGCTGCCCTATCGTTACACATCCGATGAATCGCTCAAGGATGCCGAAGACTGTGCCAGAGCGCTTGGTTGCCGCTACGATACCGTACCGATTTCAGAGCCGGTCGAAGGATTTTCGAATGCGCTGTCGGAAATGTTCGAGGGCACCAATGAGGGCGTAACGGAAGAAAACCTGCAAAGCCGTACGCGCGGCACCATTCTTATGGCGATTTCGAACAAGTTCGGCTCGATGGTGGTCACGACCGGCAATAAATCCGAAATGTCGGTTGGCTATGCAACGCTCTACGGCGATATGAATGGCGGCTTCAATCCGATCAAGGATCTTTACAAGATGCAGGTCTACGGATTGTCACGCTGGCGCAACGACAATGTTCCGCCCGGTGCGATGGGACCCTCGGGAGAGGTGATCCCGGCCAATATTATCGACAAGGCACCGTCAGCTGAATTGCGGCCGGATCAGACCGATCAGGATTCGCTGCCGGAATATCCCGTGCTGGACGACATCCTGGAATGCCTGGTCGAAAAGGAGATGGATGTCGATGCGATTGTGGCGCGCGGCCATCCTGCCGAGGTGGTCAGCCGCATCGAGCATTTATTGTACATTGCCGAGTACAAGCGCCGGCAGTCTGCGCCGGGCGTGAAGATCACCAAGAAGAATTTTGGCCGCGACCGGCGCTATCCGATCACCAACCGTTTCAGAGACCGGGTGGATTGAGGAGTGCATACACAGATCTGGTCGTGATGTAGAAACCCAGGAAACCGAGCGCCAGCAGAAAAAACAGCCTGAATCGTTTTTCCGATGTGCGTTTGCGGATTCGTGTTCCGAGCATCATTCCGGCAAATGTCGGAGCCAGTGCCGCCGCCGATATCAGTCCCAGGTCCTTGCTGAGCAGGTTCTGGGTGCCCATTGAAACGGCCAGCCCGATCGCCGACAGCGTAAAGAGCATGCCCAAAGCCTGTACCAGCTGATCGCGCGGTAAAAGCGTCGATTGAAGATAGATGACGCCAGGCATTGTGAAGGCGCCGGTCAGTCCCGCCAGCACGCCGCTTGCAACGCCCATCAGCGGATTGAGCCGTGCCTCGAGCCGCTTAGGCACGGCAAACTGCAGACGTGTCAGGCTCAGCACGACATAGGTGAGCAGCAGCATGCCCAGGAGGGCCGAAAGGTAGTCCGTTTTGACGCGGGACAGGGCGAGGGTGCCGGGCCAGGTAAAAAACATGGTCGGGACAAAAAATGTCCAGTAGCGCCTGAACAGGGCAGCCGTGTTGGCGCCGGCAAAGCCCTGCCAAAGATTTGTTCCGAGCGCCGGCACAAGAAAAAGCGCAATGGCGATGGGCAGCCCGACGATTGTCGTCATCAGGCCGATGGCGACCAGCGGCAAGCCAAAGCCAACGAACCCCTTGACGAATCCAGCGAGCAGAAAGACCACACAGGCGATAAACAAAATCGATGTATCGGTCATTGTCTACTCTTACAGGAGGAAGTGGGGAATCGGCATGGCGGCACATGATTGCACAGCTGCAATTGGAACGCACGAGGCTTGACCGGTATTGCCGATTCGGTGCATAGATTTGCGGCAACAATTTCCATAAATGCCCGCTTTCCAATATTTTTCTGCGCCCGATTGCGGGAACCTTGCGTCCTAAAACTCAACCGTCCAAGGCTGACGAATGTCCTTTTTTGTCTTCCTGCGCGAAAATGTCCGCTGGCTTGCCGGCGGCTTCCTGCTGACATTTTTCGGCAGCTTCGGGCAGACATTCTACATCTCGCTCTCCTCAGGCAGCATCCGGGCGGAATATGGTTTGACGCATGGCGAATTCGGTACGCTGTATATGCTGGCGACACTTGCCAGTGCCGTGACGCTTTCACAGGTCGGCAAGATCGTTGACGTGATGAGCGTCTCACGCGTGGCTGTCATCATTATTCCGTTGCTGGCGCTGTTTGCCGGTTCAATGGCCTATGTCGACAGTCTGCCTTTGCTGCTTGTCACGATCTTCGGGCTTCGCCTGTTCGGCCAGGGAATGATGACCCACAATGCCATTACGGCCATGGGCCGGTGGTATGTGGCGCAGCGCGGGCGTGCGGTTTCGGTAGCGACACTTGGACACCAGGCGGGTGAAGCGGTTTTTCCGATCGTCTATGTCTCGATCGTTGCCGGCGTCGGTTGGCGCAATACTTGGCTGTTATCGGCCCTTTTGCTTGTCGGCATTGCGCTGCCATTGATCTACGGGCTGATGCGTGTCGAGCGACAGCCGAGATCGTCGGACGGTGTCGAGATGAACAGTGCGCCGAGGGACTGGACCAGGCGCGACGTCCTGCGCGACCCGATTTTCTGGCTGATAATGGTGGGTATACTTGCGCCGGGCTTCATCGGCACGACGATTTTTTTCCACCAGGTCTATCTGGTTGAGCTTCGGGACTGGTCGCTGGAGCTGTTTGCCGGCTCGTTTGTCTTCATGGCCATGATGACCATCAGCTTCGCCCTCATCGGTGGCATGTTGATTGACCGGTTTTCCGCGGTCGCCATGTTGCCGACGTTTCTGCTGCCGCTGGCATTGTCCTGCTTCCTGCTTGCGGGCATCGAAGCCCAGTGGGGCATTTTTGCGTTTATGGCACTGCTGGGCATTTCCTACGGCTTTTCATCGACGTTGTTCGGCGCATTGTGGCCGGAAATCTATGGCACACGCCATCTGGGATCCATTCGTGCCGTGGTGATAGCGCTGGTGGTTTTCGCAACGGCGATGGGGCCGGGCGTGACCGGTTTCCTGATTGATTTCGGTGTGAGCTATCCGTTGCAGATTTTTGTCATGGGTGCCTATTGCATTGCCATCAGCGTTGTCATGGCGATCATCAGCAACAGGGTTGCGAAACGCAACTTGGCAATCACAGCAGCGATCAATTCACAATAGCACTTGCCAATCGCCGTCGGCTTCAGTAACCCGCCATCATGACTGAATTTGAAGACCATAGCCCCGCCACCGTGCGATTTGCACCGTCGCCGACAGGAAGCATCCATATCGGCAACGCGCGGACCGCGCTGTTCAACTGGCTGTTTTCAAGGCAGCACCAGGGCGAATTCATCCTGCGCTTCGACGATACGGACGTTGCCCGTTCGAAAACCGAATATGCGGATGCCATCCTGGCGGATCTTCAGTGGCTGGGCATGACGCCGGATACGATTGCGTGGCAGTCGAAGCGTTTCAATGCCTATGCCGCTGCCGCCGAACAACTGAAGGCGGCCGGGCTGCTTTATGCTTGTTATGAGACGGCGGATGAGCTGGAGCGCAGACGCAAGTTGCGTCTGGCGCGTCGGCTGCCCCCGATCTATGGCCGTGAGGCCCTGAAGCTGTCGGACGAGGAGCGCCTGGCGCTCGAAGCTGAAGGGCATAAACCGCACTGGCGGTTCCTGCTGCCCAATTTCGCCGACAGCCCGTTCGAGACCCGGCGGACTGAAATCCATTGGGAAGACGTAGTGCGCGGGTCGCAGACCGTTGATCTCGCATCGATGTCCGATCCTGTGCTCATCCGGGAGGACGGAACCTATCTTTATACGCTTCCGTCGGTCGTCGATGACATCGAGATGGCGGTTTCACATATTATTCGCGGTGATGACCACGTCACCAATACGGGTGCCCAGATTACCCTTTTCCGGGCGCTGGGTAGCGAAGCGCCCGCATTCGGCCATCACAATCTCCTGACATCGGTCAGCGGAGAGGGGCTGTCGAAACGGTCCAATGCGCTGTCCATCGGCTCTCTGCGCGAAGAAGGGTACGAACCGATGGCGGTCAACAGTCTCGCCGTGCTGATCGGAACTTCGGAAAGCGTAACAGCCATGCCGTCGATGGATGCGCTGCTTGAGCATTTCAAGGCTGATTTTGCGTCCAAATCGGCTGCCAAGTTCGACCCGGCGGAGCTGACAACCCTCAACCGTTCGCTGGTTCATGACCTTGATTATGAAACCGTGTCGGATCGGCTTGCGGAACTCGGAATAGCCGGTGGCAAAGCCGAGGCGTTCTGGCTTGCGGTTCGAAAAAACATCGATTTCGTCAACGATGCATCACGCTGGTGGGCGATTGTGGAAGACCTGCCGGAAAACGAGGAGTCGCTTGACGGCGAAGACCTGGTATTCGTGCGGGAAGCGTTTTCAATGCTGCCACCGGAGCCATGGGACGGTGAAACCTGGGCCACGTGGACCGGCACCGTCAAAGCGGCGACCGGCCGCAAGGGACGCGGATTGTTCATGCCGCTTCGCATAGCACTTACCGGGTTGCGCTCGGGACCGGAGCTCGCAGATCTATTGCCTCTGATTGGTCGGGCAAAAACTTTGGACCGATTACCCTGACACGCCGCTCCGGGTCAATTTCGCGTGCCGGGGGTCCGTCCGAGATGGATCCGGTTTCCTGTTCCCCGACGGGTTGTTCCATTTCTTCGAGCGCCTTCTGATTTCCGTCGATGATCGATTGCGACGGACCGCCGCGCCGTTTCGGATCGATAATGACAACCGAACGGCTGCTGCCGGGGGCGACCGCGATGCTCCCCGATGGCGGCAGTCCCTCATCGCAACTGCATTGCGGTCCGCCGAAGGAACTGTTTCTGCGGTAGGCAAATGCGCTTGGCAACGAGCGATAGGGCGTCTGATCCGCCACGGAAACCATTTCCTCGCTTTCCTGTTCGGGCACGCTGTGAAAGAACAGATCGACCTCCGCACCCGGGCAGGTGCTGGCGCACTGTGCCGCGTCGCGGCCGAACTGGTCCGGCGTGGAGGCAAAGGATATGGGATAGTAGTATCCATCGCATATGCGGACACAGATGGTGCGATAGCGTCTGTAGGGATCATCGAGATCAACCAGATCCTCGTCACCCTGCACACCCAGCGTGTCGCGTATGATGATACCGTCTGCCGCACTGCATCCATTGGCCTTCAAGGCCGCAAGAATGCGCTGCTTGGCCTGTGAATTGTCTCCGGTAATCGCAGCCTTTCTTTGACTCAACGCGATTTGCAGTTGTGCCTCCTCGCGCGTCATATCGGCTTCCATGCGCCTGCAGACCGACCGCGTCCTGCTGCCGAGGACAGTGACGCTGCCGGCGGTGCAATCCAGGCTGCCAAGTTCGACACGCATCCTTTGGATGTTGTTCCGGTGCTCGGAGATGGCGCCGTCGTAGCGGCTGGATATGTCGTCCCTGGGTATCACGCTGTTGAATTGAGCGAGTTGGGCCTCAAGCCGGGCACAAACCGCGCGATCCTGTGCAATTGCCACGGGGATGGCGGCGAGCGAGCAAATCACCGCTGTCGCCGTTATGGCCGACCAGTGCTGCAATCCGAAACCAATCCCCGTCAAGATCGTACCCATTTGAATGCGCAGAATCATACACGGATTTGATTGCGTGTGCAGCCTTTGCGGCCATAAAACCTTGCCGGATCAGGCGGCCCTTCGAGCCTCTTCCAGGGTTATGGCTGTTTCCAGGACGCGACCGGATATCGATGCAATCGATTTCATGTGGTCGAGCAGATCCGTGGTGACGTCCCATCCAACAGCCACAGCAATAACGGAACCGATCCTGAGCGGTTTTCCGATCCGTTCGCCGGGGCAGCCCATGCGGCGGAACATTCGCTCCAGAAAGACGTCTGTGACCGTAATGATGCGGCTGATGCCGGATTCCAGGCCGAGTTCCCCGACACCGCACATCAGCTCGGCGGCGGCGGTAGTGACCTGGTTTGAGGAACGATCCAGCGCCAGATCGGGATCGATGCAAAATCGACTGGATTCCCATACCGCCGGGCTGGATATCCGCGGTTGCCCGCTCATCAGCTGCGGAAAGGTGTCGGCCAGCATGTTCGGCCCCAGGGTCGGCAAAAGACGCAGCGCTCCGCGAACCTTGCCGCTGATTGGCGAAATCGACGCCACGTAGAGCGGATTGGCGTCATCGTACTCGTCAATTTCCTGATCTCTGGCGATTTTTACGTCCCATTTGAGTGTGTCGTGGAAGACACGTTTGCGCAGCCGGAAGATTTCGGCCGTCTCATTTGGGTAAATATTTCGCTCTAACCCATTGAAAATTCTAATCATAATAATGCTCCAGTAGTGCGAAGACTGGAGCATTATGAGTTTGTGGGTGATAACCCGGTACTGTCGGTAGCGACAGTAGTCAAAAACCCCCAAAATATGATTGAATAACTGACCAGCGCTCGCCTTTGGTGCGGCGAGCCAAGTGCGAAATGCAGGCGTTTGCGGCCATGTCTACAACGGGATAATGCCGCGCCAGACGGCTTGCGCAACGGCCTGCGGGTTGGTGACCACACCCAGTTTGCGACGCGCGTTGGTCATGAAAAACCGGACAGTTCGCTCCGATATTCCGAGGATCATCGAGATTTCCCAGTAGCTTTTTCCAGCTGCAGTCCAGGTCAAGACTTCCGATTCCCGCGCCGTCAGTTCAGCCGGTTCGAAAGCCTGTGCCAGTTCTTGCCTGGCGGCATGCAGATAAGTTGCGAGTACCTGAACGTCCCTGAGGATTTCCATGCGACGTTGCGACCACTTTTCTGGCGCCAAATCGGCATTGAGGACAAACAGGGCCGTTTGACTGCCCCTGCAGAGCAGCGGGATGGTCATTCCGATATCGCTGATCCCGAACCCGGCGGCGATCATGAAGACCTTGCCGGTGGCAGGATCGCTCAGGTGGCGCTCGCGCCAGTCTACCGGTTTTATGCCGGTCAAGGCCGACTGCATGACCGGATCAATGGAAAAGAGATTTTTTTCGCTGTAAAGCTTTACGAAGGCCTCTGGGAACGTGTGAAGCAAATCCAACACGTTCTGCTGTCCCGCGGTGAGAGAGAAGTTGATGTAGGCCTGATGGCGGATCTCGTACTGCGCCTGAATCTTTTCGAATACCGCATCGGTATCCCTGTTCTTCTCTTGCTGCAGCTCGCTGAGAAGGTCGTAGAATCCCTGTCGTCTCGACATGTCGAACAACCCCCAATGTCTTCGGGCGGCGGCATAGTCGAACCTTGTCGAAAGAAGTCTAGCAGTTTTATTCAAATTACGGCCAAACAGCCGGAATTACGCAAAACTATATTTACTGTTTGTTAAATTTAATACTCAGATGCCTTGTTTCATAGATTATTTACTCTGGAATTGACGCTTCAACGACCGCAAGTGTGGCCATATTGACGACTCCACGGGATGTAACCGAGGGGGATAAGATGTGCGCCGGTTTCGCGCCGCCAAGCAGGATCGGGCCCACATGCAAAGCGTCTGTCATTGTCTTTACGACACCCAGCGTGATGTTGGCGGCGTCCAGATTTGGAAAGACCAGCAGGTTGGCTTCACCGCTAAGGATCGAATCCGGCATGACCCGGTTGCGCAGCGCCTCGGATATTGCTGAATCGCCGTGCATTTCACCGTCAGCCTCCAGATCCGGGGCTATTTCGCGGATCAGCTTTATGGCCTTGCGCATTTTCTGGGCAGTTGGCGATTCGCGCGTACCGAAATTGGAATGCGAAACCAGCGCGGCCCGCGGTTTGATGCCAAAGCGCGCAATCTCCTTGGCTGCCATCAGTGTTGTTTCAGCCAATTCCTCGGCTGAGGGATCAAGCGACACGTAGGTGTCGGTCAAAAACGTCGCTCCGCGCTGCGAGATCAAGAGGCTGAGGGCCGAAAAGTCCCTGACGCCTTCGCGCTTTCCGATCACCTGTTCGACATCCCGCAGATGGCGGGCGTAGCGACCCTCCACCCCGCAGATCATTGCATCTGCGTCGCCGCGGCGCACGGCAAGCGCTCCGATCACCGTCGTATTGGTGCGCACAATCGTGCGGGCCGCTTCCGGATTGATGCCCTTTCTGCCGACCAGCGAGAAATACATATCCACGTAGTCGCGATAGCGCGGATCATCATCCGGGTTGGTAACCTGAAAATCCTTGTTTGGCCGTATCTTCAATCCAAAGCGCTTCAACCGTGTTTCGATGATGCCTGGGCGGCCGATCAATATGGGATTGGCGATGTTTTCTTCGACAAGAACCTGTGTCGCCCGCAAAATGCGTTCGTCTTCCCCCTCGGCAAACACGACGCGTTTTTTCTGCGCCGTTTTGGCCGCCGCGAACAGCGGCTTCATGATCAGTCCGGAGCGGAAAACAAAGCGGTTGAGCTGATCGAGATAGGCATCCGCGTCCTTGATCGGGCGCGTTGCGACGCCCGATTTGTCCGCTGCCCTGGCTACCGCCGGTGCAATGCGCAATATCAGCCGCGGATCGAAGGGAGAAGGGATCAGATAATCGGGCCCGAAGACCGGCGTCTCACCGGAATACGCCTTGGCGGCAACATCGGAGGCTTCCTCGCGCGCAAGGCCGGCGATCGCATGCACGACCGCCATTTTCATTTCCTCGTTGATAAGGGAGGCACCGCAATCCAGCGCACCGCGGAAGATGTAAGGGAAGCAAAGCACATTGTTGACCTGGTTCGGAAAATCCGAGCGGCCGGTGCATATCATCGCGTCCGGCCGGGCCTTTCGGGCATCATCCGGCATGATTTCCGGCGTCGGGTTGGCGAGTGCCATAATCAGTGGATTTTCAGCCATCTGGCTCAGCATATCGGGTTTAAGAACGTTTGCCGCCGAAAGGCCGAGAAAAATATCTGCCCCTGGTATGCTTTCGCCCAGCGTACGCTTGTCGGATTTCTGCGCGTAGACGGCCTTCCACTTGTCCATCAGTTCCTTGCGGCCCTGATACACCAGCCCTTCGATGTCATGAACCCAGATGTTTTTGCGCTTTGCACCCAGTTCGACTAGCAGATTGAGGCATGCCAGTGATGCGGCGCCGGCGCCACAGGCGACGATTTTCGCATCGGCAAGTTTTTTACCTGCAAGTTCGAGGCCGTTGAGGATTGCCGCCGCCACAATGATGGCGGTGCCGTGCTGGTCGTCATGGAAGACGGGAATGTTCATCTTTTCCCGCAATTTGATTTCGATCTCGAAGCATTCGGGGGCCTTGATATCTTCCAAGTTGATGCCGCCAAAGGTCGGTTCGAGTGCGGATACGACCGAAACCATATGGTCGATTTCCTGGGAATCGACCTCGATATCAAAGACGTCGATGCCGGCAAATTTCTTGAACAGGATCGCCTTGCCTTCCATGACCGGTTTTGAGGCCAGCGGCCCTATGGAGCCAAGACCAAGGACGGCAGTGCCGTTTGAAACAACGGCGACAAGATTACCCCTGGCGGTAAAATCGGCCGCGAGGCCCGGATCATCTTGAATGGCAAGACAGGGCGCAGCGACGCCAGGTGAATAGGCAAGGGCAAGATCGCGCTGGTTGCCAAGCGGTTTTGTAGCCTGGATCTCCATTTTTCCAGGGCGCGGATGCTTGTGATAGAACAGCGCGCTTTCGTCGAAGTCGCTGTGTTTCGGGGCCTTGGATTTTCCTTTGTGGGTACTCATATGGATCGGTCCTCAACTTGCATGCATCGTAATCGTATCTGAAAAGGGGAATGAATGACGGTTCAAAATGCGCTCGGATAAAGGCCGCCGTCGACGAGAAGATTGCGGCCGGTAATGTAGCCGGCATATCGTGAGCACAGGAACGCGCAGGTATTGCCGAATTCCTCGGGTGTGCCCATCCTCGATGCCGGAATATTCTGCAGGGCGGCAGCCTTAACCTCGTCTATTGATTTGCCGGTTTTCGCGGACGTGTTCTGGAAAGAGGACGTGAGCCGGTCGGTATCCATTTTGCCGGGCAACAGTGTGTTAATCGTTACATTCCTGTCGGCAACGCTGCGCGCCACACCCGCCAGGAAGGAGGTCAGGCCGGCGCGGGCTCCCGACGACAGGTCCAACCCCCGAATGGGCATGTAGACCGATGAAGACGTGATGTTGACGATACGGCCAAAGCGACGCTCGCACATGCCATCGATAACGCTCTGTATGAGTTCGATTGGCGTCACCATGTTCTGGGTAACACCTTCGAGAATGGCCTGTCTGTCAAGTTCACGGAAGTCACGGAAGGGCGGGCCACCATTGTTATTGACGAGGATATCCGGATCGGGGCAGGCTGCGAGCAGGGCATTTTGACCTTCAATTGTCGACACATCGGCGACAACCACATCCACCTTTGCACCCGTTGCGTGATGAATATCCTTGGCGGTGTCCGTCAGAGTGTGTGCATTTCTGCCATTGATGACAACGCTGCATCCGGCTTCGGCAAGCGCGACAGCGCAGCCCCTGCCAAGACCACGACTTGAGGCGCAAATGACGGCCTTCCTGTCAGACAGTCCCAAATCCATTATGCAGCCCTTTCAATGCGTGATGCAGAATTTGCGATCGTTCTGCTTGAGGTGGGATTGCAGATCAAGCCGCAATTGTCATCAGAGTGTTACACGACTCTGATTGACCATCCACCAATAATACTTTGTCGGCAACGAAGACGGCTGCTGGATGTTGCGGCGATATGCAACCGTTTCGACGGGATCGTCACCTCCACAAAGAACGGAACCGCAAGGCAGCAGGCCGTCCCCTACAAGCCGGACAAGCAGCCGCAATTTGCCGCATTCAATCTACTGGCCCCGATAGGCCATCTAATATGCTTATTCTGGTTTGTCGTCCTTCGGGGATATCGAAAAGCATCCAGACGTGAAACATATCCGGTGCGATCATCAGTTCGATATCGCAGCCGCAGGCATCGGCGATTTCTGTAAAGGATATGCAATCAGGTGCCAGAATGTCTCGGGTTCCCACATAAATGCGCGTGGGCGGCAGCTCAGCAAGATCTCCATATATCGGACTCAGCCTGTAATCCTTAAGGTCATGGCCGTCGGCGTAAAGGCGGCCCGCCTCTCTGGCTCCCTCTACGCCCAGCCAGGGATCATCCGGTTCGACCATGGCGATGGCATGGTTGGTCAGACTGAGGTCAAGCCACGGGCTGAGCAGCACTATCTGGTCGACAGCCGGCATGCCCTGAATGCGGGCTTCAAGCGCCATTGCCGCAGCAAGCCCGCCGCCGGCGGAGTCTCCCATCAATACGAAGCGGCCACCGTCAGCGTTTTTGACAGTACGACGATAGAGCGGCATGACCATTGCAAAAACGTCCTGCCAGTTGTTTTCTGGCGCCAGCGGGTAGATCGGTATGATGAAACGTGCGTTCAGCTCTGTTGCGAGATCAGCAAGAAATTTCCAGTGAAAAACGGTCATTTCGAAGAGATAGGCGCCACCATGAAGGTAAATGATATTCAGTTCCGGTTTGGTATCACGTGCAGACAGTTCATATAGTGGATACCCCTCGAATTCGGACCTTTGAATGTCGAAATCACGATTGAGCCGCTTCGGTGGATTGCAGTTCTGCCGTGGCCGGGCGGATTTCAGCCGGCGGTGTATTCCCTCAGCCGTCGACGAGGTCTTTTTGCGCAAAAGCCCTATTGCCAGTGAAAGAAGTCTGCTTCTGATGCTGGCCATTTACATCCCGATTCGCTTGATTGATCACAGCAAGAGGTGAGCCAGTCGGCTCTTGCCAGGGTCCGCAGCCAATTTGTTCTCCGGAAAAGTATATTACTGCAATGCTCAATTCTGCTAGGCTGAATCACGTGTCGCGCGTTTTGACGATGGTGCTGAAGAGGCGCGCATGCTGAAAATCACTGACGACAATCGAAAATGGTGGCTGCTGACCGCAATGGCCGGCGGCCTTGGATTGGTGCTTTTCGATGAAACAGTCGTGGGCGTTGCGCTGCATGTTATCAAGGCAGAGCTGGGCATGTCGGAAATTGCCTCTCACTGGGTGGTGAACGCCTATCTGCTGGTGTTTGCGGGTCTTGTTGCCGTTGGCGGCCGTCTTGGGGATGTATTCAAACTGAAACCGTTGTTTCTGACCGGGACAACGATCTTCGGTGTTTCGTCCATTGCTGCCGGTTTTTCTCCGAACGCAGAATTTCTGATCGCCGCGCGTGCTGTTCAGGGCATTGGCGCCGCGATCGTCTTTCCGCTTTCCCTGGCGATAATGACGACGATTTTCCCGCCGGAACAGTAAGGCAAGGCACTCGGCCTATTCGGGACGATCGGAACGATATTCCTGGCCCTCGGTCCTGTTGTGGGCGGGCTGTTTGCAGAAACGATCTCCTGGCGGTGGATCTTCTGGATCAACCCGCTGCTGACCATTGCCATGATGATCATCGTGATCATGGCCTGGGGATATGTTGAGGAACGAAAGGGCCAGCGTCCGATTGATTTTCCGGGGCTCGTGCTTTTGTGTACGGGTTTGGGGCTTATCGTTTTTGCGCTGATGCAGGCACCGGATTACGGATGGGGGCAGGCGATCATTATCCTGCCGCTTGCGGCTGGCGTGATCTCCGCAGCTGTATTTGTCATATATGAATTGCGGCACAAGACTCCGCTTATAAATGTCGAATTGTTCTCGAATTCGACATTCGCGGCCAGCAACACGATCGTATTTATGGCGCAATTCATGAAGGTGTGCCGGTTCGTTTTTGGGGCGCTGAATTTTCAGGTGGAGCTCGGTCTGAATCCGTTTTTGGCCGGCCTTGCAATCCTTCCTACTGTCGCACCGCAACCGTTTCTGGCGGCGCCTACGGGCCTTGTGGTTGATCGTCTGGGGAGCCGTATTCCTTCTTTGGTCGGTGTCTCGATAGCCCTCGTATCGGTCACATGGTTTGCATTGGTTATGCCGTTGCAGAACTACTGGCTGGTGCTGCCGGCATTTTTGTTGTGGGCTGTATCCATGCCGCTGCTTTTTATCGCTCCTAAAAGGCCATAATGAACGCTGTCGCCCCGCAACAACATGGTCAGGCCGGTGGCATTATCATTTCAGCACAAATGCTGGGCGGTACAATTGGCATGGCCGTGGCGAGCGTGGTGTTTTCAACGACAAAAAGCTACCAGGCGATATTTGCCGTTGTTGCCGTGCTTGTGCTGGCGGTCCTTGCCTACGGATTGTTGGCAATAAAAGCGCGCGGTAAAACGATCACACAGGGTACTGAGAATTAGGAACGTATCCCGACGCTGAAATAGACCAGGGCGGTGAGACTGGACAGTTTTGTACGCCGCCTTAAGGTGGTGCTCCAAGAGCCATACAGCTTTTGATTTCTTCTCAATCGGAATGGCGCGCAGTATCTCTGACACCCTGCGGGGGTTCAGCAATTGTGACATTGCGGAGAAAGCGTTTGATGCGTGCGCGCCATTTCGGTCACCACGCTTGGCGATCTGCGTCATGAGGGCTGGATTGTCTACGCCCATTGCTGCGCGCGCTATTGCGGACGCGGGCGAAGACTGGATCTGGATATGCTTATCGAGATTTTCGGTCCGCAGTATGTGTTTATAGGCGACACCAGAATTCCGGGCCGACTTCGCTGTAAATGTGGGCACCTGGGCGGTACTTTACGGTTCTGCAACCCCGGCGTCGGCAAGGCGCGCTAGTGCGGCAAACCTGTGATTAGAGGGGTGTGATCAACAGCCGTCGGCTCATCCGAACCTGTTTCACTCAATGAAAATCCACATGATTTCAGCGTTTTTCTTATGTAAAAAACCGCTAAAACTTGACAATATTGTAAAACCACCATCAAATTAGGCCAGGGCTTGGGAAAGATTTGTGTGGCTCGCCAGTCGGACATGCAAATACTCAAAACCCCTATATTTTGCCAGTGGGTATCAGCAGGCATAATATGAAAAGTACTGATACTAACCCGATGCGACCGCCCTCGCATCGGGTTCATTTTTTGTGCAACTGCTTGCGGGCGTCTCGCCCTATGGCGCATTCAGGGGCAACTGCACAAGAAATGTCAGCAAAGGGCGTTCCCAATTATGCATTGATGCCGGCGATGTGCCCTGTCTAATATTACAGGGTCTTGGACAACAACGCACGGGTTCCGGGGTGCCGCATATGATAAAATCGGTGGACATTCCGGAAATCGATACCGGACGTATGCGCCTAACGGCTTTCACTGAACTTGATGTTGCGGACCTTGCGAACATTCTGAGTGAACCGGAGGTCACCAAAAACATCACGGCCAACGGATCCACACCGGCGCTCTGCCGCAAAAGCGCTGAACACCGCATCGGATGGCACAACATGTTATGGGCTGAAAAGGGATATGGCGTTTGGGCGGTCAGATCCAAATCCACAACCGGTGGCACTCCCGCCAAATCGCTGCTTGGCTGGTGTGGTTTCGCCAAGCCTGATATCGGTGAAGATCCTGAAATCCTCTACGGACTTGCGCCCGCTGCATGGGGCATTGGCCTGGCAACCGAAGCCGCCGGAGCGGCAATCGAATGGCTGTTTGGCAAAACCGGACAGTCCGGGGTTTCTGCGGTGATATTTCACCGCCTCAATGCGAAGTCGATCACCATCGTCAAGACATTTGGGCCTGACCCTGCGCGGGACTATGCCCGACACGGAATTCTACTCGAGCGAAGACCTCGCCAAGGACGTTCTCGACTACGAACTGTGGCGACTGGCCGAGGGACGATGTCCTAACGCAGACGCTTTGTTGTTCGAAGCCCCCTACAAGGCCGGCCAATTGGCGACGTTGGGATTTATGGTACGTGACATAATCGAAAGCGCACTGCGCCGGGCAGCCCGTAACAGGGCGGACTATGCCGGCATCGGCGATTCAGAACACGACACCATAGTTCACGGCGCTTTCATGTCCGGCGTGAATGAGCCGCGGTTGGAATGGCATCACAGGAAAAGACCAGCCTGAGACGGAATGCGGACTGCCGGAATCGTCGGGAAGGGCGCTGATCGCCCTGCCCCGATGCATGTGCCATTTGGCGCGGTTGCCATCTGGCGAATGGGTAAAATTACCATACGCAAGCCTTTGATTCTTTGGGGAAGGCACAAGGTGTTGATAGTCGTTGAAAGTCTGATTAAGCGGTGACAGGCACCGCTAAATAAATTTGACAACTATCTGTAATAATTAAAGAAATACTTTGCCGATTATTGACTATCTTTTGATTTATCTTTTTCAAAATCAGTTTGGTGACCCGTTTAGACCATCATCACAGTATCGAGATTATTGGCCGCTGTTGCACTCCTGCAACGCAAAAGACTCCAGGGGTAAAGGTCGGGGAGGGCGCATGGCTCAGCGTCGCAAGTTGAGACACGGCCGGTGGCATCAATTTTTGCCGCATCGTTTCATAGAAGTGTGGATCAGTTTCAATATCCAGTAACACTGTTCCGGCCTGTGACTTCGCAGCCGTTCATATCGTCGTCATCATCTTCATATGCATACGGCTCTCGATACGCCACGCACATCAGACCAAACGCATCTGCACCGTGTGACGACCAGTCGTGCTCTGGACCAAGGCCAACATTGGGGTTTTCGTCTTGATTCTCGTGGTACCAACCAAGGGCATCGCGACCGGCTTCTGTTGGTTTCTCATTGAACCATTTGGCCGGGAACCTTCTACGATCAGCATCCACCCTCATGGCCGCAGATACGCAACCGTGGAAGCGAAGTGGTTAATTGCAATCACTGTCTTTCTTGCCCAACCTTCTTCCGGTGCAATGTGGTTGGGGGAAAACCCGCATGAAAAAACTTCATACTGTGTGCACGGCTGCTGCCGTGGGAGCGACGGTTGCTGTAGTAGGGGTTCTGACGGTAACGCCTGTGGCCGCGGCTACGTGGGAGTGTACGGCAAAGAACCTGAAAAACTACCGGTATACTGGCGGCGCGCGGGCGATGATCCATCTGAGCCCTTACAATAGCGGTGGCAACTACCGGGTCACGAAAGTGAGCGACACCAAAGTCACTGGCAAGACTAAGGACGGCACATCGTTTACCTGCGTAGTGAAATGATAAATATGCCATTCGGCGTTGGATTGCTGTGGAATGGAATGGCACAGCGGAGCGGAACAAGTTGATAAAGCATTGTTTTTGTTGAGCTCCGTAATACCCTCAATCGTCATCCTGCCCACTTATCTGGCTGGCGATTATTGAGCCAGAATTTGATTGCCCCAACACCCGCTAGTACTTGAATTTTAAACATCGTTGCCGTGGGTTGACCGTTGACGCCGCGCAGAGCTGCCTCTTGCATTCTCTCGTGTCCCACTGCGCACCAGTAAAGGCTCTCGGCAACTTCAGCGTCCGCCATCATCTTGCCTTGCTTGAGGGACTGACAAAAAGCGGGATAGCGATGCTTCCACCGATTGACGGTGCGTTCGTCGACTTCAAAGAAAGCAGCAATCTGCTTATCCGTGAAACCGAGCAAGGCCAGCTTCCGTGCAGTTTCATTCATGGAAGGATGGTAGCGGCTATTTCGCCCTGGCCCTGGTTCAGAATGGTCAGGGAGATATCGGCCCGTGAAGTCTCTGGTTGTGTGAAAAGTCATGCAACCCCGTTGGCATTAGATTAGTGCTGTGTCGTCTTTTCAGTCTCGCCACTATCTTCATCATCTCGGTCAGTGTCGTAAGGGTCAGGCCCGATAACGGCATCAAGTTCGCGTATGCGTGCCCTAAGCTGTTCATCGGTCAGGTGCTCATATTTGTTTACGTTCAGGTTCAGATCTTTCGGCAGGATTGAGGCGACGACTTTCAGATAGATATCCGGCTTTTCCTCTCGAACACGCTCTATCGCCTTTATACCGTGCTCCTGCCAGTCAGCATGGATGTCAGCCAGGAAGTCTTCAGCTAGCTTTACCCTTGACCCTTTTGGTCGCCCAGAGGGATTGCCGGATTGGCCCGGTTTGAACGGTCGGCCGATTATGCGCTGCTTGGGTGCTGTTTCATCAGCACGGGCGCTAGTTTCTGTTTTCTTGGTATCTGCCATGTCGTTTGCCTCGTTAGACCAACTGCTCAAGCGCTTCTTCATGTGAAAGCGACAGATTGCCAGAGAGCTGGTTTTGCTGAACCGATTTCCCGTCCAATCGATCTGCGATCTCCCGTATTGCTGCAATCTTTCGAAGCGCCTTTTGGTCATCGCCGGCAGTAGCAATTTCCATGCGCAACGCATCCTTGAAAGGCTTTTCCTGTCGTCTGCCGCAATTTGATTTTCCTGCCATTTTAAAATCATCAACCTTTTGTTTTTCGGTTGGTTCGTTTGCAAGAACCGCTTTTATAGATCTCGCCAGCAATCCGGAAGTGGTGCTGTCCTATTCAATTACTCTGAAATCAACCGTGGGCAACGTAATCTCGACTGGCCTGCCTCTATCGTCTGTCCCGGTCCTGCAAATGGTGCCGCGTTCGTTCTTGCGCACCCTGCCAAATGTGAAACCGTTGAACTGTTGACGGAGCCGATTGTCATACGTTTCGGTGAGCATATGCGCATCTCCCGCTGGATTTGGTGAATTATACCAATTATGGGATTGTTCATGCAATAGTTTGACGCATAATGTGAGCGATTGCGAGTATATCAGCTCATATTCATATCGAAACCGAAATGAATTACCGGTTTAGTAAAGATACAGATTGGCCGTCTCGGCAAGGAAGTTTCAGAGACCAGCGGTGAGCCATTGACTGCGATCTCGGTCAGCCCCTCACGGCTCACTTTCATGGCCATGGATGTTTTACCTTTGGATTTACTAGCTAAGTGATGCTGAGCCAGGAGCAGTTATTTTGCCTGCATTATTCTCAGCTTTTAGTTGAACCTTCGCTCCAATGATCAAAGCAATATTCAAGCCAATTTACCGCGCATATTTGCGCCACGGATTGTGGGCCATTCGAGCTTCACTGAATGTTCCAGTACTGGCTATTTTTGCAATTGGTTCGGTTATGATGTGGTGGTTTATTCCAGTGCTTCTGCTCACTTTTCCGTTGAATGTTCGGTAACACGTCGGCAGCTGAAAAATGGATCAAAGAGCTAGTCACCTGGAACTGTAATTCGTATCATTGATTGAATTGGAATTCAGGAGATGATGCGATGGTTGGACGTGTGGCGGATGCGGTGGTGCTTAGCGAAGATGAGCGCCGTTTTCTTGAAGGTCAGGTCCGGCGGCACAA
>JAAEOH010000331.1 GCA_024244645.1 Hyphomicrobiales bacterium
CCTGCGGCGAGTGCCCAGCCGAATTGGTCCCCCGGCTCGTTGTTTCCCTTGGCATCCTCCTGAGTGAGAAAGGTGCCTGTCGTAAGGCCGCCGCCGGAGCCTGGAAATATGAAGATTGCACCGGCTTGGGGGTCATTGGCAGGCGCCTCTCCGGGTGCGCCTACGACAAGATCATCCTTTCCATCTCCATTCAGATCTCCTGCGGCGAGTGCCCAGCCGAATTGGTCCCCCGGCTCGTTGTTTCCCTTGGCATCCTCCTGCGTGAGAAAGGTGCCTGTCGGATGCGTATGACGATTAAGAAGGCCGTCGCCGGAGCCTGGAAATATGAAGATTGCACCGGCTTGGGGATCGTTGGCAGGCGCTTCCCCGGGTGCGCCCACGACAAGATCGTCATACGCATCACCGTCAAAATTGCCGACAGCCAGCGCAGCCCCGAATCGATCACCAGCTTCGCTTTTTCCGTTGCCATCCTCCTGAGTGAGAAAGGTGTACTTGCCAAGAGTGGGTCCTCCTCCTGAGCCTTGGAAAACAAAAACGATTCCCGAAGTAGCAGGATCACCCGATGGACCTTCTCCAGGACTACCCACGGCTAGATCCACAAAACCGTCACCATTGAAATCTCCTGCTGCCACGGCTGCCCCGAATTCATCACCACTTTCGTTGATCCCTTTGGCATCCTTCTGAGTGAGATAAAAAGCCTCGTGAGGATTGAGAAGCCCACCAGAAACAGCACTTGCATGGCGGGTGAGAAAGGTTGGAGATAGATGCCCCGTTTCTGCCCAAGATTCTGTTTGGCCACCGGATAGCCCAAGAAGTCCTGCTATCACCCAGACCACCACGGGAAGGCAAAGGGGTTTGTGGTGGAGATAAAATCTTTCCAAGTGCACCATTGTTTTATCCTTATAGGAATTTGCTTTTTTGATGATTTGGTTTTTATGAAAAGCCCCAAATTTCTATGTAACTCAACAATTCCTGCAGAATATCAAAACAGAATTTTATTGTCAAACTTTTTTTGTGTTTTGATAGTCTGATGACATGATATGTTTACATATGGAAACCACATTTTCCTATAACCGAAAATAGGCGTTGGATTTCATTTTGTTTTGCCAGCTAATAGTTTAGTCATTACCGCAGGCAGCTTATCCTTTTTGATAATCTTTCTCATTACAGGAGAGATCCTTTCTTCACTACAATGTAATGTTTTCA
>JAAEOH010000332.1 GCA_024244645.1 Hyphomicrobiales bacterium
ATGAGCTGTGGCATTCAGTTTTCTACACTCTCTGTGGGTGCAACTCTGGTACTTGCTCCAAAGTTCGCATTGTTGGATGAGCTGGAGCTACTCATCAACACAGCAAAGGTGAGCTGGCTGGCTTGTCATACAAGGAATATTTTACACACACTGCAGGGCATACTATGGTTTGTTTGACACTTCACATGTTTCACAGGTCACTCACCTCGACATGACACCATCACTCTTTCAGCTTGTTTCCAGCTGTGACCTCCCCTCAGTGGTATGCATTGCTCTTAGTGGAGAGTACACACCACAGCACTATGTGGAAGAGTGGCAGGACAAGGTCAAGCACTTTGTGATTGACTACGGACCCACAGAGACTACCATTGCTTGCACTGCAATGGAGTTTGATGACAGCACAAATTATGTATCCTCCAACATCATTGGGCTCCCCTTACCTTATGTTACATACTACGTACTAGGTACACACCTGCAGCCATTGCCAGTGGGTGTGATGGGTGAACTCTACATTGGGGGTGATGGCGTGGGGAGGGGCTACCTCAACCGTCCTGACCTTACACGCAAATCCTTTATCAAGAACCCTTTTAGCTCTGATAATGGAAGCCACATCTACAAGACCGGAGACATGGTCAAACTGCTTCCCGATGGATCCATTTTCTTCGTTGGGCGAAATAATGGGCAAATCAAAATCAGAGGCCAACGTGTGGAGTTGGGTGAGGTTGAGATGGCTCTGCGATCAGTGAACTCATCTGTTACCCGAGCTGTGGTGTTGGTGCATGAACAGAGCCTGGTGGGCTTTGTGACACTTGGGAGTGTGGATGCATCTGCTGTTAAGTTTGGTGTTTCCAAGGTGCTGCCGCCTTACATTGTCCCTTCTGTGGTACTTTCAGTAGACTCTATCCCAACCACGCTGGCTGGCAAGGCAGATCATCATGCCCTTCTTAGTCTCC
>JAAEOH010000333.1 GCA_024244645.1 Hyphomicrobiales bacterium
AAATCAGATAGAATGGAATTCTGCGGGCTGGTATTTCACCGGCGATGCAATGCGCTGTGATTTCAAAAAACCGTGGCAATGAGAACAGAATTCTAACGACACCGCTGAGATTTGTGTTTTCACACAGCCTCTCCGCATTGCTGTCCTTCATGCCACTAATTTTGCTTACCGAAGGTGTGCGGTGTAGCGAATTACCGCTCAGAGCCCTACCCGGACATGAAACGCGTGTCGCGATTTGAACACTCGTTGGGGTGTTACGCTCACACCAATACTTGACACGGTCACCCAACCATCCTGTCGTTTGTATTGTAGGTCGGGTATCAGGGAGACAATAGTTGGCAAAAATAATCAAATGCGGTTTTGGAACGTTCGGCGATGAAATCTGCATCGGGTTGCGCTTCACGGCCAATAACGCGGCGAATCTGCAAATCACCAACAAGCAGGCTAATGTAAAGCTCGGTGGCCTGCTGAGAGCCGCGAAACGACAGAACACCCTCTTCGCCAGCTTTCTCAATGGTTTTGCGGATAAGGGGAGCCACGGTTTCCCGTCCGGCCTCGGAAATGGCAGCACCCAACTCGCCGGTCGGATCAGCCGCCGCAGCCTGATTCAGAGCCACCGCACGAGATCCCACAAGCAGGGTGAGTAACTTCGGACCCAAGTCTGCAAGAATGTCGAGGGCTGGTGCATCTTCTTTCAGGCTGGCTTCCAGGTGCGCCCTCACTTCATCTGCATTTCGGGCGACAAGCACCAGAAATAAGCCCAATTTGTCGCCGTACCAATTGTAAAGAGTCTCATTGGAGGCTTTTGCGCGCTTTGCGACACCCAGCATCGAAGTGCCGGCATATCCCTTCTCCCGCAATTCGGCATACGCCGCCCGTTCGATATGATCCTGCCGGATTGCCCGGTTTTCTTCTCGCAATTTGTTTCTCCGCAGACTGTTGACAATAACCGTAACTCCTATTACGGATATACGCAACCGTACACGCAATTACGCTTTTATAACACAAACCACGCCACAGCGCGATTTCCATGAGGTATCAAAATGTCCGCCTTCAAAACAACCGTCTTTGGCCTCCTTGCCACCGTCTCCGTTGCCGCCATTTTTGTCGGCTATTCAGCGACCAAGACCCGAAGTGAAATCGATACATTTGAACAATCTGTTCAAACGGCAGCTTCTGCTACCCATATTTCCATGCCGGACGCAGATGACATGGCCAACCTGCCAGAGCCGGTCAGAAACTACTTTGGTTTTGTGTTCCCGGGAGGCATCAAGGCCGCAATCAAATGGGTTGAGATCGAAGAAGGCGGACAATTTCGCCGTCCGTTGACGGAAGAATTTGCACCCACAACCGCACGTCAGGTTATCGCATCGGCAAAGCCTGATCTCGTGTTTTCCGCCAATACACCGCTTTGGGGCCCGATCTGGGCAATTGCCTATGATGCTTACATCGACGGCAATATGGAGATGGAGGCACGGCTGCTTTCCACGATATCGGTGATGCACGAATACGGCACCCCGGTACTGAACCAGATATCTCTGAGGCGCTGGCTTCTGGAAAGCCCGTGTAATCCTGCAGCGTTGCTGCCAGGCGGGATCGTTGAGTGGCAAGCCATTGACGACCATCGCGCACGGGCGATTGCGCGCGCCCACGGGCTGGAAGCCTCTCTTGTGGCGACCTTCGACGAAAAAGGCGCCCTGATCAGCTTTGAAGCAGAAGAAGACGGTGACATGACGACACCATATCACGGCTCAGGAGAACACGTTTCCCGAAGCGACTACCAAGTAGTCGATGGTGTCCGCATACCGATGGCGTTTGAAATTTCCCGCATGGCCAAGGGCAAGTTGTATCCCTTTTGGTCGGGACGGATCACTGGAATCAGTTTTCGACTTTAGCCGGCGCCGCTCCAAGAACATCAATTTTCCCACCGTGTAGGAATTTCACAATGCCAATTGAATTCTTCATCGTTTCGTTTGTGTTGACCATCATTCCAGGAACCGGCGTGCTCTATGCGGTATCCTGTGGGTTGGCTCATGGAGCGAGAGGCGCATTGTGGGGTGCCGTGTCGGGTGCGTTGGGCGTGGTTCCCCATATATTCGCGGTCGGATTGGGCCTGTCGGCAATCCTGCACACCGGCAGCCTATTGTTTGAAATCATTCGCTATGCTGGAGCAGCCTATCTCATTTATCTGGCGTATAAGGCATGGTCATCCGCCCGGATTGCTCTGACGCACAATGACACTATGCCAGCAAAATCCTCAGGAATCGTCATTCGGGGCGTTTTGATCAATCTTCTCAATCCGAAACTGACGATCTTTTTCTTTTCCTTCTTTCCCCAGTTCCTGACCGCGGATGCAACCAATCCCGTCGCTGAAATAACAACGATGGGGACAATCTTGATCGGCCAGACATTCATCGTCTTTCTGGTATACGGAACTGCGGCTGCACACGTTAGAAGCCATCTGCAAAATAATGGCGCCATGCTTGCACGGTGCAACCGGGGACTGGCCATCGTGTTTGCCGCCTTGGGCGCGCGCATTCTGGCAGGTGCTACGGAATAGGGACCATTGGCCATGGCCCCGAGAAAGTTGGAACTCCTATAGTTATTGTAAAGAGCCACAACAAATGGATAGCATTTGATGCGTTTGGTTCGTTCAATCGTTGTCGCATATCAGATGGTCCCGCGGGGAAACCAATGCAGGTTTGTCCGCATTGCCGTCCTTCGTGTCATGAATTTTGCCTTTCGGAGGTGTGCGTTGCGACGAAGGTCTGCTTGGAGCCGATACCGTTCTCTAATTCCGCAATGTGTTGCGAGCTATTTTTTGTTCCTGCCGGTTCCAGTGTTCTCTTCGCAGTAGGTGTTGTGCCTGTGCATGATGGCGCAAGGAAGCGTTGATGGATCAATGTTGAAACCGCGTTTGGGAGTGATTTCCCTTCGCACAAAATCGGTCGATCTCATCACCGCCATTCGTCCCGGCA
>JAAEOH010000334.1 GCA_024244645.1 Hyphomicrobiales bacterium
ATGAAGACGAGCTCGTCTCCATGGTGTTCCTGCTGCTTGTCGCCGGTTTCGAGACCACGACCCATCTGATCGCTGACAGTGTCATTACGCTTGAGCGGAATCCGGAGCAGAAGGCTGTTCTGCTTGCGGATCCCGAAAAGCGCATGGAGCGAGCAGTCGAAGAGCTGGCGCGCTACAATTCGCCGGTGCAAAGCACCAAACCGCGCTACGTGTCCAAAGATATGGTCTTCTTCGGTCAGCCACTTAAGCGCGGCGACATCATCATGGCGATGATTGCCTCGGCAAACAGCGATCCGGGTGAGTTCAGTGACGCCGACCAACTGCAGCTCGACCGTTTTCCCAACCCGCATCTGGTGTTCAGCTCAGGTATCCATTTCTGCCTCGGGCTGCAGCTGGCGCGGGTCGAAACGCAGAGCGCGCTCGCACGGCTTTATGGCCGCTTTCCCGATCTGCAAATCGCCGCGCCGGAGGATCTGCCGTGGATCGAACGGCTTGGTATCCGCGGGGTCAGCGCGCTGCCGGTACGGCTGAACCGGCCAGTTATCAGGAGGGCCGCGTAGGCTTTTCAAGTCCGGTATCTTCCGCAGATACGCGTTCGAAGTGCGGCAATAAGCGCCCCGGCGATCACGGTAAATTGCCCAATTGCTCCAATGGCGGCATTGTCGAGAACCATTCCAAACGCTAAGAGAATGGGCATGACGATCACCAGTGCCGCAAATTACGTCTCCGGCCTTGCGAACCCGACCCGGTTCTTGTCCCTGGTCGCAACGCTCCTGCCCTGGATGGCCGGTCTTACCGGTGTGCTTTTTGTCGTCGGGCTTTACCTGAGTTTTCAGGCGCCCGAAGATTATCAGCAGGGCATGACCGTGCGCATCATGTTCATTCACGTGCCGTCCGCATGGCTGGCGATGATGTGTTACACGGTGATGGCGCTTTCGGCGATAGGCACGCTGGTCTGGCGGCATCCGCTGGCCGATGTTTCCGCCAGGGCAGCGACTCCGATCGGTGCAGCTTTCACCTTTCTGGCGCTTTTGACGGGTTCGCTCTGGGGCAAGCCCATGTGGGGCACCTGGTGGGTGTGGGATGCGCGGCTGACCTCGGTGTTCGTGCTTTTTCTGATGTATCTCGGCCTCATCGCGCTCAACCGGGCCATGGACGATCCGGCGCGGTCGGCGAAAGTATCGGCAATCATCATTCTCGTCGGCTATGTCAATATTCCGATCATCAAGTTTTCCGTCGACTGGTGGAACACGCTGCACCAGCCGGCGAGCGTCATGCGCCTCGACGGGCCGACGATCCACCCGTCAATGCTCTATCCGCTACTGATCATGGCGGTGGCGTTTACAATGCTGTTTTTCACGCTGCATCTGATGGCGATGCGCAATGAAATCTGGCGGCGGCGGGTGACAGCCCTGCGCCGGCAGGCAGCCCGCTCGGCCGCGTAGGAACCGCGTAGATGAGCCATCTTGCCTTCGTATCGATAGCTTACGGTGTGACTGCCCTGACGATCCTTGCGCTCATCACCTGGGTGCTATTCGAGCAGCGAGCCCGCCGTTCCGAGCTTGCCGAACTCGAAGCGCGCGGTGTGCGCCGCCGTTCGGCTGCCAAAGAGGATGACAATGTCGAGTGACGCAAAACAGGGCAGCGCGCCTGAACCGACGCCGACCCGAAAGAGCCCCCGCCAGTTTTTGGCCTTCGTCCCGCTGGTGGCCTTTGTCGCGCTGGCCGTCATTTTCTACAGCGCGCTGATTTCCGGCCGCGATGTCTCGGAAGTGCCTTCCGTACTGATCGGTACCAAAGCTCCGTTACTGAATCTGGCGGCGCTGGACGGGCTTAAGCGCGATGGTGTTCAGGTGCCGACCCTGACGGATGCGGAGGTCGACGGCAAGGTCACGCTCGTCAATATTTGGGCGAGCTGGTGTGCGCCGTGCCGCCAGGAGCATCCACTTTTGATGGTGCTGGCACAGGACAGCCGCATCAATCTCGTCGGGATCAACTACAAGGATGAAACGCCCAACGCCATCCGCTTCCTAGGCGAACTCGGCAATCCTTACGCCGCGGTCGGCGTCGACCCGAAAGGCGTTGCCGCCATCGACTGGGGCGTCTACGGCATTCCGGAGACCTATCTTCTCGACAAAAACGGCAACATCACGTTCAAGCAGATCGGGCCGTTCAACCCCGATAGCATCAGGGACGATCTTTTCCCGGCGATCGAGAAGGCGCTGGGGGGCGCTTAGATTTGTCCTCACGCATGAGTGGCCCTTCGGGCCTATGCTCCGGACAGGGCGGGCCATTGGGCCCGACGCGCGGTCGCGCTTCCGGTGCTGCGCACCGTGGGATTTCATTTTCGCTCACGGCCGTACCGCCGTTGCGCGGCTGGCCTGCGTGCGCGCCGCATCAGCGGCGACGGCCAGTCGGCCTTGCGATGCGCCATGCGCTTCGATCTTATGATTCCTGGCAGGCTGTCATGGAAAAGGAATTCGGTGCGTTGCACCGCAAGCGCGACTGCGCGTCGCCGCTGATGCGGCGCCCCCGCGGAGCATAGGCCCGAAGGGCCGCTCATGCGTGAGCGAAAACCAAATAGAGTACTGCTACTCACCCTCCTCATCCGGGATGGTATGCCGCATGATCATTGGCATCTGGCTCATGGTGAAGAGAATGGTGATGGGCATGATGCCCCAGACCTTGAAGGCGACCCAGAAATCGGTGGAGAAGCTGCGCCAGACGATCTCATTGACAATTGCCAGAACGACGAAGAACAGGCCCCAGCGCAGGGTCAGCTTGCGCCAGCCCTCCGCATCCAGCCGGAAGGCACTGTCGAAGACGTAACCGAGCAGCGATTTGCCAAGGACGAGGCCGCCGAGCAGCACGCTGGCGAAGAGGCCGTTGACGATAGTCGGTTTCATCTTGATGAAGGTGTCGTTCTGCAGCCACAGGGTCAGCGCGCCGAAGATAAAGACGACGACGCCGGAGACCAGCGGCATGATCGGCAATGTTCGGGTCAGGAGCCAGGAGGCCGAAAGCGAAACCGCCGTCGCGATCATGAACAGGCCGGTGGCGATGAAGATCGGTCCGCCGAAGGCCGACAGCGCCGGGAAATTTTCGACAAGCCACTCTCCGCGGGCATTGGCGAAGAAAAAGACCATGAGGGGCCCGAGCTCCAGCGCCAGTTTCAAAACCGGGTTGATCTTCTGGCGTGCCGGGTCGGAAGGGTCTCTTTCAAATACAGGCTGGCTCATTCTTCTCTCGTTCAGTTCTCTGCGGGTGTATGCCCGACTATGGCGGCGGCAAATTCGTCCGCCTCGAAGGGTTCGAGATCATCGACGCTCTCGCCAACGCCGATGAAATAGACGGGCAGCTTGTGCTTCGCCGAAATCGCTACCAGGATACCGCCGCGCGCCGTGCCGTCGAGCTTGGTCATGACGAGACCGTTGACGCCGGCGACATTGCGGAAGATCTCCACCTGGTTGAGCGCGTTCTGGCCGGTCGTCGCATCCAGTGTCTGCAGGACCGTATGCGGCGCGTCCGGATCGTGCTTGCCGAGCACACGGACGATCTTTTCAAGTTCTTCCATCAGCTCGGTCTTGTTCTGCAGCCGTCCCGCTGTGTCGATGATCAGCACGTCTGTATCTGCTTCGCGGGCCTTTTCAAAGGCATCATAGGCAAGGCCCGCGGCATCGGCGCCGAGCTTTGACGACACCACAGGTGAATTGGTGCGTTCACCCCAGATTTTCAACTGCTCTATGGCGGCGGCGCGGAAAGTGTCGCCGGCGGCGAGCATGACCTTGAGGCCGCCCTCGTGGAGCTTTGCGGCCAGCTTGCCAATGGTCGTTGTCTTGCCTGTGCCGTTGACGCCGACAACCAGAATGACATGCGGCTTGTGGGCAAGATCAAGCTCCAGCGGCAAGGCAACGGGTTTGAGCACCGTTTCGATCTCGCTCGCCATGATCTCCTGGACTTCCTGCGTGGAGATGTCCTTGCCGTAGCGGCCGGAGGCAAGCGTATCGGTGATGCGCAGTGCCGTCTCGACGCCGAGATCGGACTGAATGAGCACGTCTTCCAGGTCCTGAAGCGTGTCTTCATCGAGCTTGCGGCGGGTGAAGATGCCGCTGATCTGATCCGTCAGCTGCGATGAGGTACGCGACAGGCCATGGCGAAGCCGCCGGAACCAGGATGGCCGCGCCGCGCCGGGCTGCTCGGGGGCGGCTTCCTGAGGGGCGGGCGTTTCCACTGCGGAGACATTTGCGGCCACGGAGACCTTGCCGGCTGACGGCTCATCGGTTTTTGATTCTTCTGTGGATGGACCGGCATCCGCCTTGATCTGCGGCGATTCCGATCCAGCCTTTCGAGGCTCAGGCTCAGGCTCAGGCTCAGGCTCAGGCTCAGGCTCAGGCTCAGGCTCAGGCTCAGGCTCAGGCTCAGGCTCAGGCTCAGGCTCAGGCTCAGGCTCAGGCTCAGGCTCAGGCTCAGGCTCAG